>NZ_DATIDM010000123.1:0-10282 GCF_035456225.1 Flavobacterium sp. | reverse complement strand
CTCCAAATATACTACTTCCAATCCGAACCATATTACTCCCGCATTTAATTGCGAGTTCATAATCACCTGACATTCCCATGGACAGAATGGAAAGGTTAAAGTTGAAAGCTGAAAACTCTTTGTATTTGTCGAAAATCTGTTTAAGATGCTGAAACTCTTTTTTGATTTGTTCCTGGTTCTCTGTGAACGTTGCCATTCCCATCAAACCAACGATTCTAATGTTCTGAAAATTTTTAAACTCTTCTGAATTCAGAATTTCATCAATTTCATTTTCGCTTAATCCGAATTTGGTTTCTTCTTCGGCAATATAAACCTGAAGCAGACAGTTGATTGTTTTTCTGTATCGTTTGCCTTGTCTGTCAATTTCTTTCAATAATTTAAAGCTGTCCACTCCATGAATCAGTTTTACAAAAGGGACCATGTATTTCACCTTATTCGTTTGGACATGGCCAATCATGTGCCACTGAATGTCTTTTGGCATTTGTTGCCACTTTTCAGTCATTTCCTGAACTTTATTTTCTCCGAAAATGCGCTGACCGGCTTCGTAAGCTTCCATCAAATCACTAACCGGTTTGGTTTTAGAAACGGCTACCAAAGTTACATCGGCTGGTAATGTGGAATTTATATGCTGAAGATTGGATTGAATTGACATGGTAATTGTTTAAAATCAGGAATTAATAATAGATTTCAAATAAATCTCCTTACAAAATTAGTAAAGAAAGGGAAAAAAACTCAAAACCTGATATCAACGAAATTCTTCTTTTTTCAATATGAAAAATCTTTTTTCTTTACTCTTTATTCTATTTTCTGAAAAAATCACAACTCATACACCACCAAACCACTTCTGAATTTAGGTTCTATATAAGTGCTTTTTGGAGGCATAATCATGTTTAGATCAGCTATGGCTTTAATTTCCTCAATATTGATAGGGTAGAGCATGAAACCTACTTTGTGTTCCCCGCTGTCAACCATATCCTTTATTGAAGTAATTGATTTTGTTCCGGGAACATAGGCGATGCGCTCATCGGTTCGTAAATCGCCAAGTCCTAAAACGGGTTGTAAGATGGTATCGTATAAAATTTGTGCATCTAATCGTTCAAGAACATTTTTAAATGAAAATTGTTCTTCTTTCAATCGTAAAGCGTAAAATTCACCATCAAGGTACATTCCGAATTCAAACTTGTGTTTCGGTTTCCACAACTCTTGTTTTTTGGTTTTTATGATGAAGTTTTTAGCAATTTCTTTAATGAAATCGTCTTTCGAGTGACCGTTTAAATCGCTTATTACCCGATTGTATTCGTAAATCTTAACATTCGAATCCGGAATAAGGAAACTCATGAAATAATTCAGGTTTTCGTTTCCGGACGCCTTATTTTCTTCGTACAGTAATTCAGATGAAGCAGAACGGTGGTGACCATCTGCGATGTACAACGTACCAATTTCCGAGAATTGTTTCTCCAGCCAATTGATTTCATCCAAATCAGAAACCGACCAAAGAATATGTTTTTCCTTGTTGGTGGTCGAAAATTCGTAAACAGGGCGTGATTTTTTCTTGTTAGCAATCCACTCGGAAAGTATCGGATTGTCTTTATATGTTATTAAGACCGGTTCGGTATTAAAACCGGTTTCGTGTAAATAATCCTTAAATAAATCCACACGGTACTGAAGTGTGTCCTCATGTTTTCTGATAATATTCTTTTGGTAATCTTCCACAGAGGTTCCGGCTAAAATACCTGTAAATGTATGTCGGTTTGAATGAATTTCATAGACATAAAACACCGGGCTTTCTTCCTGAATCAAAATTCCTTCATTCTTAAAATCCAGGTATTTGTGCTCAACCAATTTAAAACGCTTTTCCCAACCTAACTTCTGTTGGTTTACATACGCCGGATTAAGAATGTGCAGGAAAGAAAACGGGTTAAACTCAAGCTGGGCTGCAAGTTCGGCTGCTCCATAATCATCGTAAGATCGTGAAGTTATAAGACTGACTTTATCAGGTGTAGGACGGACTGCCTTGAAAGGAATTATTTTGGCCATATTTTTAGTTTACAGTCCCAGTCGCAGTATTCAAAACTCTGAAAACTGCGACTGAAAACTGTGACTTTTATGCAAATTGTTTAGAAACTTTCTCTGCTTTTTTGCTTTCGGAATAATCGTAGAAACCTTCTCCGGATTTTACTCCAAGTTTTCCTGCCATTACCATATTTACCAATAACGGACATGGTGCATATTTAGGGTTTTTGAATCCGTCGTACATTACGTTTAAGATGGACAAACATACGTCAAGTCCGATAAAATCAGCTAATTGAAGTGGTCCCATTGGGTGTGCCATACCTAATTTCATAACCGTATCGATTTCCTGAACACCAGCAACGCCATTGTATAATGTTTCGATAGATTCGTTAATCATCGGCATTAAAATACGGTTAGCAACGAATCCAGGGTAGTCATTTACTTCGGTTGGAACTTTACCTAATTTAACGGAAAGATCCATGATGATTTTAGTAACTTCATCAGAAGTGTTATAACCGCGGATGATTTCAACCAATTTCATAATAGGCACCGGATTCATAAAGTGCATTCCGATAACTCTTTCAGGATGAACTACCTGTGCAGCAATTTGCGTAATTGAAATTGAAGATGTATTGGTAGCTAAAATTGCGTTATGATCACAAACTTCGCTTAATTGTTTGAAGATGTTTAATTTTAATACAACATTTTCTGTAGCAGCTTCCACTACTAAATCACAACCTACAACACCGTCTTTTACATCAGTATATGTGATGATGTTTCCGATAGTTTTGTGTTTATCTTCTTCGGTAATAGAACCTTTTGCAACCATACGGTCAAGGTTAGCAGCTATTGTTGCCATTCCTTTTTCCAGGGCTTTTTCTGAAATATCAATCAATTTTACGGTGAAACCTGATTGTGCAAAAGTGTGAGCTATTCCGTTGCCCATGGTTCCTGATCCGATTACAGCTATGTTTTTCATTTTGTATTTTAAGATTTAAGAAATTTTAAAGATTTTTTTACCCTGATTAACACTGATTTTTTAATCCGTGAATCTGCGGTTGATTTTTTTATTTTTTTTCCATGCAGTCGATAATCTGATAGGCAACACGTAGTGCTTCGGTAGCCTGTTCCAGCGTTACTACAGGGGTCGTATTGTTATTGATTGCATCTGCGAAAGTTTCCAGTTCGTCTAAAATAGCATTGTTTTGTTCAATTGACGGATTATCGTAATAGATTTGTTTTTTAATGCCTTCCGCATTCTGTAAAATCATGTCGAAATCACCCGGAACATCAGGTGCATCTTTCATTTTAACGACTTCACATACTTTGTCAAGATAGTCTACAGAGATGTAAGCATCTTTTTGGAAAAAACGTGATTTACGCATGTTTTTCATTGAAATTCGGCTGGACGTGATATTGGCCACACAACCGTTTTCAAACTCAATTCTTGCATTAGAAATGTCTGGAGAATCACTTATTACAGAAACACCGCTTGCACTCACAGTTGCCACTTTTGAATTGACAACGCTTAAAATAGCATCAATGTCGTGTATCATCAAATCCAGAACTACCGGAACATCAGTACCTCTCGGATTGAATTCAGCCAATCGGTGCGTTTCGATAAACATCGGATTTTCAATTTTATCTTTCACAGCCTTAAACGCCGGATTGAAACGTTCCACATGACCAACCTGACCTTTAACATTATATTCTTTGGCTAAAGCTATAATCTCTTCGGCCTCTTCTACAGTAGTGGAAATCGGTTTTTCAATAAAAACGTGTTTTCCTGATTTGATGGCGACTTTGGCGCATTTATAGTGGGAAAGGGTAGGTGTTACAATATCAACAACGTCTACGGCGTGGATTAATTTTGCTATGGTATCGAATCGTTTATAACCAAATTCGGCAGCAATTTTTTCGGCGTATTCCTGATTTTCATCGTAAAAGCCTACTAATTCATATTTTTCAGACTGATTGAGTAATCGTAAATGTATTTTTCCAAGGTGACCCGCACCTAAAACGCCTACTTTGAGTGGTTTATTCATATTTTTATGGTAAAATATGTGTTGGCAATGTTTTTTAATTGTTTTTCACTAATTCTGTTTCCTAATAATCTTTATAAAAAAACTAAACAGGAGACATAAACTTTTGGTGATTCAAAATTATTCTAAAAAAATGTCTTTTTGCAAAAAAATGTAAATTAATATTAAAAAAGTTCTGCTTAAGAAGGATTATGATTGTAAATGTGGGCAAAATACTTCATTAAATTTTGCTTAAAATGTCTTAAGTCATGTAATTGGAACAATATTCTTGCTAAATTTGAGTAATGAAAAAATCAGTAGTTATATTACTTCTTTCACTATATCTTCTTGGAACTACCCAATTGAGGGAACTACTGAAATTTCCTGTTTTAATAGAACATTTTACTGAACACAGAGAAGACAGCCCAAACATTGATTTTTGGGATTTCTTATGCCTGCATTATTCTAAAAGCAGCGATTATGATAAAGATTTGGATCGCGACATGCAACTTCCCTTCAAAACATTTTCTCAAAATAGTGTGTATGATATCGCACTCCTTTCCGATGATGATAGCGAAGTTTTTTTAATAAGTAATGCTATCTTTGTTGAAGAAAAACAAAGCCTTATGTATGAAGGTTTTATTTTTACATCAACCTATCTTTCAAATATTTGGCAGCCCCCGAAATCTTGCTAATTTATTGTTTTAAATGAAAATCAGTTTTTGATTGATTTTCTGTTTTTTAAAAATTTAAATTAACATAAGATTTATGCTTACTAAAATTATAGAGTTTTCTGTAAGGAATAAACTCATTGTAGGTTTAATGATAGTTGCCTTAGTTATTATAGGCATTTATCAAACCACCAGATTACCAATTGATGCGGTTCCGGATATTACTAATAATCAGGTTCAGGTCATCACTATTGCACCTTCTTTCGGGGCAAATGATATTGAAAGATTAGTGACTTTTCCGGTAGAACAATCCGTTAGTAATATAGCCGGGACTTCTCAGGTTCGAAGTTTCTCCCGTTTCGGGTTGTCTTTGGTTACTATTGTTTTCGATGACGATATCGATATTTACTGGGCAAGGCAGCAGGTAGCTGAACGCATTAAACAGGTTCAGGACAGGATTCCAAAAGGAATAGGAGCTCCGGAATTAGGACCGATTTCAACCGGGTTGGGAGAAATCTATCAGTATGTTATCCGACCGGAAAAAGGATACGAGAAACAATTCAGCTTAACAGAGCTTCGAACAATTCAGGATTGGATTGTCCGTCGGCAGTTACTTAGTGTAAAAGGCGTTGCCGAGGTGAGTAGTTTCGGCGGAAAATTGAAGCAGTTTGAAATTGCGGTCAGCTCTGATAAACTAAGTGCCCACGGGGTAACGATTAATGATGTTTTTGATGCTCTTGAAGGTAATAACCAAAATACGGGAGGGGCATATATAGAGAAAGGACCAACCGTTTTATACATTCGAAGCGAAGGGCTAATCGGAAGTGTAGATGATATAAAAAACATCGCGATTCAAGTAAAAGACATTGAAACGCCTCTTTTTATAAGGGACATAGCCGAAGTGCGGACGGGCTACGCCACACGTTACGGAGCCATGTGCTATAACGATGAAGGGGAAGTGGCCGGTGCCGTGGTCATGATGCTTAAAGGCGCCAACAGTAACCATGTAATCAAAAATGTAAAAGAGCAAATCGCTAAAATACAGAAAACCTTACCCAAAGGTGTAGTTATTGAGCCTTTTTTAGACCGTACCAAAATGGTTAACAATGCCATCGGAACGGTACAGACTAATTTATTGGAAGGAGCCTTAATTGTTGTATTGGTCCTGGTTTTGTTTTTAGGAAATCTTCGTGCCGGCCTGCTTGTAGCTTCCGTGATTCCGTTATCGATGTTGTTTGCCATTTGTATGATGAATCTTTTTGGCGTAAGCGGAAATCTGATGAGTCTTGGTGCGCTGGATTTCGGTTTAATCATCGACGGTGCTGTTATCATTGTAGAATCTGTCATGCACCATTTGTCGCATAATGCGAAATATCGCAAGATGACTGACCTGTCTAAAAATGAAATGGACACCACGGTCATAGGTTCAGCCAGTATCATGATGAACAGCGCAGTTTTTGGGCAGATGATTATATTGATAGTTTATTTACCGATCTTAACATTGCAGGGTATCGAAGGAAAAATGTTTAAACCAATGGCGGAAACCGTTGCTTTTGCCTTGCTGGGAGCATTTTTGTTATCGCTGACTTATATACCCATGATGAGTTCTTATGTATTAAGTCGAAAAATTAACCAGGGGCCTAATTTTTCCGATCGCATAATGACAAGAGTGGAAGTTTCATTTCAAAAATTGCAGGTTAGAATTTTAAAGCAGCCTAAGTTTGTGTTGGTAACGGTTTTAATTCTTTTTGCTGGAGCTGTTTTTACGTTGTCCCGAATGGGAGGAGAGTTCATCCCAACCTTGGAAGAAGGTGATTTTGCTGTAGAAACAAGGGTTTTAAAAGGAAGCAGTCTAACCACTACAATTGAAAGTACTCAAAAAGCAGCACATATATTGAAAAGTCGTTTTCCGGAAGTAGAGAAAGTGGTAACCAAAATAGGCAGCGGAGAAGTTCCGACCGATCCAATGCCAATGGACGCCAGCGACATGATCGTGGTACTCAAAGATAAAATTGATTGGACATCCGCAAAATCATTCCCCGAGCTTTCCGAAAAGATGAGTAAGGCGTTGGAAGATGTTCCCGGAATTACTGTTGGTTTTCAATATCCGGTACAAATGCGTTTCAATGAGCTGATGACAGGTGCCCGTCAGGATGTTGTGGTAAAAGTATTTGGTGAACATCTGGATACACTTGCTTCTACAGCCGCTAAAATCGGTAAGATAGTCAATGGGGTTCAGGGTGCTCAAAATCTTTACATTGAACCTGTAACAGGAATGCCGCAGGTAATAATTCAATATAACAGACCTGTAATTGCGCAGTACGGTTTGTCAATTTCGGATATAAATCGCGTGGTAAATACTGCCTTTGCGGGACAAACTGCCGGTTTGGTGTATGAAGGGGAAAAACATTTCGATATGGTAGTACGTCTGACAGATGATAACAGAAAAAATGTCAATGATATTCAACAACTTCTTATTCCGACGGATTCCGGAGAACAGATTCCATTGGAGCAATTAGCCGATGTGGAAATCAAAGACGGGCCCAATCAAATTCAAAGGGAAAATGCTCAAAGAAGAATTATCGTAGGTTTTAATGTAAAAGACCGCGATGTACAAAGTATAGTGGAGGAATTACAGAAGAAAGTTGCCAGTCAGATCAAATTGCCTGTAGGATATTCCATCACATATGGCGGATCGTTTGAAAATCTGAATCAGGCAAAAGAGCGTTTACTAATTGCCGTTCCTGTTTCTTTAGTATTAATTTTCCTTTTACTCTTTTTTGCATTTAATTCGATTAAAGAAAGTTTACTGATATATTCTGCAATTCCTTTATCCGCTATTGGAGGTGTCTTCTTCTTGGTTCTTCGAGGCATGCCATTTAGTATTAGTGCCGGTATTGGTTTTATTGCTCTTTTCGGTGTTTCGGTTTTGAATGGAATTGTACTGATTGCCGAATTCAACCGACTCAAAAAAACGGGAATGACCAATTTGACACGAATTGTAGTGGAAGGTACTAGAAAACGTTTACGTCCCGTTTTAATGACGGCATTTGTAGCTTCTTTAGGTTTTATGCCTATGGCTTTAAGCAATGGAGCCGGAGCCGAAGTACAACGACCGCTGGCAACTGTAGTAATTGGAGGTTTACTTGTTGCCACTTTCTTAACGCTTTTTGTATTACCTCTTTTATATATTCAATTTGAAAAAGGAATTTCCATGAATATCTTGAGAAAAAAATTACCTGTTATCCTTATACTGATGATGATATCAGGAGTGTCGGCGAATGCACAGACAAAAATCAGTCTGGAGAAGGCTATAGCGACCGCTTTGGAGAATAATCATAAACTGAAAAATGAAAAAATGAAATCAGAATATGCCAAAGCTACAATCGAAACTGCAGCAGATTTGCCCCAAACCAATCTTACAGCAGATTACGGGCAGATCAACAGTGCTTACAATGATACAAGGTTTGGCATTACACAAAGTTTCGCGTTTCCAACACTTTACAGCAGGCAAAAGCAGTTTAATACAGAGGAATGGAAACAAAGTGTTTTGAGTGTTTCTTTGAAGGAGTATGAACTTAAAAAAATGGTTACCCAAGCCTTTTACGCTTTGGCTTATCTTCAACAGAAAGAACAACTTTTACAAAAAGCAGACACACTGTACAGTAATTTTTATGCAAAATCCGAACTTCGTTTGCGAAAAGGAGAAAGCAATGTGCTGGAAAAAACTACGGCAGAAAACCAAAAAAGTGAGATAATGATTAGGCTGAAACAGATTCGGCAGGAAATAACAATGACTTCACTTGAGTTTCAGTTGTTGCTTAATACGGAGAAACAATATGTTCCGGATGCTCCAAAGCAGATTCTGACTTTATCTGAAACTACGGAAGATATTTCGCAGAACCCATATTTGCTTAAGGTAGAGCATCAGAAACAGATTGCAGAAAAACAAACTAAAGTGGAGCAGGCCAAGCTTTTACCTTCAGTAGTGCTCGGGTATTACAATGCCAGTTTTAATGGAGTTGGACCGGATGGAGTTAATTATACTTCCGGCAATCGTTTTAATGCCGTCCAGGCCGGTGTATCAGTGCCTTTTCTTACTTTCGGTCAGCGTGCCCGGGTGAAAACTGCAAAAATTGCCGAACAGATTGCCGAACAGGAATTTCAAACAACTCATATGGCCCTGCAAACAGAGCGCAGTAAGCTTCTTTCATTATACCAAAGCAATCTTGAAATCGTAAAATATTACCAGGCTACAGGATTGAAAAATACGGAAATCATACTTAAAACCGCGCAACTGCAATTTGCTGACGGTGAGATCAATTATCTTGATTTCGTTGTGCTTGTCAATCAGGCCCTGACGATTCAGAACAATTATGTTGATGCGGTTTGGGCGCTGAATGAAAGTATTGTTAAAATCAATTATCTTAATTTAAATTAAAATCAGATGAAACATACATCTTCTGTTGAAAATATGAAATCAATTATTTATCAAGGCTTTAAGTGCGTTTTACTTTTGTGTTTGCCGATTTTTTTAGTGCATTGCAAAACGGAACCACAATCGGAACCACAATCGGAACCGAAAGCAGATGAAAACACAGTGGTCCTGACCGATGCTCAATTAAAAAACGCCGAATTGACTTTTACTAAATTGTCTGAGAAAAATATAGCATCGGTTTTAAAGTTAAACGGGAAAATTGATGTACCGCCACAAAATATGATTTCGGTTAGCGTTCCCTTGGGAGGTTATCTGAAACACACCAAACTTCTTCCGGGGATGTCAATTCGAAAAGGACAGGTAATTGCAACAATGGAAAACCCGGAATACGCTCAGTTGCAACAGAATTATCTGCAGGCAAAATCAAAATACAGTTATGCTCTTTTAGATTATAACCGGCAAAGGGATTTAAGCCAAAGTCAGGCGGCCAGCGACAAAGTGATGCAACAGGCACAAACCGAGATGACCAATCAGCAGGTTGCCATGAATGCTTTGGGAGAGCAGCTGAAACTTATCAATATTAATCCGAATACATTAACTGCGTCCAAAATTTCCAACAGTATTTCGGTTTTGAGTCCGATTAACGGTTTTGTGAGTAAAGTAAATGTGAATGTAGGTAAGTACGTTACGCCTTCTGATGTACTGTTTGAATTAATCAACCCATCGGATATCCATCTGAACCTGAAAGTGTATGAAAGTGATGTGAATTCCCTAAAGATCGGACAATCGGTTACAGCTTACAGTAACGCTCAACCGGACAAAAAATACAAGGCGAGAATCATGCTTATCAGCAGCGGTATTTCGACGAACGGTCTGACAGAAATTCATTGTTCTTTTACGAATTATGCAAAAGAACTACTTCCGGGTTTGTATATGAACGCAGATGTTGAAACCATAAATTCTGTTGACAATTCCCTTCCGGAACAAAGTATAGTAACTTTTGAAGGTAAAAAGTTTGTATTTGTGGTTACAGAAAAGCGTTCCTATAAAATGCAGGAAGTGGATTTAGGAACCGAGGAAAATGGTTTTGTTACCATTAGGAATCATGAAGAGCTTAAAGGAAAAACCATTGTGAATAA
>NZ_DATIDM010000122.1:0-6764 GCF_035456225.1 Flavobacterium sp. | reverse complement strand
AGGAAAATGACGTTGCCCCAAATGAAGTACTTTTTATTGTTTAAGTTGACTTCACTTGGGGCAACGGTATAATTTTTTCCTGTTTCAGATGATGTGGCCATCAAAAGATGTGTATTTGAAGCCAATCTTCTTCGAAAGTCCGAACCTAAATAGGATGTGTTTACTATTTGTATTGGCCTCTTTTTAATATTTGATTCAGACGAAACGAATGCCAGTTCTTTAGAGGGTCTTTTTGATGAACTATGACTGGAATGATTAAAAGAGGAACATGTTAAAAATAATATTAGTAAAACGATGAACCTAGAAGGCTGTCTTAAATTCTCTAAAAAGGTCTGCTTATTCATATGTTTCCTATTTAGTTAAAATGTTAAATCGGTAACTAAAGTAGTGTTTTTTTTCTTAAAAAGAAAAAAATAAAGTAAGAATTTACTTCTTTAAGTAAAAAAAATATAAATAATCATGATTGTTGTAATTTTTTAAGAAAAGAAATCATACGTTAAGCAATGTGGCAATATCGAATTTTTTCATTTTCAAAAAGGCTTCTACAACTTTTTGTGATTTTTCGGGATTACTCATTAATTCGTTTAAAATTTCAGGAATGATTTGCCAGGAAACCCCATATTTGTCAGCTAACCAGCCACACATGCTTTCCTTTCCGCCATCCGTAAGCTTTTCCCAAAAGAAATCAATTTCCGCCTGGTCTTCACATTCCACAACGAAGGAGATAGCTTCATTAAATCCGAATCCTTTTGCCAATGCGCTGTCCATCGCCATGAAAACATTATTGTTGAGTTTGAATTGCGCGTGTTTTATAGTTCCGGTCACATCATGATCATCTTCCGTATAGCGTAATATGCCGACAATGTCGGAGTTTTTAAATATGGAGGTGTAGAAATTGATAGCTTCTTCTGATTTACCATGCACGCTTTCAGTAAACATAAGTGTTGGAGTAAATTTCTGTCCCACATCCGTTAGTTTGCCGAAAGACAATTGCCAGCTAACGCCAAATTTATCCTGAACCCAACCGTATTTTTTACTCCACTCATAACTATCCAAAGCCATGAGTACAGCGCCTCCTTCAATTAATATATTCCATGCTTTATCAACTTCGGCTTCGGTTTCACATACCACAAAGAAGGAAATAGAAGGATTGAGTGGAAATTCAGCTCCTCCGTTAAGGCACATGAATTTTTGTCCTGCACTCTCGAAAGTTACCACTATCGGATTTTCAGCCGTAATTTTGCTATCATTGAAAACAGTACAGTAAAAATCGGCGGCTTCTTTGGCATTTGTGCCAAACCAAAGACAAGGATAGATAGGATTTTTCATGATTTCAGATTTTTATTGGTTAGGGAATTTAGTAATATCCATGTAGAAAACTTCCCAGCAATGGCCGTCAAGGTCTTCAAAACAGCGCTGTTGCATAAAACCGTAATCTTTAGGCTCCGAATATTCAACTGCACCTGCCTGTACTGCTTTGTCGGCCATCTCATTCATTTTGGCAACGTTTTCAAGTGACAAGGAATTGATGACTTCCGTGGTTTTGGATGCATCAGCAATTTCTTTAACGATGAAGTTTTTAAATTTGGGATGGGTTAGCAGCATGACAAAAATTTCCTCACTGAAAACCATACACGCAGCGGTTTCATCAGTAAATTGCGGATTGTTTTTAAAGCCTATTTTGGTATAAAAACCCATTGCTTTTTCAAGATTTTTTACCGGTAGATTGACGAAAATCTGTGATCTCATGATGTGTGATTTTAGAATTAATTGGATTCGGTATATTTTTTAAAATTAGTAAGTATCGCTTGCCAGCCGGTTAGTTGCAGTTCTATGGAGTTGACTTCCTCTGCTTCAAAAGTTTCTGTTATAACGGTTGTGATACCCAAAGCTTCGAACAAAATGTGAACTTTCCGGCCATCACCTATGGTGTAGTGAATCGAATCGTTGGTTTTTACGTTATCGTAAATTCCTCCGAAATCAAATCCGGAGCTTCCGTCTTTGGCCTCCATCCGGAAACTGAATTGGCCTCCGTCTTTTAAATCATTAGTAGCTTTAGGGGTATGCCAATCGTCAGATGCATTATTCCACTTTGTAATGTGTTTTGGAAGGGTCCAGAATTCCCATACTTTGTCAATAGGGGCATGTACGTGTGCATTGACTGTAATAGTCGTCTTTTTGTTTGTTTTCATGGTATGTTGTTTTAAATCAGATAGTTGAAAATGGAATCTCATAAAATTACGAACTTTTGTTAATAGAAAAATGAAAACCGTATTTTTGCTTTATGAACAACCACCGCCACTTTTTGCTTCATAAACCGCATGGTTACTTAAGTCAGTTTGTTTATGAGAAGAAACGCACCAAGAAAAAATTAGGTGAACTGTTTCCTTTTCCCGATGGAACGATGGCTATAGGTCGTTTGGACGAAGACTCTGAAGGATTGTTACTGCTTACTACTGATGGTATGATGAGTGAGCTGGTGAGAAGTAAAAGTGTGGAAAAAGAATATTTTGCCCAGGTAGACGGAATCGTTACCCAGGAAGCCATCGATCAATTGAAAAAAGGGGTAGAGATCGGTTTCAAAGGGATTCGTTATACCACCAAAGAATGCGAAGCGAGAATGCTTACCAATTTACCGGACTATATAGGTGAAGGAAGAAGAATACGTGATGAACGACACGGACCAACCAGTTGGCTTTCGATTACATTAACCGAAGGAAAGTTTCGGCAAGTACGTAAAATGACCGCAGCGGTAGGTTTGCCGACTTTGCGATTGATACGCGTGCGGGTAGGAGCAATTGATTTACATGATTTAAAGGCTGGGGAAGTTTTGGAAATCAGTGATTTTCAGATTGCAGAAGATTTGAAATCCCCAAAAGATAAATAACCAAATATGTTAAACATCGTTTTAGTGGAGCCGGAAATCCCGAACAATACCGGAAATATAGGTCGTTTGTGTGTTGGAACGCAAAGCAGATTACACTTGATTCATCCGTTTGGCTTTGAAATAAACGATAAAAACCTGAAACGTTCCGGGTTGGATTATTGGGTACACCTGGATTGGCATGAATATCAGAATGTGGCTGAATGGAAAGCACAGGTGCCGGATTTGTCCCGAGTTTTTCTGATGAGTTCCCATGCGGATAAATCCTATCTCGAAGCTGATTTTCAGGATGGGGACTGGTTGGTTTTCGGGAAAGAAAGCGTTGGGTTAAGTCAGGAGGTTATGCAGCAATTTGAAAATCATCTGACCATTCCGATGTCCGATAAAATAAGAAGTTACAATATTGCCAATTCTGTCGCTTTCGTGGTGGGCGAAGCAAAAAGACAAATCGGACTGAAAAAATAAAACATGGCAAGTCGCAATCCATCAATCGATATTTTAAAGTTAGGACTTTCCTTTCTGATTGTGGCGTTGCATATTTTTCCGCTCTCCAGGTTAAAAGGAATCGACGGGATATTATCTTATGAAATAGCAAACGGAATCACCCGAATAGGAGTGCCGACATTCTTTATCATTTCCGGTTACTTCCTTCGCAACAAAATTAATGACAAGACGTATCTGATTAAATACGGAAAAAGAATCCTGTTTCTCTATTTAGTTTGGCAGCTTATTTATTTACCCGACATGATCCGGTTTTATAATTTAGGATGGTTTTCGACTTCTAATCTGATTTTGAAACTTGTTTTCGGTTATTGGCATTTATGGTATCTGTTGGCTACTGTCTTTGCAGTTGTTTTATTGTATTATCTGAAAGAGAAATCGGTTCGGCAAAAATTCCTTTTAGCGCTTCTTTTATTTTTTATAGGATATGCCTATCAGTTAGCCTATAAAACAAATATACTGAATGACTTTCCGGCGTTGAAGTTGGCTTACGAAGGAATGGGAACCACGAGAAATTTCATTTTCATGGGATATCCTTTTTTGGTATTGGGTACGTTGTATGAGCATTGGCGTGAAACCGTGACCAAAAGAGATTTTTTATTTGTGCCATTTTTACTGCTTTTGCTTGTGGAGGTTTATTGGTACTATACCTTAAAAATTGGTGCTTTGGATTTTTCCATAATGATACTTCCATTAAGCATGCTTTTGTTTTCAATATCCGCAGAAAACACATCACCGTCAAACCTGAAGATTAATTCGACCATGTCATTGGGTGTTTATTTATGTCATCCCTATGCTATTCGTTTGGTTTATGAATTTTTACCCCAAAAAACCTTTGGCTTTATTTTACTGAAGTATGTTTTGATTTGCTTGTTCGCCGTTGCTTTTTGGGTCATTGTGGAAAGAGTCAACCGTAAATTCCCTTATTTCCTGTAGTGAAAATATAAAATTAAGATTCCGCAAAGCATTTTACGGAATCTTAATTTTAACGGTTAATAAAATTTCCCAAAGAGATGGAATAATTGCCTTTTTCGTTAGTGTAAATGTGATATTCCCTTGGCAGCATATTGTTTGATGGATTCTCGACTCCCTGCGGAATAGAACCGTTTGCTTTTTTTTCACTTTTTAAAAAATCCAACGCAACGACAGGATTGACAAACGCGAAACGGCCATTAAAAGTACCCAATCGTAAAGTATGGGTTTCTAGGGGACCTTCATATTGGTTGAGCCAATGTCTTCCTATTGTAGCCAAAGAGCCTTCTGCTTTATCTATTGGTGAATAAACTGCAGGCATATGATTTTTAGGAGGGTAGAAACTGAAGAGGGGATCTGTTTCTTCTGACCATTCAGGAATTCCCTTTCTTTCGTTTTCGGAAATCAAATAAAAATACACACTGAAATGAGGAACTTTAAAACCGGATATTGTAGAATAGTTATCTGGGTTCCAATTCAGTCCGATGTGATCAAATGCAGTTAAAACGGATGCCTCTTTCGGAATCGGAATGATGGGAGTCTTTTCGAAATCAGAATCGATTGGAAGATTCTCAAGTACGCTTGGAGTCATTTCGATTCCTATTTCTAACGGTTTTCCGAATTCATCGACACTTATCCATGATTTAACAGTACCTTTTCCTACTTCAACTTCATCGCCATAAATGATAGGGTTTACGATGTCTTTTCCTGTTGAAGCGGTTCCTTCAGGGCTATTGTTGGAATATTCGTCTTTGTCGCATGAAAAAAATACAAGCAAAAGCCCAACGAAGAGAATTTTTCTAATGAAAGATCCATTTTTCATAATTAATTACTAATTAGATTATTACTCCGTGACGAGGGGCAATGTTTTCGGAAATTTCAGTAAACAAAGTTACGACAATATTGTAATCACTTGGTTTTCAAAATGTTAAAGTAATTTTGTTGTTTTTAATAACACAAAAATAAACTAATGGGTTATTTCTTATAAATGTTATTTCTCTTTATATTTGTTACTGATCAACCTAATTAAAAACAAAAAATATGACACAAGTTAATCCGTACATTACATTTAACGGAACATGCGAAGAAGCATTTAATTTTTACAAATCGGTTTTTGGAGGTGATTTTCCTTATTCAGGGAAGTATAAAGACATGCCTTCAGAATATCCGATAGCAGAATCAGAAAAAGAAAAAATCATGCATATTTCGTTGCCTATCGGGAATACCGTTTTAATGGGGAGTGATGCGGCGGCTGGTTTTGGTGATAATTTTAAAGAGGGAAATAACATTTCCATTTCTATCAATGCAGAAAGTGAAGCAGAGGCAACCCGAATTTTTAACGGACTTTCTGCCGGCGGAAAAGTTGGCATGCCTTTAAACAAAACGTTTTGGGGTGCTTATTTCGGAATGTTTACTGATAAATTCGGAATTAACTGGATGGTTAACTACGATTACGAACAAAAATAATCTCTGGAATTATGATATATAAGGGCCCGATATCGGGCCCTTTTTTATTTAAAAATCTCATCGAAGAAGTCAAGCATCGCTTTCCAGGAACGCTTGTCTGCCTTTTCATTATAGGCGACCCCTTTACTCTTATCACTGCCGGCATCTTTTTGGGTAAACGCATGCACTGCATCAGCATAATAAACCATTTGCCAATCGGCTTTTGAGGTACGCATTTCGTCCTGAAACGCTTTGATTTCGCTTTCAGAAACATAAAAATCATCGGCACCGTGCAATACAAGGACTTTAGGTTTGATGGGTTCAATTGATCTGGCAGTATCTCGTCCCAGACCTCCGTGAAAGGAAACAACGCCTTTTACGCTCATATTAGCTCTTGCTGCCTCTAAAGCACCCGAACCTCCGAAACAATAACCAATAACTGCAATTTCATTGGGATTCGCTCCGGATTTTACTAATTGTTCTAAAGCTAAATGAATGCGTTTTTGATATTCTTTATAATTCGTTTTGAAATGACCGGCCTTTTTGCCGGCTTCCTGTGCATTGGCAGGTTTGTTACCGACTCCATAAATATCAGCTACAAAGGTATAATATCCCAATTTTGATAATGCTTCGGCACTTTCTTTTGAGTGTGCGTCGATTCCCATCCAAGCAGGTAAAATTAAAACGCCTGCTTTTTTCGGGTTGTTTTTTTTCGGACTAAATGAAAAACCTTCTAATTTTTGATCGCCATCAGCATAAGAAACGGTTTTCAGTTGTCCCTGGACCAGTACTGTCGAAGAAATAGTCAGTACCAAAACAAGTAGTGTTTTTGTTTTCATACGTTATGAATTTTGAAGTATAAAGTTACAAAAACCTTGAGGGATTTTAGTTTATCTGATGATGAATTTACCTCTTTCCACGTCAAAAAAGATATTTTCGTCTTTAAAGATAGTGTTGAAGG
>NZ_DATIDM010000121.1:0-6045 GCF_035456225.1 Flavobacterium sp. | reverse complement strand
GCATTACCTACATTGGCATAATTCGCATAAAAGTTAAAATGGTTCTTTTTGTAAAACTCAAAATCGAAACCTACTTCCCCTTTTACATAACTGTCACCCGGTATACTTAAGAAATCGTATCCGTAAAAATGGCGAAAATTATTGATCATGTTATAACCATATCCACCCAAAACAAAATCGTGAAAGGGAACTGTCCGCTCACCAATGGAAAAGCCCCCTTCCGATTGGATTTTAAAAGCCAACCCTTTAAAGAAGCTGTGCACTAACTCAATATCTGCTTTGGCAATGGAAAAGGGTTCAAAACTGTCGGTATAATCGGTGGAATATAATAACGATTTAAAATCACCGATAAAATGCCATCCTTTTGTCGCAAAATGATTTTTATCTTTAGAATCAAACTTCATATAACCATACAGGGAAAGATAACTGCTGTTTTCAATAACCGAATCGGAATTTTCCAATGCGTCTGACTCAATTTTCAGGATTTTCCATTCGCCTCCCGCTCCGACAAGGAATTTTTGGGCAAAAATAGTTTGGGCAAAAACCTGATTCGTAAAATCCAGGTAAGAAAGGGGAATCGAATGCATATTCAAAGTATCTAAAGCCTCCCCATTGCTGTAATCAACCGAACTATTCTTTTTGAATTGATTCAGATAGGAATTCACACCAAAACTCCACTGAAAACCATTGTCGTAGTAGTAATTCAGATTATACCTGAAATTATCCCCAAGAATAAAATCCAAAGAAACATTATCATTTTTAAAAAAAACTTTTTTCTGTGTCACATTCACCAGAGCCGCACTTTTGTACAAACCATCATAATGGATGCTGAACTTCAGGTAACGCTTGATTGGATTTTCCTTTAACTCCAATACCATCTTTTCGCCTTCAGTCTCATCCTTATCAAAGTAATACGCAATAGAGCTGAAATTTTGTGTCGAGCTTAAATTCCCTATACCATCGCTCAATTTCTGGAAAGTAATTACGGAATTGTTTTTAAACCTCAATTTTCCCAAAACATAAGGCCTTGTAAAATCCTTAAGATCACTTACCTGCAAATAATCAATATTGATTGTGTCGGTCAACTTCGTTGCGTAAATTTTCTTGGGTGTCTTTTTGGGGTTTTCACCGTATTTCGCTAAAATTTCATATACCGCAAAAGCGGCGTCCTCTCCTTTTTTAATGATTTCCTCACCCAAATCAAATGAAATGACAGAATAACCCGTAACCTCCGGTTTTATATAAATATCGGTTGCATTTCTTTTTTCGGTCATCTTCTCAATCATGCTGAAATTGGCAATTTGAGCCATAACCCCTGTGGCACCACCAATTTTAGTCCTGTCTTTCAAACCCTCCTGCACGTCGACACCGATAATAATATCCGCCCCCATTTTTTTGACTTCTTCAATAGGATAATTGTTGGTTACCCCGCCATCTATCAAAAGTCTTCCGTCGATTTCAACCGGAGTGTATAAGGACGGAAATGCCCCGCTGGCCAAAATGGCTTTTGGTAAAATACCGTTTCGGATTACCACCTCTTCGCCCGTTTCGATATCTGTAGCGATACACACATAGGGGATTGGAAGTTTGTTAAAATCCCGGATATAACGCACATGATTAGTCAACCTGCTAACTAAATTAAAGTTATACATCCCTTTGGAAAGAGCGGGCGGAGCACCAATTTTAAAATTATTGAAAGGCAGGCTCAAAGCATACATCTCATCATTTCTTTTCTCGAAAAAACTTTTGGAAGTCCTTGGGATATAATCCTGAAGTAAAGCATCCGGGTCAGCCACCCTGAAAATAGAATCCAGCTGATTTGCGGTATATCCCGAAGCATACAAACCACCAACAATGGCCCCCATGCTGGTTCCGCCAATATAATCAATTTTCACACCGGCTTCTTCCAGCACCTTCAACACCCCAATATGCGCTAGGCCTTTAGCTCCACCTCCACTTAAAACCAATCCGATCTTGGGCCTTTTCGGATTTTGCACAATGGTATCCTGGGCAATCGCAGTATTTGACAACATACAACATACAATAAGCAATAGTTTATATACAAATAAAAAGCAGCTCTTTCTGCTACCATTTACTTTCGGCCATTGGCTTCTGGCTAGTGCCCTAACTTGCATATCGTTATTCGTTTCTGTAAAATTCGACAATTTTTTTGGCTTTTGAAAGACCTACCACGTCAGAAATTTCTTTTTCTGTCGCCATTTTCAGTCGTTTCACCGATTTAAAGTGTAAAATCAGTGCCTGCATGGTTTTTTCACCGATTCCGGGGATGCTTTCTATGGAAGAATTTAAAGCCGCTTTACTACGCTTGTCACGATGAAACGTGATTCCGAAACGATGTGCTTCATTGCGCAGTTGCTGAATAATTTTAAGTGTTTCCGATTTTTTATCCAGATACAAAGGCACCGAGTCACCCGGATAAAACAATTCTTCCAAACGTTTTGCTATACCGATGATAGTAATTTTTCCGCGGAGCCCCAAATCGTCGATGCTTTTCAATGCTGAAGACAGTTGTCCTTTTCCCCCGTCGATGATAATCAGTTGCGGCAAGGGTTGATTTTCTTCCAACAATCGTCTGTATCTTCGGTATACCACTTCTTCCATGGAAGCGAAGTCGTTAGGACCTTCAACGGTTTTGATATTGAAAAGACGGTAATCTTTCTTGCTGGGCTTGCCGTCTTTAAACACCACACAGGCCGATACCGGATTCGTACCCTGAATATTGGAATTATCAAAGCATTCGATATGACGCGGTTCCACCGGAAGACGCAAATCTTTCTGCATCTGCGCCATGATCCGATTCGTATGTCGGTCGGGATCCACAATTTTAATCTGTTTCAGCTGATCCATTCGGTAAAACTTGGCATTGCGCTCGGACAGATCGAGTATCTGTTTTTTGTCGCCCAGTTTCGGAACGGTCACTTTTATTTTTTCCCCGAAATTCAATTCGAATGGAACAATGATTTCTTTGGAATTCAGATGAAAACGTTCGCGCAATTCCACCACAGCCAATTCCAGCAATTCTTCATCGGTTTCTTCCAGTTTCTTTTTCAGCTCCATGGTATGGGAACGGACAATCGCGCCGTGGGAAATCTGCAAAAAGTTTACATACGCCATGCTTTCATCGGATACAATCGAAAACACATCAATGTTCGAAATTTTCGGATTCAGGATGGTCGATTTCGCCTGGTAATTTTCCAAAACATCTATCTTTTCCTTTATTTTCTGCGCTTCTTCGAATTTCATTTCGGCCGCCAGTTCGCCCATATGTTTTTTGAAATCCTTCAAACTTTCTTTGAAATTCCCTTTCAGGATTTCGCGGATGGCCTGCACCTTTTTTTCGTAATCCGTAATCGTTTCAAGAGCTTCACATGGGCCTTTACAGTTTCCTATGTGGTATTCCAGGCAAACCTTGAACTTGCCGCTGTCGATATTGGACTTACTCAAATCGTAATTACAGGTACGCAACGGGTACAATTCTTTGATTAAATCCAAAATCGTATGTACCGTTTTAAAACTGGTATAAGGCCCAAAATACTCCGAACCGTCCTTAATCATTTTTCGGGTGGAAAAGATGCGCGGGAACCGTTCGTTTTTGATGCAGATCCACGGATAGGTTTTATCATCTCGCAACATCACATTATAGCGCGGTTGCAGTTTTTTTATCAGATTGTTTTCCAGCAGAAGCGCATCGGTTTCTGTGGGAACAACAATATGTTTTATGGAAACGATTTTCTTAACCAACACATTAGTCTTGGCATTATCGTGTATTTTATTGAAATAGGAGGCGACCCTTTTCTTTAGATTTTTGGCTTTACCCACATAGAGGATTTTCCCTTCTTTATCATAATACTGATATACCCCCGGGCTATCGGGCAGTGTTTGAATTTGAAGTTCTAAAGAGGCAATCACAGATAATTATGGGTTATAAATTAGCGGGTTGTGAAGTATCGGAAGTCATTTAGTTGATATCCCAACATTCATTACCATTTCAAAGTTACGAATTTATTAAGCGGAAAAACAAGTTGTCGGAAAACCTTATTCATAGGTTAACGCGCTATCAATACATTATGGCGACAAAAAAGAGTTTTACGAGACATCAGAGGAAACCTATAGTTGTTACATTTTTTCAAAAAATAACCTATCGTGTAAACATTAGTGTTATACATAATGCTTTAGGCCATGGATGACACAAATCGACACGGATTTTTTGACGTAAACTAAAAAATTTGGTATAAATCACAATCCGTTTTTAAAATCACTTTGGATTTTATTTGTGTAAATCCGTATGATCTGTGTGCTATTATAAATGTGTCCAAACGGTAGCTGAATACCCCTTCTTACAAATTATACATTCAACACACTTTAATAATATTTTGTGATATTTAAGGGTTGTCTTTTAATTTTTATTGTTAAAAAATTATTATATTCATAAATTCGAGAAGTTTTTTAAAGTTTTTCTCAAAAAAAGAAAGGGTTCACTCTGTGAGAAAATAACAAAAAACACCGGAACCCGCTCATACACAATTTGAAAACAACAGTACAACCGACGATGTCGTAAAAGATACATCTTTATTGACGAACAAGATTAGCATAACAGGGGCCATTTTGAAATACAGCTCAAATATCAGCACCTAGGAAGTCAAACTGACTGTTGACGATCAGACAGATACCGTTACCACATTTACGAAATAAAAAATTAATGAGTCTCAAACTCCACAAGCTGATACTCCGGAGCGGAAAACAGACTCGAAAAGTTAGCTTTTTAATTTCCAAAGCTAAATACCCAAAGACGTTTCTACCTCTTTGGCAAATACCACGGGAGGATTCTCATATTTCAATTGCTGATTATGGAATCCTCCTTTATTTTGAGTTCACACCAATTCGCAATTATTTTCTTGTTATACTCTTTGTCGCTTCCGTCATAGATTCAACACTCCGTTACCTATTGCTTTAGCAAAAATTCATCCCTTTTTAATTAACCAACAAATACAACACAATATCTGAAAAACGGCTCAAAAAATCACAATCCACGATTTTTGGTTTATAATTATTACTATTTTAGCGTTTTAACCGACTATGAATTACCGCAATAACATCCTGAAAATACTAAAAGAAGAGATTTTGCCCGGAGAAAGCAAGACCATCAATATGGAAATTGCTAAACTCCATACCATGACCAAACTCAAAATTCCGATAATCGTGGAACGTTCCAAGCTTCCGGGGCCAACAGTTTTACTCTCGTCAGGACTGCATGGTGATGAAATCAACGGGATTGAAATTGTCCGGCAGATGATTGTAAAGAAAATCAACAAGCCAAAAACCGGAACCATCATTTGCATTCCGATAATCAATGTATTCGGATTTGTAAACCAAACCCGCGAGTTTCCCGATGGCCGTGATTTGAACAGGGTATTTCCGGGAAGTAAAAACGGTTCGCTGGCCAGTCGTTTTGCCTATTATTTATTGAAAGAAGTAATTCCGCACGTGGATTATGCCATCGATTTTCACGCCGGAGGAGCCGCCCGGTTTAATGCTGCCCAAATCCGAATCGCCCCTAACAACCCGGAACTGCAAGCTTTAGCCTCCGTGTTTAATGCGCCTTTTACGCTTTATTCCAACAACATCACCGGCTCCTTTAGAAATTCCTGCGATAAACTAGGCGTTAAAATGCTGCTCTTTGAAGGCGGAAAATCCATCGACATCAATGAAGACATCACCCAACAGGGTATCGAAGGGGCAAAACGCGTTTTAGAACATTTAGGAATGCTCGGCAATCGAAAAAAAGCCATTCCGGCTGTGTCGGACAGTATTTACATTTCTAAATCATCGTGGATCAGGGCCCGATATTCCGGCATGTTTCACGGATATACCACCATTGGAAGTTATGTGGAAAAAGGACAGCTCCTGGCAACCATCT
Organism: Flavobacterium sp.; assembly: GCF_035456225.1. Lineage (GTDB taxonomy): Bacteria > Bacteroidota > Bacteroidia > Flavobacteriales > Flavobacteriaceae > Flavobacterium. The sequence goes on along the minus strand of NZ_DATIDM010000121.1, from coordinate 107 downwards.
CCGACCCGTACGGAAAAATCGAACACAAGATGAAAGCACCCAATACAGGCTACATCATCAATGTGAACGAGGCACCAATCGTGTATCAGGGCGACGCCATTTATCAT
>NZ_DATIDM010000120.1:0-6499 GCF_035456225.1 Flavobacterium sp. | reverse complement strand
GTTTAACTTTACTTCCGGTGCATCTAAACCATACAATCGGATTTCTTTTTTCATTTTGGTGAAACGATTGCAAATAATGATGCTGTCTCCGTCAAGGACTTCGTCAATTTGCCAGTGGGTTTCCACTATGCACGGTGCTTTTGCGTTGTATTGCATTGATTTACAGCTATTTAAGTATTGATATTTCAAAGATAATAATTGAACTTTGACTTATCAGTTTAATCTTATTAATAACAATTTAAATCTTAAAAAAATGGCTAGACAGAAAGGCGTTTTAAAGTATGTGGGAACTCTAGGAGATGTTCGTCACTTCAAAATTAAAGGACAAGAAGGCTACTTTGCCGGAATGGTTGGCGGTCCTTCAGGAGAGCAAGTTTTAACTGCTCCGGAGTTTGAAAGAACTCGTGAGAACATGAACGAGTTTGGCGCTTGTGCCAAAGCAGGGAAATCGGTTCGAACCGGACTTTCTCAATTGATGAAGCAAATGTCAGACACACAAGTCGCAGGACGTTTGACTGCTATCATGAAAAAAATCAATTTGGAAGACCAAACCGAAGCCAGAGGTTATCGAAAAATTGAAATCAGTTCACAGAGAAATTACCTCATCGGGTTTGAGTTTGACAAAAACACTTCTCTGAACGGTATTTTCAACGCACCATTTACCGTATCACACGGAGCTGGAAGAGATACAGCGGATTTTGATATCCCTGCCTTTAATCCTGCCAACTTGGTGAATGCTCCTGCCGGCGCTACTCATTTCCGATTAATCAACACGATTTCTGTTGTGAGTGATTTTGAGTACAATGCAACCACTAACAGTTACGAGCCGATGGATGCGCCACTGAACGAAGTGAGCGATGTACAGTTTAGCGGGTTCTTGGACTTGTATGCAGCTGCTCCGGCTACAACGGTTACTGCTGCACTACCTGCCGGAACGGTTCCGACTGCCAACGTAACTGTTTTACAGTGTATCGGAATTGAGTTCTACCAACAAGTAGGACCAAATTACTACTTGTTTGCTACAGGCAACTGTTTGAAAGTACAGGATGCTTTCTAAAAAAGGTTAAGACAAATCCCTCGGCCAGTCTGAGGGATTTTTTGTTTCACCTCCAATCTTTCAGCTTTACGATGGAAAATGTAAATAACCTAACGGTACTTTTTGGAACACTTATCAGTTTACTGCTTTCGGTTGTGGCTTATTTTATCAAACAATTACACACCGATTTCAAAAGAATGGAGAAAGATTTGGTCGAAGTTAAAACAATGGCTTTAATCATCAAATCAGAGTTTAAAAGCGGAAACGATTTACTCAACCAAAAAGTAGAATACCTAGAAAAAAGAGTACAAACAATAGAACTATCACTTTTAAAAAGTCAAGATCATGAAAAATAGAAAAATAAATGTTGTGGAAAGAGTTCAGGCACCAACTCCAAAATGGTTCAAAGTATTACGCACTATCGGACTTGCTTTGGCAACCGTTGGCGGTAGTATCATTGCTGCACCAATTGCTTTACCTGCCGGACTGGTTACAGCTGCCGGATATTTGGTTTTGGGTGGCGGTATTATTTCCGCCGTTTCCCAAACTGCTGTAAAATCAGAAGAAGAACCCAAAACAGAACCGGAAAAAATAATCTAACCGGTAACAATCAAAAATGTAAAGCTCCGAAATTCGGAGCTTTTTTCGTTTAAATGGGCAAATGCTTTGCCTTTCACCGTTTTATTTAATTGGTGCATTTATATTGCTGTTATGCGTTAGTTTACTCTGAAACGAAGCGCAAACAAAAGGATTATCCTTTGTAATAATGATGTAAAATCGTTTTTCGCAAATCATTTATGAGGTTTATGTTTTCTTGGAATTGCTTTTCTTTCTGTTCCAAGAGTTTAAGTGCCTGCATGTTTTTTTGGTGCTGCTCGTGGTCCTGGATTAATCGGGTGACTTTTGGGAAAAACTCTTTTTTGAAATCGTACAGATTTACAAAGGGAATGACTGAACCGCGAAGGTACATATGCCAAAATTTTGACTTCCATAAGCTGAACGCAATCCAGTAGACCGTTTCGCAATCGTCCTCATTTGAAAAGATGATTACGAAGCTGTTGGTAAACGGTGATTTCTGCGGCTTTCCGCTGTTCAGCCCCTTGTTTAGAATGAAAATGTGTGGTTTGGCGTAAATAGTGCCTTTTCTGTGGGTTTTAGCGATGTAGTTTGTCATGGCGCCTGATGTTTGGTTATAGCTCGGACCTTGCCTCGCACAACAATTTTTTCAAAAGAAAAAAGAGAAAAAAAGAAAGCCATCCCGCCAAGTGGAGGTTTTCAGAAAAGCAAGTTTTTCGGATAAAATACTACCCGATAGGGTGGAGATTTTATCCGAAACCCGTAGGGCTTGAACTTGCTTTTTTGAAAACCGGAACTAAACTTTGCCTTCTTTTTTTTTCTTTTTTGTTTTGATATCCGAATTGTTTCAACTGAAAAACTATCAGGTGTTTTTACTACTAATCAAAAACGTGTATTAATGTGGTAGGGGTCTTGAAAGGATATCGAATTTTGGGGCAGGTTGAAATACCGAACTGGAAGCAATTAAAAATGCTTTCAACCTGAACCGAAATTTGATACTCTTTCTTAGGGTTTGATTTTTGGGGATGCCTAAACAGTGTTTAGTGAACAGTTAGCATTATTCAGTGGGGTTTGTGTTTTGAAAAGGAAAGGCATCTCCAAAAAACAACTATAAACCTCTCCTAGTGCGGTGGCAGTAGCGGAAGCATGGGTATTGTTTTTTTATTTGTGAACTACCCAACTTGTGATTGCTTTTGTGCCGGCTTGATGCCTTCCCGAGTGAATAGTGAACTATGGGAAATTAATAATTAGTTGGTGTTATAAATTGCTTTGGCATTAAGGCGGCGGGGAAGCAATTAAGACAATGCTTCTGACAAATGAAAAAACAATACTCTTGCGGGCAATTATTGGCTTTGTGGGTGCTGCAATCTCTCTTTATTGGGATATACTCGAATTTGAAGAGTAAGCTGCTTTGAACTGCTTACAGCACTTACAAAGACAATACTATTACTACCGCTTTAAACACAATGATTGTAAAAACAGGAAACGGAAACTTCTTTTGGAATGAATAGAACCGGAAAGTTTCTGCTGAAAAAATATGTGTGTAAAAGGCGGTGGCGAAGGGTGGTATTTTTGGTAGCCGGGTGATGCGATGGAAGCTGCCAAAAATGTTGCCCTGGAGCCACCGACCATCGTGAGTGGTGACGATAGGTCTTTTTTTAGCAGGGGCTTGTTATGTGCAGGGGTTTACAATTGCTGTCACCGGCTGGCTTTGTGAAGTTTGGAATAAGTATGCCTTTTGATTGCTCACTATCATTTGCCATAACAAATACAAAACCAACACTACCCATTACCCAAGCACCCGAATTGCACAAAACTACCGGTAACAGCAGTTGTTTTTATTTACAATACTACTTTATCTGTTTGCTTAAAGAAGTAAATCTTGGACTTCTCCTAATGTATTCCATTGCTTCGGTCTCTATTTTGTCCATCGTTTTTATTAGCTCAGCAAATACCCAATCATCTATTTCCGATTTTTTAAAATATACTTTTTTGGCATTTTTATAATGTGGTATGCCATTAGAAGAGGTTGGCTTGTAGATTATCTCTATTCATTGCGATAGGTTCGCAATTAAGAAGCAATTGCTTTATGCTTATAGTGACACTAAAAAAAACAGGCATACTAATGTACACCTGCATTAAAAAAATTAATGATTAATAAGTAAACGAGATTGTTTTATAACCGCGTCGTTCTCTTTCATCAAGATAAAATACTGACCACCGGCAAAACGGGCACAGTCAATCTCGAAAGTTCCTGTTTGGGTTTTAACTTCCCAAACATTCAGGAATCAGTTCTGCAAATGCATTTATTCTTTTATAATCTTAAACTCTTTGCTATTCCCCGAGTTATCCAAGCATTTTAAAAGATAAATTCCTTTGGTCAGACCGGATAAATTGATTTGGTTTTGTCCTGATAGTATCTTCCCTTCTGCCACTTTTTGACCTAAAACCGAATACACTTCATAACTTGTCCAATCGGTTTCGCCTTGCCAGTACAAGTTATCTTTTACCGGATTAGGATATATTTTGATTTCGTTTAGATTAAAATCTTCCGTACTTAATGGCGAACAGGCCGATGTAGCGAACTTCGCCAGGAAAAAATCGGTTTGAGAACCTCCGTTTTGCAAAGTGTTGCCATTTATAGTTAATTGCCCGCCAAAGCCTCCTCCTAAAACATAATCGCCTGAAACGTCTACGGTTAGTGCGGTGCCGTAATCGTCATAATTTACGTTACCGGGAATTTTGTGCAAGCCTAAACAAGCACCGGTGTCTTTGTTAAATCGTGCCAACATAACTTCCGTTCCTTCATTGGCATTGGATGCGAAAATGGTTTGGGAACCCCAGGTAAATGATGAACTAAAACATAAACCGGCTAGACCCACTTCATTCCCGTTTAAAGCTATAGCACCGTATATGTATGAACCATTGTGATTATGACGGGTACTCCAAAATACCGTATCGGCTGTCGCATCGGTTTTGATAATAAAAGGAGTATCTATACCCGATCCTGCTGTAAGCCCTAGGAATGATTCTGTAGCACCTGAAATTTTTCCGGCTATATAAATATTATTCGAAGTATCAAATTCTAAATTGTAAAAACGTAATGATGCTGGCGAAGTACTCGTACTTTCTTTTTTCCATTGAAATTGTCCCAATTCGTTAAAACAGGCTAAAAAAGCTGCATGTGTTATGGCTTGCCCTGCTACAGTAGCTGTTCCGCTTCCTCCTGTATTACTACTAGCAATATAAAAATTACCATTATACTGATTGCGGCTATAGATAGCATTTAAACCAAAATTACTTGTTAATTGTAAATCTAAATGAGTAGCACTAATAAAATTACCATTGGCATCATATTTAAAGTTAAATAAATTACTGCCAGACATATTATTTACAAAAGCACCATCAGCATAAATACCAGAAGGAATGGAAACAAACCAATTAAGAGTACCCGCAGCATCGATTGCTAGATAACGATGACCCGTTTGACTTGTGGCTACAGCTTGTGTTACCAAGGGTTGTGGTTGTTTAAACCAAAGTAAATTCCCATTAGTATCATATTTTGCAATAAATAAGGTTTTACAGCTAGCAGAGGTATAAGCATTTAAAATCACATCACTATCTATACGAGCATAATATGGTGAAGAACAGCTTGAAAATCGTCCTGCAATATAAACATTGTCCTGACTGTCAATTTGAATAGTGGTAACTCTTTCTACAGAACTACCACCGATAATTTTAGACCAACGATACGTACCATCGCAGCTAAAACTACTTAAAGATAAATCTGTTTTTGAGCTACTGTCTCCATAATTGGTTTTTGGGTTACCGTCTATGTTTAAAAGTGTTTGGCCAACTGGCGCCAGAACATAAGTATTCTTTTGGTTATCTCCCACAATATCAATAACTTCTTCCCACCTATCACCTCCCGTCGTTGATAGATTGTCCGTACTCCCACCCCGTTTGCCCCATTGCCAGGTTTGGGCATGAGAAAGGTTTGCTAAAAGGGTAATTAATGCTATTAGTAGTTGTTTATTCATAGGATACTTGCTTAATTAATCCTGTTTTTTACACGTACAGGAATACATAAAAGCTAAAAATAATTAAAAAAAATACAAACCCTCAAATATTTGCTATTTCTACAGTTCAAACAATTACTCAAATTTTCATTTAAAAAACACTCTTTCGGTGTAAGCTTTTACGCAATTTTTCAGCTGAAACCTCCAGTTAAACAAGTATTTTTAGTACAATATGATTAAGTAAAAAACTAACTCTGAATATACCTCCGATTTCAAAATCAGCAGTAAGATTATCAACTTAACCTTTTAGTTGTTTAACAAAATAAGACAAAAAACGCTCAATAAAACATAAAATCATAAGAAATTTGTTTCAATTTTTTTCCGTAACCGGTAACGGAACAAAATACAATTCAACTAAAAATGTGCTAATACTACCGTAACTCAACACACTGCAACAACAATGTTTAGTGAAAGCGGCGAGCAGGTGTTTAACAGGGAGATCTTATTATATTAAGCTTAGTGTTAAACAAACTAAGGCAACAAAAATCCATACCTCGCAAAGCCGGTGCGAAAATATCCGCAAAGCAAAAAGATGCCGTCTAATCCGAAATTTACTCTTAAATCAAAGATAAGGGCTTAAAAAAAGCATTTTCATAAACAATACAAACCTCTAATCAATAAATCAAACCCCTAAAATAAAAAAAGCACCCCTTTCGGAGTGCTTTTCACTTATAACGTATTTTTTAAGAAGCGATGCTTACTTCTTCACGATCATGAATTCAGAACGTCTGTTTTTAGCATGTTCCTCTTCTGTACACTGATCGCACTGTACTTTCGGCTCGCTCTCGCCATAACCTTTTCCGGAGAT
>NZ_DATIDM010000119.1:0-24685 GCF_035456225.1 Flavobacterium sp. | reverse complement strand
AATTCCCAACTTTCACCTGTAGTGCCTGTCGGAATCGATTTATGTAAAAGGGAATTGAGTTTTGTCCCTCCCCAAATCCTGTCTTTCAAGATTGGCTTAAAAACCAAAGGATACACTTCAAAATTCATTTACATAAGACTTTTTACCATTTCCAACACTTTAGGAAAATGATTTTCAGCATTCATACTATCAAAAACCAATCGGACAATCCCTTTTTTATCGACCACATAAGTCACCCTTCCCGGAAGCAGTCCCAGTAAATTTGTGGGCACTCCAAAGAGTTTTCGCAGCCTTTTATCCTCATCGGAAAGCAATGTAAAAGGAAGTTTGTATTTTTTTGCAAACTCTTTATGAGATTTCACACTGTCGCTGCTAATACCGATAACTTCAGCGCCCATGTCTTTAAATTCCTCAAACTGGTCGCGAAAAAAACACGCCTGTTTTGTACAGCCCGGCGTATCATCTTTCGGATAAAAATAAATTACCAGCACTTTTTTATGCAAAACCGAAGCGATGTAAAAATCATCACCATTTTGATCTTTAGCGCCAAAAAGCGGCAGCTTATCCCCTACTTTGATTTCATCCATTATTTACCGGAATAGGTTACAAAATTACGAGGCGTTTCATATAAAACAACCTCCAAGTCATTTTCGGCAGCAATTCGATTTCTGATAAGATTCCAAATTACCACCACTATATTTTCTGCTGTTGGATTAAGCTCTTGAAATTCAACCACATCCAGATTCAGATTTTTATGATCGAAGCGGGATTCTACTTCCTGATAAATAATATCTGCCAAATCTTTAATATCCATCACATAGCCGGTTTCCGGATTGATTTTTCCGGTTACGCTCACAATCAGTTCATAATTATGTCCGTGAAAATTCGGATTGTTGCATTTACCAAAAACACGATCATTTTGCTCATCCGACCAATCTTTGCGATACAATCGGTGAGCCGCATTAAAATGGGCTTTTCTTGAAACAGTTACTCGCATTACAACTTGTGATCTTCCAGATAATGATAAAATTCGTCAAATATGATTTTAAACCAAACCGTATAGATGTCCGGATTTGACCGCATATCTTCTTTGATTGCTTCAATTGACATCCATTTCCAGCTTTCTACCTCTTCGGTATTAATTTTGGGTTCTTCGTTATAATAGCCAATCAAGACATGATCCAACTCGTGCTCTGTCAGACCATTATCAAACGGTGCCTTATAGATAAACGAAAACAGATCCTTCAGATCGGTGGTGAAACCCATTTCCTCATACAAACGACGTGTTCCTGCGCCAATATTAGATTCCCCTTCGCGTTGATGACTGCAACAGGTGTTCGTCCACAATAACGGGGAATGGTATTTCTGATGCGCACGTTGCTGAAGCATTATCTCGTTCTTATCATTTAGCACAAATACAGAAAATGCCCGGTGAAGCAATGCTTTCTCATGCGCCTCCAACTTTGGCATCAAACCAATCTGCTCATCATTTTCGTTAACTAATATTACGCGTTCTTCCACAATCGATGTAAATATAATTGGTCAAAAATACAAAAAAAGAAATGGTTACCTTGATAATTACGACAATTCTTCGCAGGTAAAAACCCCAAAAAACATTCACTTTTCATTCTTAAAATCGGCTTTCCCGACTCAAAAAAGTCGCACAATTCATCAGCAATATAAAAAAACAATGCAGACCATAAAAACAAAAAACAGTAGTAAACACAAAGTTACTACTGTCTAAAAATATATTTCTTTCTCAAGAACAGACAAGGAAAAAACAATATCAATTGTCTTCAATTTGTCTTTTCTTTTACTTCATAGTTTCCACGCACTTAATCGCGCACTTCTCACCGTCAATCGCCGCAGAAATAATTCCGCCTGCATAACCAGCCCCTTCTCCGCACGGATAAAGCCCTTTGACCTCAAGATGTTCTAAAGTCGTATTATCTCTTGGAATACGAACCGGTGAAGACGTTCTGCTTTCCGGTGCATGCAGGATTGCGTCGTTTGTATAATACCCTCGCATGGATTTTCCGAATTGTACAAAACCTTCTCTCATGATTTGTGTCAGGAAACCTGGAAATACCTGTCCGAGTTCCACCGAAGTCGTTCCGGGAACATACGACGTTTTTGGAATATCTTTCGAAACTTTGCTTTGCGTAAAATCAACCAGGCGCTGTGCCGGCACTTTTTGAGTTTCTCCTGCCAAATGCCATGCTTTTTGTTCGATGGCTTTCTGAAATTCCATTCCGGCCAAGGCTCCGAACTTTGCAAAAGGTTTAAAATCTTCTAATTTCAGTTCAACCACAATACCTGAATTGGCAGTAGCCTGATCGCGTTTGGAAGGCGACCATCCGTTAGTCACCACCTCACCCGGACTCGTAGCACAAGGCGCAATCACGCCCCCCGGACACATACAGAAGGAATACATACCACGTCCGTTTACTTGTTTTACTATCGAATAAGGAGCCGGAGGCAAAAACTCTCCCCTGAAATCGCAGGAATACTGGATACTGTCGATTAAATGCTGCGGATGCTCTGCCCTAACACCTAAAGCGAAAGGTTTGGCTTCAATCAGAACTTTCTTTTTATCCAATAATTCAAAAATATCCCTTGCAGAATGTCCTGTCGCCAAAATAACTTTCTTGGCATCGATGATGGTACCGTTTTGCGTTACAACACCCTGGACTTCATTATTTTTTATGAGAATATCGGTTACACGGGTTTCAAACAAAACCTGTCCGCCACATTCGATAATTTTCTCTCGGATATCCTGAATAATTTGTGGTAATTTATTGGTTCCGATATGCGGATGTGCTTCCACCATAATCTCCGGAGTAGCTCCAAAAGCAACCAACAAAGCCAATATGCGGTCTACATCGCCTCTTTTTTTCGAACGGGTATATAATTTCCCGTCGGAATACGTTCCTGCACCGCCTTCCCCGAAACAATAATTGGAATCTTCGTTTACGATATGATCTACATTAATCGCTTTCAAATCGCGACGACGGCCTCGAACATCTTTTCCTCTTTCGATCACAATCGGCTTCACGCCCAATTCGATTAATTGCAGTGCGGCAAACAATCCGGCCGGACCAGCACCTACCACAATTACTGGCTGGGCATTGGCTACATTTTTATAATCAGGAAGTTCTATTTTACTTTCAACGAAGGATTCACCCTGAAAAAAAACATTGACTTTCAAGTTAATCTTGATAGCGCGCTGGCGGGCATCGATGGAACGTTTCAATACGGAAACATGTTGTATTTCAACTGTTTTCACATGAAGCAATTTGGCAAGATGCTCATTTAACAAAACAGCATTGGCTGCCACTTCGGGTGCGACCTGTATCAGTAGTTCTCTAGGCATAAAGGAGGTAAATTTTTATTTTACAAACGAATTCTTTGACAAAAGTACAAATTTGAAATCGATTATTCCTGAAGCCTCTTTCTTTCCTCAAAAGCCCTTAAGGCGAAAGAAGCCAGCCAATGTTCTCCTTCATAATTTCCATCCGTCAAAAAAGGCAAAGATTGCTCCATATGCAAATCGCCTACCGTTTTCAAATGCCTGAACTCTTCAAATTGAGCAGCAAGTGCATAAAAATGCCAGGCGCGGCTGAAATTCAATCCGTCGAGATGTACCAGATGTCCGTCTGTCCTGTCGGATACTTTTGCAGTTTCCCATTTAAACTTCTTGGCAAATAAAGGCTTGGCAAACTTTTTGGCCCATTTTAAAAATTCTTCCTCGGTCAAAATACGCTGCATGATTCCCATTTCTTCCATGCAGGGCGATAAAAAGTCGGTACCGCTTGGCTCCCAGGTGAAAGGACAGCCCTCGTCTTTTTGAAACATCCGCAAGGCATTGTCTTTCAGTATTTTTTTAAATTTTTCATTTTTGGAATACACCGCGTAATCCCAAGCCAAAGTCATCCCAAAAGCCGTGTTGTTATGGGTCCCTACCCTAACCGGATAGTACAGTTTGGGTAGAAATTCAGCATACATTTCAATCAATAAATCGGATAATGGCTGCAGATTTTGTGACAGTTCCTGTGCAAATGGTTCTTTACAGTCTGACAATTCCTGCTGTAATTTCAACACCCATGCCCACCCGTAGAGTCTTTCAAAGGATTTTTCGTGTTTTTTGTTCAGATACAACACTTCTTTCTCAACATTCGTTTTGGAAAGATTGATTTTCAGTTTCTGAATGATTTCCGGGCGGTTGTTCAAATCAGGAAACTGCTTCAAAAGATAAACCAACGACCAATGGCCGTGTACGGAGGAATGCCAGTCAAAACATCCGTAAAAAGAAGGGTGCAATGCTTTTGGCGACAAAATTTCCGTTGAATCCAACAATAACTGCCCTAATTTGTTGGGATACTCCTGTTGCAGGCATTTTAACGGTAATGATGCTAACCGATTGCCTTGTTCCAGATTCAACTGTTGGGAAAAACCGGTAAACGAAAACAGAAAAACTAGGGCTGTGATAAGTAATTTTCTCATTGCAAAAAACTAAAGTTTACAAAGCTAACGATTTAACTTTAGAAATTTCGACAGCACATTAGTACCTTTGTGCTTCAGAACTTAAACACTTCAAAAATGAGTCGCCAGATAAAATTGATTTGGGATTTCAGAGGCCCTGGAGCTGCCAAAACTGCCGAGCACCATGAAATTCACCTAAAAGAATATATTGAAATCGAAAAATTACCTATTACCATTACCGGGTTTCAGATTATAAACGATATGTATGCCATTGCTTTTATCGTGGTTACTGATGAAATCATGATTCAGGTAAGAGATGTCCTTAAACCGCATAGGGGGGAACTTTTTGAGTAGAAAGTCACAGTTTTCAGTCGCAGTCGCAATTAACAGTAAAAAAACAGTCACAGTTTTCAGTCGCAGTCGTAGTTAACAGTAAAAAAACAGTCACAGTTTTCAGTCGCAGTCGCAGTCGCAGTTAACAGTAAAAAAACAGTCACAGTTAACAGACGAAACTGCAAACTGTGACTATTTATTGTGACAATAAACTGCGACTGTAAACTCTAATTCGCTACTTCGCTGATAAACTTGATACGCATCAATCGTAATTCTTCCGTATCATAATCCCCATCAAATTCATCCAGTGCATCCTGAATTTTATCCGAATGGGATTCCATGAAGTAGTCGTGAATTTCTTCCTGTTGGTCTTCGTCCAGGATATCATCCACCCAGTAGTTGATATTTAGCTTGGTACCGGAATAAACAATCTGTTCCATTTCTTTCAGAAGTGTGTCCATGTCAATTCCTTTGGATTTGGCGATGTCATCCAACGGCAGCTTTCTGTCGATATTCTGAATAATATATAATTTCAGCGCAGAGTTTGCCCCTGTAGATTTCACAACAAGATCATCCGGCCTTACAATATCATTATCTTCTACATATCGGGCAATCAATTCGACGAATTCCTTGCCGTATTTCTTTGCTTTTCCTTCACCAACGCCGTGAACATTACTCAATTCATCAATAGAAACCGGATATTTCAACGCCATATCTTCCAAGGAAGGTTCCTGGAAAACCACAAATGGCGGCACTCCCAATTTTTTGGCCACTTTTTTACGCAATTCCATCAACATAGCCATCAGCGCTTCATCAGCAGTTCCTGAAGATTTGGCCGATGTTACAATTGCTTCATCTTCGGTTTCACTGTATTCATGATCTTCGGACATCATAAAGGAATAAGGTTTTTTAATAAAATCCTTTCCTTTTTGTGTAAGTTTTATAACTCCGTAGGTTTCGATGTCTTTAGAAAGCAATCCGTCTACCAGTACCTGACGAATTAATGCCATCCAGTATTTTTCGTCGTGATCTTTTCCTTTAGCGAAGAATTTTTGAGCATCCGTTTTATGAGCCTTTATGGTGGCATTAATTTTTCCGATAAGGGTAAAAATCACCTCCTTCGACTTGTATAACTCTTTAGTATCACGAACCGTTTCCAAAAGTATCACCACCTGATCCTGTGCTTCAACTTTCTTCTTCGGACTGCGGACGTTATCATCCATGTCGGCTCCTTCACCATCCGCATCGTCAAATTCTTCACCGAAATAGTGCAGTAAAAATTTACGGCGCGACATTGAAGTTTCGGCGTAAGCCACCACCTCTTGCAGCAAAGCAAATCCTATTTCCTGCTCGGCCACCGGTTTTCCGGCCATGAATTTTTCAAGTTTCTCGATATCTTTATACGAGTAGTAAGCTAAACAATGCCCTTCTCCCCCATCACGGCCTGCCCTACCGGTTTCCTGATAGTAACTTTCCAGAGATTTAGGAATGTCGTGATGAATCACAAAACGAACATCCGGTTTATCGATTCCCATACCGAAAGCAATGGTAGCCACTACTACTTCGACATCCTCCATCAAAAACATATCCTGATGCTTCGCACGTGTTTTCGCATCCAATCCCGCATGATACGGAACCGCACTAATGCCGTTCACCTGCAAAACCTGGGCAATTTCCTCAACCTTTTTACGGCTCAGACAGTAAATCACTCCCGATTTTCCCTTATGCTGTTTGATAAAACGAATGATATCGCCTTCAATATTTTTGGTTTTGGTGCGTACCTCATAGAACAAATTCGGACGGTTGAACGATGCTTTAAATGTATTAGCATCCGTCATATCCAAATTCTTAAGTATGTCTTCCTGAACTTTAGGCGTAGCAGTTGCCGTTAATCCAATAACCGGAATATCACCTAACTGCTTAATAATTGATCTTAAATTTCTGTACTCCGGACGAAAATCGTGTCCCCATTCCGAAATACAATGCGCTTCATCTATGGCAACAAAGGAAATGGGCACTCCTTTTAAAAAATCAACATACTCCTCTTTTGTTAACGATTCGGGGGCGACGTATAACAATTTGGTCAATCCGGAAGTAATATCTTTCTTCACCTGATTAACCTCTGTTTTGGTAAGCGACGAGTTTAAAACATGGGCAACACCATACTCCGAAGACAGACTTCGGATAGCATCCACCTGGTTTTTCATCAAAGCAATAAGCGGAGAAACGACAATAGCTGTACCATCCAGCACCAAAGCCGGCAACTGATAACATAACGACTTTCCTCCACCAGTAGGCATTATCACAAAAGTATTGTTCCCAGTAATGATACTTTTTACAACTCCTTCCTGTAATCCTTTGAATTGGTTAAAACCAAAATATTTTTTTAACTCTTTATGTAAGTCAATTTCGCTTGGTTTCATTATTTATTAATAGGTATTTTTACATAAATTTGCAGAGAATAAAGATACAAAAATCTTTAATATTCACAAATTATTAAATTTTCTATTTTGACAGTCAGGGAAACCATTTTGGCTACAGCCAAAAAAACGATATTATCGGAAAGCGAAAGCGTTGCCAACCTTATCAACTTCATCGATGATGATTTTGCAAAGTCGGTAGAATTGATTTACAATTGCAAAGGCCGCTTAATAGTGACCGGCATAGGAAAAAGTGCCATTATCGCCACTAAAATGGTAGCCACTTTTAACTCGACCGGAACACCTTCGATGTTTCTTCATGCCGCCGAAGCCATTCACGGTGATTTAGGAATGGTACAACCGGGCGATGTGATTATCTGCATTTCAAAAAGCGGCAACAGTCCGGAAATCAAAGTGTTGGTTCCGTTATTGAAACGTTTTGGCAATACCCTTATCGGGATGACTGCCAACAAAGACTCTTTCCTGGGCAAGGAATCCGATTGCGTTTTGAATGCTCACGTAGACAGAGAATCCTGCCCTAACAATTTAGCGCCAACCAACAGCACCACGGCACAATTGGTTTTAGGAGATGCGCTTGCCGTTTGTCTGATGGAAATCCGCAACTTTGGAAGTGAAGACTTCGCAAAATACCATCCGGGAGGCGCTTTAGGTAAAAAATTATTGCTTCGCGTTGTTGATATGCTGGACCAAACCCACCGCCCTCAGGTGACTCCGGATTCCGATATCCGACACATAATCATGGAGATTTCCGAAAAACGTTTAGGCGTTACTGCTGTTGTGGAAAACAACCATGTGGTAGGAATCATAACCGATGGTGATATTCGTAGAATGCTTGAAAAAAGAGACAGTTTCGGAGATTTAACCGCGAAGGACATCATGACAAAAAATCCTAAAACAGTCCAATTATCAGACATGGTGGTAGACGCTTTCAACACCATGGAAAACTACTCCATCACACAAATGATTGTTACAGACAACAACCAATACAAAGGAGTACTTCACATTCATGATATTTTAAAAGAAGGAATTATATAATGGCCGCAGATAAACCCGGAAAAGAAATGTCTTTTTTACAACATCTGGAAGAATTCAGATGGTTGTTGGTTCGAAGCACGATTGCTATTCTGTTAGGCGCCTGTGTTGCTTATTACTTTAGTGATTTTATTTTCGACACCGTGATATTCGGCCCTAAAGACGGCAATTTCATCACCTATCGCTTCTTTTGCGATATGGCCAACCAATATGATTTGGACAAAAGTTTCTGCATTCAGGAACTCCCGTTCGAATTACAAAACCGAACCATGGAAGGACAATTTTCCATGTTGATTTGGACTTCAATTACCGTAGGATTCGTATTTGCTTTCCCTTTTATTCTGTGGGAATTATGGAAATTCGTCAGTCCAGCCCTATATGACAAAGAACGAAAAAACATTAAGCTTTTCATTTTCATTGCCTCTATCCTTTTCTTTTTGGGTGTGGCATTCGGTTACTTTGTACTGACACCACTATCAATTAACTTCCTAGCTAACACCACGATAAGTCATCATATTAAAAACGCTATTGATGTGGAGTCCTATATCGGATTAGTAAAAACCACTTCGCTGGCAACCGGACTGGTATTTGAATTACCAATCGTAATTTATTTCCTGTCCAAACTTGGAATTGTCACCCCTAAATTCTTAAGGGACTACCGAAAATATTCCTATGTGGTGATTTTGATTATTGCAGCTATTGTAACACCTCCAGATGTAATCAGTCAGACGATTGTATCAATCCCACTGGTATTATTATACGAAGTAAGTATTTTCATTTCGCATTTCGTAACCAAAAAAGAAGAACTGAAAACCACATAATTATGGCTGATTTAGTAAAAGAATTCAACGACTATCGCTCAAAAATGAACGAAAAGCTGTTGGCCGACAACAACAAGATCGTTAAACGTATCTTCAATTTAGACACTAACGCTTACGCGGAAGGCGCACTGGATGTAAAAACCAAAGAGCTTTTAGGACTGGTTGCTTCTGCCGTTTTACGATGTGATGACTGTATCAAATACCACCTGGAAACGTCATACAAAAACGGAATTACAAAAGAAGAAATGATGGAAGCCATGGGAATCGCAACTTTAGTGGGCGGCACCATAGTGATTCCACACCTTCGAAGAGCCTACGAATTCTGGGAAGCTCTAGAAAACCAGGAATAATTATTTGTTAATTTGTTGATGTAATAAACCGTAATTCGTTTATTTGTACCGATAAAAATTTAGCCGCTTAGTCACTTAGTTACTCAGCACCTCAAAAAAGATGAAATTAAGAGCCGATAATATAGTTAAAACCTACAAAGGAAGAAGCGTGGTAAAAGGCGTTTCGGTAGAAGTAAATCGTGGTGAAATTGTTGGTTTATTAGGTCCGAACGGAGCCGGAAAAACCACTTCATTCTACATGATTGTTGGTTTAGTAAAACCCAATGCCGGCAACATTTATCTGGACGACACAAATATTACCGATTTCCCGATGTACAAACGTGCTCAACACGGAATCGGGTATCTGGCGCAGGAAGCTTCGGTTTTCCGAAAATTGAGTATTGAGGACAACATCTTAAGTGTATTACAGCTTACCAATCTTTCCAAACAGGAGCAGGAAGCGAAAATGGAATCATTGATTGACGAATTCAGCTTACAGCATATCCGCACCAACAGAGGCGACTTACTTTCCGGAGGAGAGCGACGTCGTACGGAAATTGCCCGTTGTTTGGCTACAGATCCCAAATTCATTTTATTGGACGAGCCATTCGCCGGAGTAGACCCTGTAGCGGTGGAAGATATTCAGCGTATTGTAGCGCAATTGAAAAATAAAAACATCGGAATCCTGATTACCGACCACAACGTACAGGAAACCCTTGCTATTACTGACAAAACCTACCTGATGTTTGAAGGAGGAATCTTAAAAGCAGGTGTTCCGGATGAGTTGGTGGAAGACGAAATGGTACGACGTGTTTACCTTGGTCAGAATTTTGAGTTAAGGAAAAAGAAACTGCATTTTTAATTTAGACTATACAGCATCTGCGAAAAAATTCACCGTATAATTGTATCATTAGATTGTGCGACTGTGTCTGAAAACTGCTCATTTAATACAAAGCGCTTTCAGGTCTTCACTGCTTCCGTTAAACACATTAACATCCACCATTCCTTTTATTCCCGGAATCTGGGCTTTTTCAGTAAATTGCCAAAACTTCCAGTCTTTCTGAATCCTTTCTACAAAAAAATTATAATTGGCAATCCACAACGGATACCCTTTAAACTCTTTCTTCAGAAAATCAGTGTAATAGCTCTCGCCGGAATAAATAATCGGTTTTACTTTATAATGTTTTTCCACATGAATTAACCAGCGGCGCAGTCCTTTTTTCAAACTGTCTATGGATTGTTTTCTGGGCAATTTTTCAATATCAAGCACCGGAGGCAGATCTCCTTTTTTAAGCTTTACGGTTCGGATAAAATTTTCAGCCTGGGCAATTGAATTTTCATTCGGACGATAGTAATGATAGGCACCGCGAATAAAATAATTTGCTTTGGCGGCTTCCCAATTTTCCTCGTAACGGGAATCTTTTTTTGAACTTCCGGCGGTAGCGCGAATGAAAACGAAAGATAACGGAAAATCATCTTCTATTTTATCGATTTTTTCCCATTCGATTTTTGATTGATATTCGGAAACATCAAAACCCATCTGATTCGTATCATGACGGCTCAATACCTCGAAAATGCGGATATCTTCAATTTCACGTTCCTCTTTGGTAAGTTCGTTGGAATTTTTATCTGTTTTAAACCCTAAATAATACAGAAGTCCGTTTCGGTAATTGTACAATACACCAATAAACAGGACCACAAAAAGGATTCCAAAAGTAAAAACCATCAACCTCCCAAAAGAAGTTTTGGTTGTTTTTGAAGATTTTCGGGTAGTTTTTTTTGGCGTGGATTTCCTTGCAGAAATGCGTCTCATTAATTAAACCTGCTTATTTAAAACGGTATTGTTCAGCACTGAAAGCAAAACATAAAAAAGAATGATCATCGGAATAGCCAAATACTGAAACAACACCAACAATACAACACAAACAGCTAAAAACAGCACTTGAAGTTTATTTTTCTCCCAGCTGAAATACTTCACTTTCAATGAAAACAGAGGAATTTCGGCATTCAATAGATAAGCGCTTAAAAAGCTCAATCCTACTAAAAAATACGGGTTACTCAAAATATTCGAAAGCCATTCGTACTGATTGGCAAACAAAATCATAGGAATACTCATGATCAGTAATGCGTTGGCCGGCGTTGGCAATCCTATGAACGAATCCGTCTGACGGGTATCAATATTGAATTTTGCCAATCGATAACAGGAAGCAATCGTAATTATAAAACCGATATAAGGCACGACAGCCATGTAATAAGTATCTCCAGTAAGCGTATAAATACTCTGATTTTCTTGAATATCCGTTAACATTTTGTACATCACCACCCCCGGAACAACACCACTGGTTACCATATCGGCTAGCGAATCCAGCTGCACACCCAAAGGACTTTGAGCGTTAAAAATACGTGCAAAAAAACCATCCCAAAAATCAAAAAAGATACCAAGGCACACTAAAGAAAACGCCTCATTATAATTACCGTTGAAAGCATGTATCAAGGCAAAAAGGCCGGCAGCAAGATTTAAGAATGTGATTAGATTTGGGATCTGTTTTTTAAATGACATACTTTTTCTTTTTAAACTGACACAAAGTTATACAATAAGTTCATATAAAATAGAGTTTAGTAATTGAGATTTTTAATTCTTACAAAAAAGTTATTAGCATAATAGAATCTGATATCAGGTCTTTTTTAAAGATTCGAAAGAATGTTTTTTAATGACCATTTAATCATATTATGTTATATTTGCCCGACGCGGAAATGATAAATGACTAACAACAGCATTTGCAGGCAATTATCTATCTCGCTTTTTTCACATCTGTAATAACAATGACATTGAAAAAGACCTACCTTTTACTGGTGCTTTTTATTTCGGTAACCACTTACTCACAGTCCGTTAGAAAATATTCTAATGAATTCTTGAGCATTGGTGTAGATGCAGCAGCACTGGGTATGTCAAATGCGGTAGTATCCCACACTGCCGATGTCAATTCAGGATATTGGAATCCGGCCGGTCTTATAAAAATGGAAGACAAGCAGATTTCTTTAATGCACGCCAGTTATTTTGCTAATATTGCCCAATACGATTATGGAGCTTTTGCCATGCCAATAGACGATCGCAGTGCTTTTGGAGTCTCCTTGATTCGTTTTGGGGTGGATGACATCTTAAATACTACCCAACTTATCGACAATCAGGGCAATGTGGATTACAACCGCATCAGTTTGTTTTCTGCAGCCGATTACGCTGTTACGGTTTCCTATGCCCGTGCATTACCTCTTGATGGGTTCAATTATGGTGTAAATGCGAAGATTATCCGTCGTGTCATTGGAGATTTTGCCAGTTCCTGGGGATTTGGTTTCGATTTAGGCCTACAATATGAATCACAGGAGGAATGGAAATTCGGATTAATGCTTCGTGACATTACCACCACCTATAACACCTGGGCCATAGACGAAGAAGAGTATCAAAAAATCAAAGATGCCGTTCCGGGAGAGAATCAGGAAGCACCCGAAACATCTGAAATAACTTTACCTAAAGCGCAATTGGGAATGTCCAAAAAGTTCATCTTCCATTACGATTACAGTCTTTTGGCCGCAGCAAATTTAAATATGCAGTTTGCCCGAACAAACGACATCATTTCAAGTAATCTGGTAAGTATTGATCCTGCTATTGGTTTTGAAGGTGGTTACATCGATTTGGTTTTTCTTCGGGCCGGAGTTGGGAACTTTCAGAATATCACCGAAATCGACAATTCAAACAAAGTAAGTTTCCAGCCTAATATAGGTATCGGATTCAAATACAAAGGCATTCAGGTAGACTACGCATTAACCGATTTGGGCGATCAGAGCGCCGCATTATATTCTAATATTTTTTCCCTAAAAGTTGATTTAGGTATTTTCAGATAATGGCATCACATTTTACATCCTCAAGGTTTTTCTGTTTTTTTTATCTGTTGATTACTTTCTTTTTTATTTCAACAACAAAAGCTCAAACTCACTATTTATCTGAAAAAGCAACTATAAGCATCCTCACTTGTGGTACCGGCGCCGAATTGTATTCGTTATACGGACACACTGCCTTACGGATTGACGATCCTGTAAATCAAATCGATGTCGTTTATAATTATGGTACTTTCGACTTCAGCACGCCTAATTTCTACGGAAAATTTATAAAAGGTGATTTGGAATACTTTGTATCCACTAGCAGTTTCGAAGAATTCAACTATAATTATGTGTATGACAACCGTGATATTTTTGAGCAGAAACTAAATCTTTCACAGGCGCAGAAACAAAAAATCTACACCGAACTTAGCGATGTGCTGGCATCTGAAAAACGTTTTTACACTTATAAGTTCATTGACAGGAACTGTACCACTATGGTTCGCGATGTCATTAACAGTGTACTGGAACAACCTATTTCGACCAATATTCCCGATGCCCAAAAAAAATACCGTCAGATCCTTTATGATTATCAGACAGATAAATTTTACGAGAATTTAGGGATCAACCTGATGTTTGGAGCCAAAACCGACAAACAATGCGATCAGCTTTTCCTCCCGATAGAATTATTGGAAGGTATTGAACAAACAAAAATCGACGGCAAAAAATTAAGTTCCGAAACAGTGACTGTTTTTAAAAGTCAGCAGAACGGTGTTCAAAAATCACTTTGGAACAACTTCTACACCTTTGCTTTAATTTTACTGACTGTTGCATTTTTTTCTTATAAAAGAAGAACCGTTGCCATTATATTTCTGACTGTTGCCGGATTATTTGGACTTTTCGTTTCTTTAGTCGGATTATACTCCCTTCATCAGGAAGTACTGTGGAATTACAACGCATTAGTGATGTGTCCGCTTTATATTCCTTTGGTTTGGTTTGCAATCCAAAAAAATACGCTTTGGACCAACCGATTGGTATTCCTGAGTTTTGGCTGTATCGGAATTTACCTGGTTTATATGCTGAATAAAGCCCATTTGGTAATGATGCTTCCTCTCGTAGCAACTGCATTGGTTTCTCTTTGGAAAGTGCGCAAAGCTTCGGTTTAAAACAAAACATAGCCCCGAACATTCAAATAATTTCAAAGCCTATTCACCAGCCCTGATGGGA
This sequence comes from Flavobacterium sp., assembly GCF_035456225.1. GTDB lineage: Bacteria > Bacteroidota > Bacteroidia > Flavobacteriales > Flavobacteriaceae > Flavobacterium. The sequence goes on along the minus strand of NZ_DATIDM010000119.1, from coordinate 10,147 downwards.
GTGGCATCCTTTTGTGGAGTATCACGGAACAAAAGATAAAGCGAACAGCAGGAACAAGGCTTACAAACAAACCCGAACCATTCGCTCCAAAAATCCCCTCCTTAAACCTGCTTTCTGATTTTAATCTTCTGAACTCTGACCACTGCTTACTGCCCTCTGAAAAACAAAACCGTGCTGAGTGTTTTTATAACTATGTTGACGTCCAAAAACAAGCTGCGGTGCTTGATATAGTACAAGTCGTACTGAAGCTTAATTAAGCTGTCGTCAATGTTTTCCCCATACGAATGTTTTACCTGTGCCCATCCTGTCAGTCCGGGCTTAATAACGTGTCGGGTCTGATAAAAAGGCATGACTTCAGCAATCTGACTCACAAAAACAGGGCGTTCCGGACGTGGCCCAATCACAGCCATATCCCCTTTTAAAATATTTATAAACTGAGGAAATTCGTCAATTCTGGTTTTACGTAAAAACTTCCCAAAAGGAGTAATCCTTGTATCGTTTACCGTAGCGAAAACGGCCCCGTTACTTTCCGCATTGGTTACCATCGAACGTAATTTGTAAATTTTAAATGGTATCCCGTTTTTTCCGATCCTTTCCTGTGTATAAAGCAATGGCCCTCTGTTACCCATAAAGTTTCCAAGCACAAGAAATGGTATAAGGACTAGGCCGAATGTCAATCCAATAATCGAAACCACTACGTCAAACAAACGGATCGAATACTGATAAAGTTTATTCTGATTGCTTCTGCTGAAAGGGAAATATTTGTAAAAATCCTTTTCGGTAAATTGTACAGGAAGCCTGTTGGTACTTGTTTCGTACACTTGGGTATACTCGCGGATGACAATCCCTTTTTCTAAAAAAAGTAACAGTTTATCGTAAACTTCTACCGGGACTTCTTCATTGGATTTATTGGCAATTACGATTTCCGAAATAGAATTCGACTTTATAAACTCCTCAAGAGATTCCGGCAGTATTTTTGGCAGATTAACCGTTTTTTTAGACGATTCTTTAGTGGACAAATAACCCACTACCTTGTAGTTTGGATCTGCTTTTTCAAGCTCATGCGCTAGACTTTCAACCGTTTTATCATCAGCCAAAAAGAGTACTTTTTTATTAAAATGATGGGAAGCCAGGAATTTTTGATAAAACATCCTCCACAAAAACAAAGTCCCCAAAATAGCCACATAGAAAAATATGATCTGCAATCGATTCTTAGGTAATGGTGGGGTTAAGATCGGTGTCAGTAAGTAGACAGATACCGTAGCTGTGGCGCTGAGAATTATACTTTTAATAATCTGAAACTGATTCCCGGCAACCTGAAGGTTATACATTTCGAATATTGTCCCGAAAAACAGGATATAGAATGTCAGGACAAATGTCCAATAATAGCTGTGTATTGAAATATTGAAGTAATCAAATTTCAAGTAAACACCCAGAAAATACAATGCTAGGAGTACTAACAATACATCAAAAGCACGGAGAAGAATCTTCCGCTCGGATATCTCAAAATGTATTTTTTTTGTGTTGGCCATCTCAGTTCTGTATCGACGCAAATTAACAAATAATTATAAAGAAAAACATTAGTCTGTAACAATTAACAAAATAATTGTTTTAATCCTTTAATTCCCGTCTAATCAATGATTCTCTGATAACAAATCATTCCAGAGCAATTTGACTACATTCCAATCCCAGCTCTCGGCTTTTTTTCTTGCATTTCGTACAATAAACCGGGCATCATCACTATTTTCAACCAGACGCTTAACTTTATCTGCCATAGCCTGAACATCGCCGTCATTCACTAAAAACCCTTCTTCTTTGTCTTTCAGTAAAAAAGGAATTCCACCCACATTTGTTGAAACAACCGGCAACCCTAAAGCCATTGCTTCCATTACACTGACAGGCGTATTGTCTAAATGTGTTGTATTAATGAAAATGTCGCATTGGTTGGCAATTGCAATCCATTCTTCTTTCGCAAGACGACCGGTAAAAAAAACATTGCAATCATTTTCTTCGACGTAAGCTTTGCAGATTTCCATGCTTCCATCTCTATCAGGACCAACCATATGAAGAGTTGCTTCAGGATATGTTTTTTTAACTTCGGCTAAGACAGCGACAGCCATTTTGGGGTTATATATTTTATCGAAAGCACGCAGCCATAGGAGTTTAGGAGCCAATGTTGTTCTTTCTTTATACGGATACTTTTTAAGTTCCAACACATTGGGAATAAACAAAATATTAGTAAAGCCGTACGTCTTAAATTCCGAATAGAGATAATTTGACGGAGCAACATTCCTATATGCATTTCCAAATACCATAGCCGACAATTTCGGGTTATTCTTTAACCGTACAGGTAAATTTCCTCCATGGAGGATTGGGATGTATTCAATGGACAACTGGCGACACAACTGGCTCACCAAAAAAGCAAACCAAAATCCTGAAGTGCTATACGTATCTATAAGGACGAAATCAACCTGTTTTCGATAACGTAAAACCGAGAAAATCATATCGGCCAGACGAAGCAACGGATTTTTTTTTTCCGAAGCGTAAAAAACGGTATACCCTTCACCCGCAAGTAAAGTTCCTAACGTTTCGATTGTCGTTACATTTGCTCCTTTTCCCGAAAGCTTATTCCCTATGTACAGCAGGTTTTTCAAGAGCATAAATTTTCAAGAGGGTTAAAGCATAAATAAAAGCAGGTGCAGCGGTACGCATTGCAGCATGATTAAGAGTCAACAGCCAAAACATGTAAAAGGACAGCATATAAATATGCATCTTATTGTCAAGATAAAGTAGAAGAGGAACTATTAAAAGAATAAGAAACCCGACCAACCCAAAACTTCCGTGTTCAGCAAGCATGCGTGTAATTTCGTTGTGGGATGCTGCAACAATTCCGGTAGTTTCTTCACGGTATTCTTTGTTTTTTCCCACTCCGATCCCAAAAATTGGATTATCCAAAAACATTTTTATTTCCGAGGAAATTAAATCTTCCCTACCGGACAGCTGACTTGCTTTTTTATTTCCATGCACCCCTTCATTAGCATAGCGACGCTCAATCAAACCACTGGTTTGCGAAGAACTGTACAACCATACTCCGAAAAGCAACACTATCCCAACGGCAACGGCTTTTATTATATTGAAGCGGCCTTTAGCATCCGTGAAAAAAAACAGGACAAGAAGTAAAAGAACAATCATAATTGCTGCAGTCATCATTCCCCCTCGTGAAAATGTAACGATTCCACGAAAAGTCATCAATATACAAAGCGCAACATTTAAAAAAAAAACCCATATCCCTTTAGACTTCAATACTATTCGGGAAACCAAAATAAAAGTACCTAATCCTAATATGGTTGCTACCTGATTCGGTCCAAATCCTCCGGACGTTTCAAAATTTGATGCCGTATTCGTAACGACCTCTTTAATGCTTGGATTATAAAGAAAAACAAAGGTTAATGCTGAAAATATGGGAAAAAGTATCGTTAACAGCAAATTATTTAGCTCTTCCAATGAAATCTTTCTACGATAACAGTAAATAGCAGCAAAACCAAGACATAAAGGCCCTGAAAGGTTAAACATAATCGCTTTACGGATATCGGTACCGAAATTTAATGTTTCCGTTGCCACCAAGACACCCGGTAATAAAAAAAACATATAGAACCAGAACAATAAGCTTCCTTTCGAGATACCGCTGTATACCATTCCCATTATCATGAAAACAATAACGGAATACTTAATCATCTCATGAAATGGATTTCCGTCTGTCATCCTCAGGAAAACTTCGGCTCCTACCAGATATGCCGAAATAAACAAGGCTTCATTATTCCTATTTCTAGTTTTCATGACATAGAACAACCCAACAACTAATATAAGGGCACTGTAAATTTTAGCCAGAAAAGGAATTAAATAGACAATCAATCCAATACCAATATGGATGAATACCAGTGAAGTATATGATAATGTTCCTTTTTTCAAAATCAGTGAATAAAATGCAAATAATCCGAAATCACGACCTGCTCCGAAAATCGGTTAGCTATCGTTGCAGCCAATGCCAAACCAAATCTGTCTCTCAAATCGTCATTCTCCGCCAAAATTACTAATTTTTCGCTTAACTGAATTATTTCCTTAGGATCGAAAAGCAATCCGTTTTCACCATCACCGATTATCTCCGAACAATACCCAACATCCGAAGCAATAACAGCCAAGCCCGAAAGTCCGTACTCCAGCAAGGTGACCGGAAAACCTTCATAAATTGAAACCAAAACTCCTATTGATCCTTGTTGAAGTATAGGATAGATATCGGTACAGCTTCCGTAAATAAAAGCACTTTCAATCAATGAATTGTCCTTAATATAAACTTTCAATTCCTCGGAATAAGCATCCGAATTATCTTTACCGATGAAATGTAGTGACCATCCGGCTCCCGACAGACCTGAGGCCTGAAACGCTTTCAATAGCGTTAAATGATTTTTGGGATGACGAAGATTAGCCAAACAAATTATTCTTTTACCTTCAACGCCCTTAAGAGTTGTCACTCTCTTTTCCTGCTTGTTTGATACTGTGAAATTTGGCAGATAACTCACTTGGCGGCATTTTAGATGCTGTATTGCCCAAACCTTCAATTCTTCATTCACCACAAGGACGCGGTTAAAAAAGTAGGAACATGCAATAAGAATCCTGTTGTCATTGCCTTTCATTTTATCCCTGTTTCCATTATGATCGTGCCAGACAATTTTAAGTTTTGGATAAACCAATTTAAGCAAGACTGCCATAAAAAAAGAAGTGCCGTGCGCGTGAAGCCATTCGATCTTATTTTGAACAACGAATTTGCGGAGTCGCATCAAAGCTTTAACATCCAACATGCTTTTACGGTTCAGAAACAAATAGGGAACCTCATCGGAAAGTTCGTATCGTAAAGCACCTTCCTTTCGCGAAACAGCCAATGCTGAAACTTCAGCACGTGATACAAGCGCGTTAGCATAGTTTACGGCCATACGTTCCGCTCCACCCGCTTCCAGACTGTCTATCAATTGAAGTATTCGCACTGCTTCGTTTTACTTTTACAATTTATTCTTTACTTGTATTATTAACACTTTCGCTATAACAAAGTTTGTATTTCCGTTTCAAAATAATCTAAAGTATATTTTCTGGACCACATCATCGCTTCCTCTGCAGTCTTAAGATACTTGTCATCATTCCATATATAACTATCCAATTGCGAAACGTCGTTTTGAATTTCCATCGACAATATTACACCACGACTACCACTATCAAGCATATTAGAAACACAGGAAATGGCACTGGCAACCGGAACACAGCTCCAAAACATAGCTTCCGCAACTACTTTCGGCCAACCTTCACTTTTAGAAGGCAACAATAAAAAATGACTGTTCTGATAGGCTCCCTTAACAAATTCCGCTGTTTGATTTCCATGCAAAAAAACCAAATCCTGCAAACAGTTTTTTTGAATATAATCCGTTAACTCAAATCTTTCTTTTCCTTCACCATACAAATCCAAACGAACCGAATGACCTAAATGCTTCAATTGTTCTACAAGTCGAACTGCATACATCGGACGTTTTCCTTCCGATAAGGTGCCAACAAACAAAAAACGAATGGTTCCTTCCATTTTCCTTATCGCAACCTCATGCTTGTCAATTTCCTTATAGGAAGCTGTAAAAAAAGGCTTTATATTTCTTGAACTCCCTTCCCATTCCCCATAGACAAGAACCTGCATGTTACGGGTGAGAAATGTATTATTTAGAATCCACTTCTGCATTCTGTAACTCAGAGGCTGTTTCGCTTTGGCATCCCAATTTCCGGCATATTTAGCAGTTTTAGGCGTTTTAGGAAACAATATCTGAACCACACATCCGAGTAATGCAATATTTCCGGGACAGCGAAGATGAATATGATCGGCTGCTTTCATAGCCCGATATAGCTTTCTGAAATTACCCGGCAATTGAAAAAATGCCTTAACTATATATTTTACAGAAGTAAAGGAAAAGGATTTTACCGGAATAAAACCAAGGTCATTATGCTCATAGAAAAGATAAATCGGATCCTCTGTTACAGTCTGCAATGGAGCCACAACAGTAACTTTATCGACATATTTTAGCCACAGGTTCATTTCACGAATGTAAGGGCCATATCCATAATAGCCGTTTTCATTTTGTCCATGAACAACATGAGTAATAATCGTGAAATTCATACTTTTTTACTTCTTCTGCATCACCATTGTCAATTGCATGCAACGAAACATATGACTGTCGGATGTAGCCGAAAATTCCCAATCCTTTTTATGCCATTTTTTCCCGATTTCCTGCTTTTTCTCATCAGACATTGGAAGAAGATTGATTAGAAAATACCATTTGGCCTGCCCAAGCACACCATGTCTTTCAATCACTTTGAAAGTATTGTGGAATTTATAATAGGTTTTCTTTGTAAAAGGCCATTCCCAATCTTTATCCGATTGGAAAGGACGGTAAAGCATTCTAATGATTTTAATTGGCAGGCTGGTTTCAAGCGGATCATAACTAACGATGATGCCTCCCAGAGCCAGTTTTTCATTTAATTTATTAATCAGTACATCCGGATTCTGAAAATGGTGCAACACTCCATAAGCGTAAATTACATCAAAATCTCTGTCAGGGAAATCCGTTTCAGAAAGAAAATCGGCTGCAACGGCTTTTGCGGTCGGGATATGCTTCAGTTTTTCATTCAGTTTTGCTATGGCAACATCACTCAAATCAAGACCAATGAATTCCTTACTGTTTTCTGCCAGATACATCGTGAGGTTATTACCTGAAAAACATCCAAGATCCAATACTTTCTTGTTGGATAAATCCCCGAACCATACCTTGTGCAAATCATAGGACTGATTTAAAACTCCTATATCCCGGCGGATTTGTTTCAATGTTTTTTCCCTTACAAAAGACCAAATTCGTGTCGGCAGGTTTTTCCTTTTATGATTGTAAAATTCTTTTTGTTTTTTGTTGATTTCTATAATTTCCGCTTCCGTCTTCATAATTACTTTATTTGCCGCTAAAGTTATATTTTTTTATATAGCAATGATTTAAAAAATTCAATATTTTGATTAACAATAACTTCAATACCAAATCTTTTACTGATATCTGTTCGAGCGTTTTGCCCCATCGCTTTGGATTCATCAGAATGTTCCAAAACCCATTTTATTTTTTTTGCAATATCTTCAGGAGAATGAGGGTTAGCTAAAACTCCAGTCACATTATCGATTACGGCTTCAGGACCGGGGCCGGCTGTACTTCCAACAAAAATTTTTCCCATTGCCAAAACCTCCAACCATGCTACGGGCATTGCTTCCATATGGCTTGGATAACAACAAATATGTGACGTAGCGATAACTTGCGGCATTTCATCATTGGGCACTACTCCTAAAAATGTAATATACGGTTTTATTTTAGAGGTAATTGTTTTTTCCAACTCAGGCATATAAGGGACTTTTGTCCCTGGAAAATTACCACCCCTTCCGGCAATCAACAAATGGATATCCGGAAATTCCTCAATCAAATATTCCATTGATTCAACCAATTGTCTTATCCCTTTTTTTTCCACAATACTGCCCGCAAATAATATTGTATGGGGTACTGTTTTTTCATTTGTAGCATTAAAAAACTTATTGGTATCGATTGGGTTAAAAATTACTTCAATAGGCTTTTCCCCTAAACCAAGTAAAGTTCGCGTAGTTTCACTAACATATTTTGACACTGCAATTATATGATCGGCTTTTTTGAAAGAACGTTTTTCCTGAAAAGCTTTCCACCATTCCACAGATCTGTTTTCTGCTTTTGCGAAATAGTGATGGCCTCCATGCATTCTGATTATATACTCAATTCCCTTTATCTTAGATAAAAAAGCCATTCCCAATTCTGGGGTTTCTACAAAATCAATGGGGTTTTCTTTATGGACCGCTTCAATTTTTTTGGAGATTGCTCTGGAATTAAACAGCCATTGCAATCCTTTTACCTTTTTTGGAGTCAATCGATAAACCGCTATGTCATTTATGATTTCTTTCTCTTCATTTGAAGTATAATTTAAACCAATAACACTTACCTTAATCCCGTTTTCCGTTAATGATTTTCCCAATGTTGCCACAAAAGTACCTACACCGCCATGAGGAAAACCCGATTTTGGAAATTCAGATGTAATGAAACAAATGTGCATCTTACTGTAATTTTAAAATCGTTCTAATGTTTGATGATGCATTTTTATGATCAGGAATAACAACTGATTTCCATTGCGCCATGACATCCATATTACTTTTCGCAACTATTTTTTTGGTTATTTCCTCGCTATTGTTTAACCACAATACCGCTTCCTTTGCCGGCATGCTTCTGAAATGCTGAAATTGGTAAATGGTGTCAACCGACCAATTTTCTACATTCTTATTCTTCTGATCATATTTAATAAAAACGCACGGCTTACCAAACATAGCGAAATCAAATGCCATAGTTGAACCGATATTAAGCACAACATCTGAATAATAAGCTGTACTGACAAGCAAGGAGACATCTTCTATGGAAGGATACACCATACTCCAGTCGGTCGATTTTTTAAATAGCCACACAGGTGGGGCTTCCTTAATAAGCCCGTTGTATTTTTTTATCACCTCATCAAATCTACCAGACAAATCCACAGGGCAGCGACGCAATAAAATCTGATAGTGTGCATCTAACCCTTCCTTACTTATTGCTGTCGCAATGTCTTCAAGATACTTAGGATCATCCGGTGAAGTCAGAATATCATCACCTGAAAAACAGATAATCTTCTTGTTTAAATCCAGATTATATCTTCTGAAAAATTCCTGCTTCGGAATTATATTATTTGGATTTTCGTAACATTCAAACTGTGGTGTTCCGGTAATGTGAATTTGCGATTGAGGAATTTCAGGGTAATACATCTTCATTTCTGCTTTCATGTATTCAGACCAAACCAAATAGTTATCTGCCCGCAATGCCATTCTTGCCTTCGGTAAATTATCCCAAGAGTAAATTACGGTAGTCGTTTCAATGCCTAAATCTTGCGCTGCAGCAAAAACGGTTGGACATTGTAAACCCCTTTGATGGGAGCAAAACAACTTATCAGGCTTAACTTCTGCAAGTATTTTTTTTACCTCAACATAAAACGGATTTCTCCGAATTGCTTTCTGATAGGCTCTTTCCAATTTCTCAATACTTTCGTATTTCTTAAATAATGGAGCCGAAAACGTTATTGCCTTGTAAAAAATATTTTTAAAATAGCTTTTATGAGATGATTTCCAGTTGGTAAGGATTGTTTTATTCCCGGTTAGAGAAGTATTGTAATGCAGTCTGGAAATACAAATTAATTCCCGTATAAATTTTTCTTTAGCACTTTCAACGTATTTTGGAATTTTAAGCGCCGACGAAACATTTGTTATTTCCTTTATTTCCGCTTCCGTTTCCTCATCAAAATTATGAAACAATACGAGTTCTTCTTCTGAAGTTCTGAACACATCAGAATACAGATAGTTTCGGATTCCGACACCATCAGGAAACAACAATATGATTTTATTTTTTGACATCAGATATCTCTAAACTGCTTTTGGTGATTCAATTGCCAAATATCGTTTTTTTCTAACGATTGCAAAAACAATTGCGCACTGTTTCCCTTACCAAAATCACCATTTGTCTGCTGCACTTTATGAGTATCTATAATTTCAAGTGCCTTTCTGATGCTTTCTTTATCATAATCCACATTAATGATGTCGGCATGGAGTGCTCTGTTTTGTTGACGGGTACCAATATTGATAATCGGCAATCCGTAATAAGGTGCTTCACGAATACCGGCACTGCTGTTCCCTATGATAAACAGCGATTTTTTCAGTAACGTCAGGAAATATTCGAAACGCAACGAAGGAAATATGCGGAAACGAGGATTGTCTTTCAGCTTTTCATAGGCTTTTAAAATGGTAGTACTCCCTAAATCATTGTTGGGAAAGATAACCACATAATTATGATTATCTTCCAATAATGCGGCAACAAAATTATCCGCATACTGCTGCATGTGCTTGGCTTCGGTCGTTACCGGATGAAACATCACTACTGCATAAGTATCGAAATTGATTTCATAATATTTCTTGGCTGTAGCCAAATCC
>NZ_DATIDM010000118.1:0-2642 GCF_035456225.1 Flavobacterium sp. | reverse complement strand
ATAAAAACAAATTTAATCGTAATAATGGCTGTATTAGGATTCCAACTGGGATTCTCACAGGAGCCCGTAAAACCGGTCGAAATTAAACCCGACGTTATAGAAAAACCTGCAGTTGATCCGGCTAAAGAAAAAGAATTAGCCGAAAAACAAAAAGCAGAAATGGAGAAAGAGCTTAAAAAAACAGAAAAAGAAAAGAAAAAGCTCGATAACGCTAAAAGAGATGTCGAAAAATCCAAGGAAAGACTGAAAGACTGTAAAGAAGAACTCGCAGACGAACAGAAAAAATTTGACCGAAAAATGGAAAAAGGCAAATTGGACACCGATCAAGAAATAAAAGCCAGAAAAAAACTTTTGAAACTAGCCGAAAAACAACAAAAATACCAGCGTCAACTCGAAAAAGATCAAAAAGCATTAGATAAATTAATGAAATAAAAAAAGCCATTCACAGTGTGAATGGCTTTTTTAATACCTGTCAGAAACTATTTATTTCGCCTCTACCAGTTTAACTTTTTTATCTTTTAAATTGATGGTTCCTTTTGCCACTGTGGTAGATTTCATATCCGAAAGAATCTTCATAGCTTCCTCCACATAAACATCGTTAGCTAAACTTTCATGCCATCTTTCTCTTTTTTGGGCAAGAACCGAATCCTTTTTGAACATTTCCTGCTCATAAGCCAACGAAGTAAATTTCAAATTACTTTTATAATCAGCCAATGCTTTAAATTTTTTAGCAGTCAATTCAACCGCATCTTCATCAGCTTTAAATTTTTTGTAATTCAGACTGTAAACATTAACATCTTTACGTTCATTAATCCATTTAGCATTCTCGTCGATTAATTTGAATTGCGGATTAATTGCCATTCTGGCTTTACTTTTTGAAATCACATCGTCGAAACTTGCCGTTTTACTTACTTTATAGGAAGCTTCGTCAATTTTATCCCAAGGCATGGCATTATCAACATCGCGCTCACCCATTTCAATATAAGAATATCTGTCCGGCATTACAATATCACTCAACACGCCTTCTCTTTGGGTTGAACCTCCATTGATTCTATAGAATTTTTGTGTTGTCGTTTTCAAAGCACCCAAATCCCCAAAAGAACTACTTCTGACGAACTGATTCAGATCGATTACATTTTGTACAGTTCCTTTTCCGTAGGTATGTTTGCTTCCGATCACGATTCCGCGTTTGTAATCCTGAATGGCAGCCGCAAAAATTTCTGAAGCAGATGCCGAGAAATTATTAACCATCACTACCAGTGGACCATCCCATTGTACACGGGAATCCTTATCATATAAAACCTCTTTTTTTCTACCGGATGATTTCACCTGAACCACTGGTCCGTCTTCAATAAACAATCCGACCATATCCACAACGGTTTGCAATGAACCCCCTCCGTTGTCTCTCAAATCCATAACGATACCTTCTACACCCTGCGCTTTCAGTCTTTCGATTTCCTGAGCCACATCTTTATAGGCATCTCTTTTATCTTTATTTTCAAAATCGATATAGAATTTAGGCAAATAGATAATACCATAAGTTTTATCACCGTCTTTAACCACGCTCGATTTCGCATAAGTCTCTTCCAACTCTACCACTTCACGAACAATCTTAATGACTTTTATGGTACCGTCAACTTTTTTGACTGTTAAGCGAACTTCAGTCCCTTTTTTACCTTTTATCTTTTTTACGACATCATCAATTCGCATTCCGACAACATCTACCGGCTCACCGTCTCCTTGAGCCACTTTCAGAATCAGGTCACCTTGTTCCAACTCTTTGCCCCTCCATGCCGGTCCGCCCGGAATCAACTCGGATATCTCGGTAATGTCATTTTTCTTAACCAAACGAGCTCCGATTCCTTCTAAAGTCCCACTCATGCTGATATCAAATTTGTCCTTTTCTTCAGGAGCAAAATAGAATGTATGCGGATCAAATCGTTCCACAATGGCATTTAAATACACAGAGAACCAGTCGTTTCTATCCAACTCCCCTACAAACTCAAAATATTCATTCAGAGATTTCAGGGTAGTTTCACGGGATTCTTCTTCCAATTTGGCAAGCGTTTTCTCGGTATATTTAGGATCTTTTTTCTTCTTATCTTCCTCCAATTTCTGTTTATCGGTAATTGAAGACAGGACAGACAACTTAAGTTGTTTTTCCCAGCGGTCTTTCAAATCAGCCTTGTTTTTAGAAAAAGGCAACTTCTCATAATCCGTATTAATATTGTCTTCTTTATTGAAATCGAATGGTTTATCCAGAACTTCTTTGTAGATTTTTTCAGATTCCTTCATACGTTCCATTAAACGACCATAAGTCAATTCGAAAAATTTCAAATCTTTACTTTTGATCATGTCATCAATCTGAGTTTCATATTTCTTAAACTCATCTATATCGGACTGTACAAAGAAACGTCTTGAAGGATCTATCGCATCGATATATTCCTTATAAACACTTTTTGAAAATGTATCATCCATTGCTATAGGATCGTAATGCCCTTTTTCCAACACAAAAGAAAGCAACTCCAGTAAAAGTCTGTCTTTTTCCGGATCTTCTTTTTTGGTAGGCACAAAACTCCACAGTACTGCAGATAAAGCCATTATCAACAATACAATCTTATAATTTCTCTTCATAAATCGCC
>NZ_DATIDM010000117.1:0-3889 GCF_035456225.1 Flavobacterium sp. | reverse complement strand
ACTTCCGCCCACATACCTTCTTTTCTGGTCTACTCCGAAAACTACTTTATCGTCTTTTTGAGCAGTTCCCAATTTATGGTAATACAATTTATGCTGATCGGTTTTAGCAGAAAGTTCGCTTCCCTTAGGTTTGTCATAACTTGAGTAATAGAAACCGTCATTGCCTTTCCACGATACACCGCTGAATTTCACATCCACAATAGTGTCTTCCAATACTTTTCGGGAAATAGCATCCATGATGATTACCTTACGCCAGTCGCTTCCCCCTTCGGAAATAGCATAAGCCACTTTAGAGCCGTCTCTGGAGAAATCCAGTCCGCCCAGAGAAGTGGTTCCGTCTTTGGAAAACGTATTCGGATCCAAGAAGATTTCCTCTTTTCCGGAAGCATCTTTTCGGTACAAAACCGACTGGTTCTGCAAGCCGTTGTTTTTATAGTAATACGTAAACTTCCCTTCTGTGAAAGGTGCCGAAATTTTTTCGTAATTCCACAGTTTTTGCATGCGTGTCATTATGGCATCGCGATACGGGATTCGTTTCAGATAATGGTTTGTAAGATTGTTTTGTGCTTTTACCCAGGCACCGGTTTCTGCCGAACGGTCGTCTTCAAGCCAACGGTAAGGATCGCTTACTTTTGTACCGAAATAGGTGTCTGTATGTTCAACTTTTTTTGTTTCGGGATATTTGATGTCGCCCTTGGGTTTGGGAGCTTGTGCATTCATGGTCAAACTACAGATTATGGCAGTTGCGGTTACTATGTTCTTCATGTGTTGTTTGTTTGATTTTCACAAATATAGTCAAACTTCATTTGCTGATTTTAACTTTTTGAAAACCTTAAGCGTTAAAGATTGATTAAAAATTAAAATTAATCCCTAAAATAATATTTCTTCCGATGTTCGGAATAGCATCTGTTTTTAAGCGGGACAGATGCGAAATATACGTTTTGTCCAGCAGGTTGTTGGCGTTCAGAGAAAGATCGAATTTCTTTTTTCCGATGTTGATGTTTCCGCCAAAACCAAGGTTTAATAAGGCGTAATCATCTGTTTTGGTTTCAAACGGGCTGACGTTGTTCTGCTTCAGAAAGTAATCGATGTTGAGCAATGCGTAACCGCTTTTAAACCAGTTTTGGATGTCAAATTCGGTTCGTATTGTGTTTGAAAATTTGTTTGCCGGAATCAATGGTAAATAGTCGTTATTGTCTTGTTTGCCGGTAACACTTTCGAAACTGCTTACTAAATGCAGCCAGTCTAACGGATGGGGATGATAGTGAACGCCGATTTCCCCGCCATATAATTTTGCATTTCCCTGAACATAATCATACACATCGTTACCGTCAATTTGCGTTCCGGCCGGTGAAAGAAAAATGTAATCGTTGATGTGATTGTAAAAACCATTGGCGAAAAACTCAAAATGTGCATTGCTATATTCCAGATTCAAATCCAGTTGAAAGTTCTGTTCGTTTTTTAAATCCGGATTTCCTACTTCATAACGGTTACTGCCTTCATGAACGCCGTTGGAAGTCAGTTCCGCTAAATTAGGAGCGCGGAATCCGGAAGCTATATTAGCGCGGACGGTCAGATTCTTAAGCAATTTTGTTTTGTATCCCAAAGACGCGTTGAAGCTTTCGAAATTTTTGTTTACGGCTTCAAAATAACCTTCTTCTCCAACTGTTCCGTGGGTTTCTGAATCAATTTTTCGGCTGTCATAGCGAATTCCGGCCTGTAATGTATGCGAGTTCCATTCGTAATTAGAGGTTGCCAAAAAACCTATATCGTTGGTAGTCGCATCGGGAATCAGCATTTCTTTCCCACTGTTTTCATTGGTCTGATGCAGTCCCTGAACACCTATGATCGTTTCCAGATTTCCGGATTTCGGCAGGTATAATTTTACATTGTAGCTCGCCGTTTTCAGTTTCATGTGTAACGCAGTTTCATCAGCGGCTTCGAGTTCTTTCCGGTTGTTGAAGGTGTATCCCAAATCGGCTTCCAGTTTCGTTTTTTTTATGAAAAATTTCTGGTGCAGGCTCAACAGATGATTGTCGATGTCCTGTTTCGGATACAAAGGCGTACGGAAATGTTCCGGTGCGATGTCTTCTTCGGGTAAACCGATATTTAAATTGTTGTAATTGTATCGGAATTCCGAATTGTAATGGATGTTGGAATACCCCAATCCGATTTTATAATCTTTCTCGATAAATCGGGTATTGATTACTTTTTCGCCCGAAGGGATTTCATAGTCGGCATGTGTGGAATAGCTTGCCCGAGTGAGGAATTTCCAATTGTCGGAAGAAGATTTGATGCCTAAAGTGGAATTGCTTCCCTGTGTGTTGGAAAACAGTTTCTGATTAAAATTTCCCGAGAACGTATTGGCTTTGGCAAATTTTTCAGGATTGAAATACAATACGCCGCCCAACGCATCAGAACCGTAAAGGAGGGAAGCCGGTCCTTTGATGACTTCAACGCTTTCCACACCGGCATCGCTCATTCCCAAGCCGTGTTCTTCACCGAATTGTTGGTTTTCCATGCGAATACCTTGCGTATATACCAGCACACGATTGCCGCTTAAACCTCTGATTACCGGTTTTCCGATGGAAGTTCCCGTGGATATCTGCGAAACTCCGGGAATTGTTGCCAGTCCTTCTACTAAAGTGGCCGCGCCTTTTTGTTGTAGTTGTTTCACCGATTGGTGTTCGACTTTCATTACGTTTTGCGATTGTACTTTGTTAAAAACCGTCGAAACAATCATTTCGTCCATATGGGTTGAGGTCTCTTCCAAAACGACATTTGCAAGCGTATTTTGCTGTTCGAGTGTTATGGAAAGGGTTTTGTTGGCATAGCCGATGCAGGAAAAGGTAATGCTGAAATGACCGTTGGGTAAATTGGTGAATTCGTATTTTCCGTTACTGTCGGAAATAGTTTCTTTGTGCAGCTCCGGAATGGCAACTGTAACGCTTTCAATAGCTTTATTATTATGGTCTGAAATGCTTCCGGTCAGCGTGTTTTGTCCGATAGCAATGACTGAAAACCCCAGGAAAAGGGCTGTAAAAAAGGATTTCATATGTTTTGGATTGAATTATTGTATAAGAAATGGTGCCGAAATTTTCGACAAAAATTAATTATCCAATAAAACAAGGAGGCCCCCGAAGCGGAATGAAATTACCTGAAAAGACAACGGGTTTTTCCGTAATCGAAAAAGATTGGCTTTTTGTTTCTGAAGTTTTTACAAGGGCGAAGGAGAAAAACTCGACCGGTATGTAATTACTGAAGGAAAAATCACAAGTGAAACAGTCGTCAAATTCATGATGGCTGTGTGAGAATTCCGTTTTGGAGTGGTCGTATTTGTGGTCGCAGTGTTCTTCTGTGAACTGCTTTGCCAAATGCTCATAAGAATGCGCTGATTGAAACAGTATTGCGAACAATAATGCAATCAGTAAAGAAAGGCTGAAATGTTGCAGTTTTTTATTCATTCCACACAAAGATAAGAAACACAAAAGAAAAATCCGTTTAACTTTTACGCTAAACGGATTTTAAATTCTTTATTACTTTACTCCTTAACCACCTTTTTAACCACCACTTCACCCTTCTCAGTAGTTAACCGTAACAAGTACATGCCCTGCGCCAAATTAGCTGTATTAATTTGATTAACAAACACCTGGTTAAGGATTTGCTTACCCGCAATATCACACAATTCCAGTTGCGTAAAACCGGTTTCGCTTTCTATTTGTAGCACATTGCCAAACGGGTTAGGATACACTTTGGTGTTGTCTTTTACAAAATTCTGTGCACTGGCCGTACAGCCTGCATAATTGAACAGGTCGGGATGGGAAGCTACCACCGCACCCTGAAAACTTAAAGTAGCCCGTTGGGGAGCAGTAAGCCACCATTGTTGCAC
>NZ_DATIDM010000116.1:0-12860 GCF_035456225.1 Flavobacterium sp. | reverse complement strand
AAGATGCAGGTTTATCAACATCTGATATCGATGAAGTAATCTTAGTGGGAGGTTCAACACGTATCCCTGTAATTCAGGAGCAGGTTGAGAAATTCTTCGGTAAAAAACCATCAAAAGGAGTTAACCCGGATGAGGTTGTAGCGATTGGAGCTGCAATTCAGGGTGGTGTATTAACCGGAGACGTAAAAGACGTATTGTTACTTGACGTTACACCACTTTCATTAGGTATTGAAACTATGGGAAGCGTAATGACAAAATTAATCGACGCTAACACGACTATCCCAACTAAAAAATCACAGGTGTTCTCTACAGCGGCTGACAACCAGCCATCGGTGGAAATTCACGTATTGCAGGGTGAGCGTCCAATGGCAAACGATAACAAAACGATTGGTCGTTTCCATTTAGACGGAATTCCGCCAGCACCAAGAGGAGTACCTCAAATCGAAGTAATTTTCGATATCGATGCTAATGGTATTATCCATGTAACAGCTGTTGATAAAGGAACAGGTAAATCACATGATATCCGTATTGAGGCTTCTTCAGGATTGACTCAGGAAGAAATCGAAAGAATGCGTAAAGAAGCTGAAGTTAATGCCGAAGCTGACAAATTGGCTAAAGAAAGAGTAGACAAATTGAACGAGGCTGACGGAATGATTTTCCAGACTGAAAAACAATTGTCCGAATTCGGAGATAAATTATCGGAAGGAAATAAATCAAACATTGAGGCTGCTTTGGACGAATTGAAAAAAGCATACGAAACTAAAGATGTGGATACAATTCAACCGGCATTGGATAAAATCAATGAGGCATGGAAAAATGCTTCAGAGGAAATGTACAAAGCACAGGCTGAAGGACAAACTCACGAAGCACAACCACAAACGGATGCTTCAGGAGATACAACTCAGGATGTAGATTTCGAGGAAGTGAAATAATCTTCTGCAATCATAGATAAGGAACCACGCTTAACGGCGTGGTTTTTTTATAGAATACTTCCCAAAAAAGCGCTTAACTTAAACTGTAATTTTATTTGCACCTCCAGAAGGAAGCTGATAATGATTTTCATATTGAAGCTATTCGCAAATTTCATCAACCCAACGATTGGTTATTTTTCCTTTGCTGTCAATAGTAAAAACGGCTCCAATGGTACAGTTATTCACCCCTGTGGAATCTACCAAATACCGATAATCAAAACCGTTGTCAATGGGTGGTTCTCCGAGTATTTTTTTTACTTCCGAAGTTGTAATCGTTTTTGGCATTAACTCGACAGCTTTTACAAGGCTTTTGTAATCATTGTGCTTTTGATAGTGTTTTCCGTATTTTACTATTTCGGCTTTCGGTGCACAACTAAAAACAGAAGTAATCAGAACTATGTATATGCTATTTTTTGTCATTTGTAATTCCTGTATCAAATTATCTTTTACTTTTCAATTTGGCTATGATTTTTAACAAACCCTCTCGGTTTTTTGCCTCATGGTAAAATTTAGGAAGTTTTTCCAAAAGCGTAAAATGGGTTCGGTCTTTATGTTCCCGCAAAGTCGCACTAATGTACCGTTCCAAATACTCCAGATGTTTGTCGTTGTACGCCCAAAAAACCTCATTCTTGAAAGGAGATTTTAGCCATAACTCTACCTCAAAATACCAATTTGCTGTCATTTCCACTGTGCCTTTGGGAATTAAGGCTGTGGTGGTTTCTTTGTTGTAACCGCAATGAACACAAAACAAACGAGCTGTTTTGGCTTCAAAATTTACCGTAGCCATTGCTTTTTTGGCACAAGACGGACATACCACCCAAACTTCTTTATAAAAGTCGGAAAGGATTAGGTTTTCGTCTTGAAAGCGGTTGGGATTAGTCATTATTTAATTCGTTCTCCTTTTTATTTATAAAAAACTCTTCTTTTCCAATTCTTACTTTTGCAATGTCTTTTTCAAATTCTGTGGGAACTTCATAAATATATGGGGTTAATCTTTACTGTTTTTATTTAATAACCGTTGTATTATGGGTTTGTTTTACTAAAGATATTTTTTATTAGTGGCAACTATAAGTATTCTTGCTTTAGAGTATTCATTATCTTTATTGATTGTCAATTCATAAAGAGTATTATCCTTATCTTTAAAGTGTGTTTCATAAATGCAATAGCCGTTTTCTAATGCTTTTATTTCATTTCCGTCACCCAATTTATAGGTTCCACTAAATTTTTCGGAATTTTTTGTTGGCTTTCCAAAATCGGTTGTAAATTGAGATTTTATTGTATTGTAATTATTCAATAAATCTTCCCAAGTTTTAAATTCAATTACTAATTCACTTTCATAGGCTCTTTCTTTTTTTTCAGACATATGCACATAACAGCGCAACTTACTTGTATTCTCAAATGTTAATATCGTATTTCCATCTTTACCATCAGGACGCCACCCATGATAGTCAAAACCATCAGCTTCTAAAAGTTTAAAAATTTCACTTTCTGTTTTTCCAATTCCTAAATCTTGTCCAAATGATAATGTACTAATCAATAATACACCTAATAAAAATAATTTTTTCATACGTGTTTTTATTTAAAGTTTATTTGTTATTCTATTTTCAGGCCAACCAATTCCCCGTCATTCCTGGAAATCAGCCATACATTATTACCATTCAAAATAGCTTTATGAGGATTCCATTTACTTAAATCAAGTGTTTTGATGGTTTTATTATTTTTGAAATCGTAAACGCCAAGCATATTTTCATAAATAAACCAAACGGTGTTTTCCTCCACTTTCAAAATTTCCTTGTAGTTGTTTATACCCGTTTCTAATGGCGTAATAATTTTGTTTAAGACAATTTCTTTTTTTACCTTATTCTTTTCGTTGACTATTTTGAGTATATTTCCTTCTAAAATCAGGGTTGCATTTTTGGCATAATGGTATTTTGTTTCCTCGATAGTTACATTTTTTACCAGGATGTCTTTGTTGTACTGATTCAATAAATCGTAATGAATGTTGCAAAATTGTTCTTCAAAAGGAGGTTCGGTGGTTTTGTAATAGCAACCGCTGTCTTTGTCTAATGCATTGCCATTGTAATCCAATTCAAACCAATACTGATTTTCGTAATTCGCTACAATTTTGTCTTTAAAAAAATAGGGTTGAAGCGTAGCTCCATGACCAATGTATTTTTGCCATACTGTATGATTATTTTTCAAATCATAGGCTAAAATAGCCCCGCCAATTTGTGGAGAAACTGCGGCACAATACATAATAGTATCTTTAATAATGGGTTGGGTCGAAAATTCTTCCAGACTTATTTCTTGAACCAGTTCGCCGGTTTTGGCATTCAATTGTTCGCATTTACCTCCTGAACTTTCAACAAAAACATTATTTTGATGCGTTTTAGGGGCATTATTTGATTTGTTGCCAGAGTAATGGGACCAATTTAAAATTCCTGTTTTCGTATTGTGGGCATAAACAGTATAATCATTGGCGTTAAAATAGATTTGAGCGCCATCAATACTTATGGAAGAATAAAATTTGTCTAATTGATCCTTGGAGAAATTGATTTTTGAATGGAAGAATTCAGTTTGGGCAGAAATAGAAGTACTGATAAAAAGCACTGATAAAAAGCAAAATTTTGCCATGTTTAGTTCAGATGAAAGATTTAGTTAACAAAAATATATAAAAAAATGTTAAAAAACACCAGTTTTGATGCAATTATTTAAAGCGATAAAAAGGGCTATATATTGGATTTCAGTATCTTAATGTCGCCAAGCAAATCAGTATTCGTGTTAGAAATACAATTGCAAAACACCAATGAGATCCAATAAAATGAGTATAGACAGCTAACCTAATATTTTCAGAAATCATGAAAAAGGATTGGGAACTATTTTCTAAATCTTAATTAGACGGAATTATGCTAAATCTTTAGATGGTTTAAAACCAGAATTCCAGCAAAACATCTGCTTTGATGCTGATTCAGTATATCAACAAATTTATATTTGGCAGACCAATAAATAAGATTAAAAAACTAATTATTTGATTACACTCAACAGGTTATTTCAATGCTTTTTTTGAATATTTCTAAATTACTCTGTGAAATATGTATTGATTGGTTATGTTTTTTTTAAATGTTTGCATTTGTGAAAAAAAATTGTATTTTTCCAAAACCAAGAAACCTATTAAATAACTTATGAAAAAAACATTTTTATTATTTGCATTAGTATTGATGACAGCTGTGGGCTATAGTCAGAAAAAGAAAAAAAGCAGTTCAAAATCTGCAACCAATTCCGAAGTGTTAGCAAAATCGGATAAGATTTCAGCAGAAATCGTAAAGAATGAGTTTCATCTGTATCTGAATGAAGGTGTTAAAAAAGAAGTTCTTTTTACACGTCCGATTGATTCTAAAAAGAAATTGTCCGAATGTAAAATAACCAGTTTCAAAGCAAAAGACACCCAGTTGTATTATATTTCCTGGATCGAAAAAGGTACCAATAAAACCGATTTGAAAACAGAAGACATAACAAGTATTGTTTCTGAAATCTGGGATGTTTCGACAAAATCAAGGGTAGTAACCAATACACAAACCACTACAAACATTACTGAAAAAGTTTTTCTGGGAGGTTCAAAAGATGTTTCGGAAACCCAGCAAAGAAGGAGAAGTGAAGGATATGAGTTCAAATTATTGCCAAATGGAGATATTGTTTTTAAAGGCAAATCTTCTGAAACAAAACAGACCTACGATGGCATTGCAAAAAAATATGTTGCCACAGGTGGTAAGAAATAACAGAATCAATTAAAGCCGGAATTTTACCGGCTTTTTTATTAATCCGAAGAGGTAATTTTACGCTGAAACAAACTTTTGGCGATAAAAAATGTCAATGGAGAGATGAATTTTTGGATAACAACTTAAATTACGATATTTACAGTACTTAAATTAAATTCTAAAAGCAGAACTATGATGAACAAAAATACTGTTTTAGGCTGGGCAACTTTTATTATGATTGTCATGGGTTGTATATTGATAGGATTAGCAATATACCGTTATGCCGATGTAGCCGGATGGGGTTTTGCTGCTGTAGGTATAGGCTTTTTTTCCATTGCATGGGTTTTTAACGCGTTAAATGGGAGAGTTTGACCAAAAAATAATAGAAAGGAGCTTTTTTATAATTTTGGTTAGTCTGTATTGAAATTTTAAAAATTAAAAGCATACTGAAATAATTCAAAACAAGAGCCATGGTAATTTAGCCATGGCTCTTTGTTTTTATGTAGAATTCTGTCATTTATAAAGCACTACTTACAAAATAATGCAACAGTCTCTGAATTTGTAATAATTTACTTCTTAACGATTTTAGTTGCGCTTTATCGAACAAATATGTTAATTTTTTCAAAACTTGTTAAATTTATCATCCAAAAAACCTTTAAAGACAGCTGTGGTAACATTTTTTACCAAGCCATTTTTTTAGAAAGGGAATCAATTAAGCGTTATTAACCAACTCATAAATTTAAATCCAATGAAAACGAAAACATTTTCCACAATCACAATTAAAACACTAAGCTTGGTGCTTGGGTTGTTTTTTGTTTACAGTGTTCAGGCACAAAATTTACCAAGAGTAAAAATCCTTGCAACAGGGGGAACTATAGCAGGAGCAGGAGCTGCTGCTGATCAGGCTGGTTATAAAGCCGGTGCGCTTCCAATCGATCAGCTATTAAGTGCTGTTCCTCAAATACATAAATTCGCAACAGTAACCGGTGAACAGATTTCCAGTATCGGTAGTCAGGATATGAGCATCGAAATTTGGATGAAACTGAACAAACGAATCAACGAGATTTTCAGCAAAAATGAAGCCGATGCCATCGTAATCACTCATGGTACCGACACTCAAGAGGAAACTTCTTTTTTCCTTAATCTGACATTGAGAAGCGATAAACCCGTAGTTTTCACAGGTTCAATGCGTGCAGCTACTGCAATCAGTGCGGACGGGCCTAAAAACTTGTTTGATGCGGTAGTAGTAGCAGCAAGTCCGAACAGTAAAGGAAGAGGCCCGCTTGTAGTATTCTCTGAAAGTATTTTTGACGGAAGAGATATCGTAAAAACAAATTCAACCCATATGGAAGCTTTTGGCGCTCCTAATGCAGGTGCAATCGGACAGGTTTATGACGCTAAGCCGATTTATTATCAGGCATCAAGCAGAAAATCTGATAAAAACACGCCATTCGACATTGCCGGGGTGACAAAAATGCCTCGTGTTGAAATCGTTTATATGTATGCCGATGCGAATCCTTCTTTAATTAATGCTTTAGTTAATGAAAAAGTAGATGGAATTGTAATTGCGGGTGTAGGAAATGGAAATTTCAATAAAGCATATTACGATGCAATTGATGCCGCCGTGAAAAAAGGTGTTGTGGTTTGTAGAGCAACAAGATGTGTTTCCGGCCGTGTGGTTCTGAAAGATGAAGTTGACGATGACAAACTCGGAACTATTGTGAGTGACGATTTGAATCCGCAAAAAGCACGTATTCTGTTAATGCTGGGTTTAACCAAAACCAAAGATAAAAAACAATTACAGCAATATTTCTTTGAGTTCTAATCGCTCAGTGTAATAAATGTCCCTTGTAAAAAAAACTATTGGAATGATTTTTAAAATCAATTCCGAGTAAAACAAAAAGTCATGAGAAAAGCAAAATACATTCCTCTTATGTTGCTAATGATTATTTCATCGCAATATGCAATGGCTCAAGTCCGAACAGAAAAAGATTTGTTGGGCGAAAAGCAAATACCCGCTGATGCTTATTATGGAGTTCAAACGCTTAGAGCTTTGGAGAATTTTCAGGTTAGCGGAGTTAAAACAAATTTTTATCCCGATTACGTAAAAGCTTATGCAATTGTAAAACTGGCTGCTGCCAGAGCTAACGGCGAGGTTGGCCGGATGAAAAAAGATAGACTTGCAGCAATAGAAAAGGCTTGTCAGGCTGTGATGGATGGTAAGTATCACGACCAGTTTTTGACCGATTTGTATCAGGGTGGCGCAGGAACTTCGGCTAATATGAATGCCAATGAAGTACTGGCAAACATTGCTCTTGAGATGATGGGTAAGAAGAAAGGGGAATATCAGTACATCGAACCTCATGACGATTTGAACATGGGACAGTCTACAAACGATGTATATCCGACAGCCATACACATTGCTTTGATTCTGCATAACGATAAGCTTTTGAAAGAAGCCCAATTGTTATCGCAATCGTTCCATAAAAAAGGAGATCAGTTTAATAATCTGTTAAAGATGGGGCGTACCGAAGGGCAGGATGCCGTGCCAATGACATTGGGGCAGGAGTTTCATGCCTTCGGATATCAACTGGATGCAGCCATAGATGCAATGCGTAAATCGGAAGCTTATCTGTATGAAGTGAATATGGGAGCAACGGCTATCGGTACAGGACTGACAGCAACTCCTGGTTATGCTGAAAAATGTTCTGCACAACTGGCTAAAATAACAGGAAAACCGATTCATACATCTAAAGATCTTATTGCTGCCACAAGCAGTATGCAGGCTTTCGTGATGTATTCTTCTTCAATAAAAAATTTAGCTGTTACCTTGTCTAAAATCAGTAGTGATTTGATATTTCTTGCTACAGGTCCGCGCACAGGTATTTTCGAGATCAATTTACCGGCACTTCAGCCTGGCTCATCTATTATGCCCGGAAAAGTAAATCCTGTTATGCCGGAATTGATGAATCAGATTTGTTTTAAAGCAATTGGTAATGATGTAACGGTTACTTTCGCATCACAGGACGGACTTTTGCAACTGAATGCTTACGAACCGGTTGTTGCCGTGGCTATTATGGAATCTCAGGCGTTATTTTATAAATCAATGCCGTTATTCCGTAAAAACTGTATTGACGGCATTACTGCCAACGAAAAAGTACTGAAACATTACATCGAGCGAAGTGTTGGTATTGTTACTGCTCTGAATCCTGTACTTGGTTATGAAAAAACTACGGAGCTGGCAAAAGAAGCTCTTGAAACCAATAAGGGTATTCTTGAATTAATCCGTGAAAAGAAATTGCTTACCGAAGATCAGATCAAGAAATTGTTAGATCCGGCAGAAATGACAGGACAACAGAAAAAATAATTGTGGAATCTTTTTCGGAGTAATCCGGAAATAAAATGTGTCCCAATGAAATTATTTGAAATTGAAGGCAAAAGCCAAATAAAACAATCGAATCAGATAAAAAAAACCTTGTTATCACTGCTTTTTGTGGTAACAGGGTTTGTTTCGTTTGCACAAGATGTTCCCAAAGAACAGAGGCTTGACGGAACTGAAGGAGAAGTCTTTGAAGAAAAAGACTCAATCGTTCCTGAAAAAAAAATAACAAGAGGAAATGAATTTGAAAACGATGTGACCACATTGAGATTTGGAGGAGGTTTCATGTACGAACATGCATTTTACAGTCAGGATGATCCGAGTAAAGACCAGGTACAGTTATCTCCCGGATTTATTGTGAGGGATTTTAGGGTTACCATGTCAGGTAAGTTGAAAACCAAAAGTAACATAAGCTGGAAAGTCGGGATCATGTATGATGGTAATTCCAGAATCTGGCTCGCAAGGGAAAGCGGTGTCATGTTTGGGGTTCCGAAATTGTATGGGGATATTTTTGTAGGGCGGACCAAAGAAGGGTATTCAATGAGTAAGGTTATGAACGGATATTCCATGTGGCACATGGAAAGAAATATGTCTATAGATATTATTCCAATATTGGCCGATGGTGTGAAGTATATGGGGTTCCTTCCAAAGCAAAAAATAAACTGGAATATTGGCGTTTATACAGATGTGCTGTCTAAAGTACAGAGTTTTTCAAAATACAAATGGCAATTTGCTTCCAGAGTAGGCTATCTTCCGGTTTATACAGATGCCTTAAAACCGGTAATGCATATTGGGGTTAATTACAGGTATGGGGAGGTTAAAGATCATACGTTACAGGTAAGGTCACGTCCGGAGGCTAATCAGGCACCTTATTTCTTAGATACTGGAACTTTTTCCGTATTTAGCTCGAATCATATCGGAGGTGAATTTTATTACAGATCAGGTGCTTTCTTGTTAGGGTCTGAATACAATTTTCATATGATGAATTCGTCCGCAACAAATAATCCTATATTCCATGGAGGTGAAGTGTTTGTGGCTTATTCAATCACGGGAGAAGTACGCCCTTACTTTAGTAACCCGGGAATATTTTCATTCCTTAAACCAAAAAAATCGGTTTTCGATGGTGGTTATGGGGCTATTGAAGCAATTCTTCGTTTTTCTTCCCTTGATCTTAATGACGGAACTTTAACTGGTGGTGAATTTTGGAGAATTACGCCAATGGTCAACTGGTATCTTTCTGAAAATATCCGATTCTATTTTGCTTACGGATACGGAGTTTTGGATAAGGATAATCAGCAAGGTATCACTAACTTTTTCCAAAGCCGTGTATTACTTATGTTGTAACTGATAGAAGGTGTTGTATGCGGTTGTGAATTAAATACATGAGTCAAAGAATATTTTCCAAGTTAAAAAACTAAATGACTTATATGGTTTTAAAAAAGTATCAGGCCTGTTGTGTGTTAGGAAGCCAACAGGTTTTATTTTGTGTTTAAGTTTTAATTTAAAAAGGGATGTTTAGTTATTCAAAAACATTGAAGGTTTTACTGCTGGTCTTTCCATTGTTTTTGTATGCCCAAATCCCTGAAAAAACAAAAAAAGATTCCATTATTTCGGTGGAACATGACACATTGCCTAAAAATCTGGAAGTAGAAATTGATACTACACTTTCCGAAACAGAAAAAAAAATCAGAAAAGAGGCTTTTACACCCGATATCTTACACCTGATAAACGGCGACAGGTTAACTGGTAAAATTTTATCGTTTCAGCAAGGACGTTTGAGTTTTGATGCACAGGGCCCCGGTATCGTTTCCGTAAAATGGTACAAGATATTTTCTATTGATGGCGGAAGCAAAATATATAAGGTAGAAAGTATTTATGGTGAAATCTTCATTGGGAAAATAACCAATTCCCAAATTATGGGAGAAATAATCGTCTTAACCGAGCCTAAAAAAACGAAAATTAAGTTTGAGGAAATTCTAAGGATTTTCCCCCTTGAAGAAAAATGGTACGAAGGATTTAAAGGCGATATAGGAGCGGGGGTGAGTTATACAAAGTCGTCTGAAGTATTGCGTATCAGTGGGGAAAGCAATCTTTTTTATGTTATATCCCGATGGCGGTTCGTTAATAATTTCTCTTATATAGCCACGTCAACGGAAAGTTCGGATTATTCGGTGAGGATACAGGAAAACCTGCAGGAGTTTTATTCGCTGTACAAAAAATGGGTATTGTATCAGGCCAATGGTTTCAATAGGAACGACGAATTGGGTGTCGATGGAAAACTATCGTTTGGTTTCGGAATCGGAAATAATCTTATAATTACCGAACGCCAGAGGTTGCTTGTGTTTACAGGTTTTCTACAGAATTTTGAAGACACTATAGAATCGGATAAATTTATTGCTAACAGTGAATGGCCCGTAACATTGCAACATACGGTGTACAGCTTTTTAAGTCCGAATCTTTCCTCCTCATTAAAAATGGGCTCTTATGTCGGGATTACCGATAAAAGCAGATACCGTTTTGATTTGAGCGCTGATCTTACCTGGGAAATATTCAACGATTTCAAAATACAATTCACTTTCTATTACAATTATGATAATAAAAACCTGATCGGAAAAAATACGAAAGAAGATCATGGCACAGAATTGTCTTTTTTACTGGAGTTGAAGTAGGAGGAAAGAGGAAAGAGGAAACTCGTCACTTTAAAAAGAAATCTCGCTATTGTGGAGAGAATTATTGCTTCCGCGTAGAGAAATCTCGTTACTCCAACAGATAAATACAGGTGTTAACTGTGTTTTATGAAATTATAATCTGCGAAAATCTGCGAAATCTGCGAAATCTGCGTGAAATCTGCGTGAAATCATTCATTGGGGTTACAGGTTTAAATTCTCCAAAAATGCACTACAGAATTGCAAATCATCTTTTAAATTCTTTTATTTAACCTATCTTTGCCGTTATCTTTTTAAGATACGTATTCAGTAAAAAATCAAAAAATAAACATAAACAGTAAAGTATGTCAGACGATAAGAAAGTGATATTTTCGATGTCGAAGGTAAGCAAGACTTACTCAAGCACGAATAAGCAGGTTTTAAAAGATATTTACTTAAGTTTTTTCTACGGAGCTAAAATTGGTATCCTTGGTTTGAACGGTTCAGGTAAATCGTCATTATTAAAGATTATTGCAGGTGTTGATAAAAACTATCAGGGAGATGTGGTTTTCGCACCAAATTATACTGTCGGTTATTTAGAGCAGGAGCCGCATTTAGATGAAACTAAAACGGTTATTGATGTTGTTCGTGAAGGAGTTGCCGGAACTATGGCAATTTTGGACGAGTTCAATAAAATAAACGATATGTTTGGTTTACCGGAAGTGTATGAGGATGCCGATAAGATGCAGAAACTAATGGATCGCCAGGCAGAACTTCAGGATAAAATTGATGCTGCGGGAGCCTGGGAAATCGATACAAAATTGGAAATCGCAATGGACGCCTTACGTACTCCGGATGCTGATACGCCAATTAAAGTATTGTCTGGTGGAGAGAAACGTCGTGTAGCTTTATGTCGTTTATTATTACAACAACCGGATGTATTGTTATTAGATGAGCCTACCAACCACTTGGATGCTGAGTCGGTATTGTGGTTAGAGCAGCACTTGTCGCAATACGCAGGAACGGTAATCGCAGTAACACACGACCGTTATTTCCTTGACAACGTTGCAGGTTGGATTTTAGAACTAGACCGAGGTGAAGGTATTCCTTGGAAAGGAAACTATTCTTCTTGGCTAGAGCAGAAATCAAAACGTATGGAGCTTGAAGAAAAAACAGCTTCAAAACGTCGTAAAACGTTAGAACGCGAGTTAGATTGGGTACGTCAGGGAGCGAAAGGACGTCAGACCAAGCAAAAAGCGCGTTTACAGAACTACGACAAATTATTGAATGAAGATCAAAAAGAGCTTGACGAAAAATTAGAATTATACATCCCGAACGGACCACGTTTGGGAACGAATGTTATCGAAGCGAAAAACGTTGCAAAAGGATACGGAGACAAATTGTTGTATGATAATTTGAATTTCACGTTACCTCAAGCTGGTATCGTTGGTATTATCGGGCCAAACGGTGCAGGTAAAACTACCATTTTCAAAATGATTATGGATGAACTGAAACCGGACAGCGGGGAGTTTACAACAGGGGAAACCGTGAAAATTGCTTATGTGGATCAGTCGCATGCGAATATTGATCCTGATAAATCCATTTGGGAGAACTTCTGTGACGGTCAGGAATTAATCATGATGGGAGGCCGTCAGGTAAATTCAAGAGCATACTTATCGCGTTTCAATTTCGGAGGCAGTGAGCAGAACAAAAAAGTAGCTACACTTTCCGGAGGGGAACGTAACCGCTTACATTTAGCCATGACACTTAAAGAAGAAGGAAACGTATTGTTACTGGATGAGCCAACGAATGATTTGGATATCAACACGCTTCGTGCTTTAGAGGAAGGTTTGGAAAATTTTGCCGGATGTGCTGTGGTTATTTCCCATGACCGCTGGTTTTTAGACCGAATCTGTACGCATATCCTAGCCTTTGAAGGTGATTCGCAAGTGTATTTCTTTGAAGGTGGTTTCTCTGATTATGAGGAAAACCGTAAAAAACGTTTAGGAGATGTTGCTCCAACCCGAATCAAGTATAAAAAACTTATCAGAGGATAAAAAATTAAGGCGGCCTTCGGGTCGCTTTTTTTTAACAATTTTTATTTTGTTTA
>NZ_DATIDM010000115.1:0-3671 GCF_035456225.1 Flavobacterium sp. | reverse complement strand
AAAGAGTGAAATGTGGCTTTGTATAAAGGTCCCGGCTGCAACGGTTTGAATGCTGTAGATTTTATTCTTTTTTCAAATTGACTGCGACTTCAGATGGAATTTTTATCAAATCATTTTCAGCTAACCATTTTTCGCAGGCATTGGGCCAATTTTTATTGGTTCCTTCAATTCCTAAACCAAAACCATGTCCGCCATTTTCATACAAATGCATTTCGACCGGAACTTTATTTTGCTTTAATGCCAAATAATAATTGATGCTGTTTTCAACCGGCACCGATTTGTCATCGGTAGCATGCATTAAAAATGTTTTTGGCGTTGTTTTGGTAACCTGTTTTTCATTCGAATATTTGGCAATCATTTCACTGCTGGCATTTTTTCCTAAAAGGTTTTCTTTTGATCCACGGTGCGTAATTCCGTCTTCCATAGAAATTACCGGATAAATCAAAATAGAGAAATCGGGACGTGCGCTGGTATTATCTTTGGATTCATACACTTTGTCATTGTAATGTGTGGACAAAGTAGAAGCCAAATGTCCTCCTGCCGAAAAGCCCATGATTCCAATTTTTGAGGCATCAAGATTCCATTTGTCAGCATTTCGGCGTAAAGTTCTTATCGCTTCCTGAGCATCCTGCAAAGGGCCGATTGTTTTGTTTTCCATAATGACATCGCTTGGAAGCCTGTACTTCAAAACAAAAGCCGAGACACCAATAGACTGAAGCCATTTGGCTACTTTATCACCCTCATCTTCATGAGACAAATGAGAATAAGCGCCACCTGGGCAAATAATTACTGCTGTATTTTTACCTCCTTTGTTGTTTGTCAAAAAACATTTTAAGGTTGGCTCCGTCACTTTTTGAATTATTGAGACATTGTAATCCTTGTCTATTCTTGTTTCTTCCAGATATCCTTTAGCTTCTATAGAATTGGGGATTTTGTCCCATAATTTTATTTCATTGCTTTGCGAAAAAGAAGAAATACTCATTCCAAAGAATAAAATTAATGAGGATGCTTTTTTAGATAAAATATTTGATTCAGTCATAAAATTTGGTTTTGAAAATGTATTTTTTCAATTAGGCAATCATTACCAATCATCAGTTCTAAAACTGCTCGCAGGAAATCCTTCGGTGTTAAACAAGTCGCCCACCACAAAATCTTTAAAGGCATATCGCACAGCCACAGGATTAGGAACCTCTTCTGATGATACCGTTAATACCCCTCTTGTGATAACTGCTTTTGCCGGATGAAAAATCTTATCGGCTCCTGCAATTTCAAAATTGTTCAAAGGTTTTCCATAAGAAGTCAAACCGTTTACTGAATTGCTGAATTGGACAGTTGCCACATTACCGGCATAACTAACAGATTCAAACATAGGAGAAGCATACGGAAATCCCTTTAAACCGTAGGTTTTTGCCAATGCCATATAAGCTAATCGCTTACCAACTGTTTCCTTATCCCAGGGATGAATGAAAATTTCATTACCAATATCCAAAGTAACTGCCATACCGCTGTTTGGAATTACCGCCAATGCTTTTCTTTGGGAGTCTCTCAAATAAGCGGAGTTCAGTTTGGGGTCGGATTCTACGGGTTTATTTTGGTACGGTGCAATCTGCACATAGTAAAACGGAAGATTGGCATCATTTGATTTTGTTCTCAGCATTTTTACAAAAGCAGGAAACAAGGTTTCGTATTGTTTCGGTTTATTGTAATTGGTTTCTCCCTGATACCAGATACAGCCTTTGAAAGTATAACCCAACAAAGGATGCAACATGGCATTATAAACCGCAGTGGCATTTTTATTATCGATTTTTTGTGAAGTATCCGTTTTTGATGGAAAGGAGGTTACATCAGGGAATGGTTTCAATGCTTCTTCATCCATAAAACTTTCTACGGGAGTGCCACCATAACTGCTGCAGACTAGGCCAATTGGCACTTTTAACTTCGCATACAATAATCTTCCAAAGTAATAAGCAGTCGCGCTGAAGTTGGTAACCGATTCGGGTTCAGCTTCATTCCAAGTTGTTTTATTGGAATCATCCTGAGCCTCTCTCTGAACTGCTTTTGGTACTGTATATAACCTGATTTTGTCATTGTCTGAATTAAAAATTGCATCGCTTGCACCAAGAATAGGCTGACCCATGAAGCCCTTCATTGGCATTTCCATATTACTTTGCCCGCTGCAAAGCCATACTTCGCCTATCAAAACATTTTTAATGGTAATGCTATTATTTGGCTCACTTATTTTTATTTCATAAGGGCCTCCCGCTGCCGGAGTGGCAACATTGGCTTTCCATTTTCCGTTTGAATCGGCAGTAACGGTAACCTTCTTTTTGTCCCAAGAGGAGACAAGAGTTACTGTTGCTCCTGCCGTACTCCAACCCCAAATCAAAGGATGCGATTGTTGCTGCAACACCATATTGTCCGAAAACAAATACGGAAGCTTGATAGCGCTAAAAGCTGTACTTCCAAAAAAAGTAAAGCAAATTAGATAAATAATCAGTTGTTTTTGTGGTTTCATGGTTTTGGTTATTTCTGGAATTAGGTTATTATTTAATCATTTGAAATGTAGTTTAAAAAGCTATTCTGAACTCGTTGAAAAATCTCGGACTAATTCATTTCTTTAATCCATTTGGGTAATTTACCCAATCGTAATTTCAATTGAGCTTCATACAACGAAGCGGGTTCAACAGCTGTGCCAATGGATTCGGACTGCCCCAATTGTTCCATTTTAAAAGTGGTTCCCTTGCTTGTAAAACCAACAATTACGGGATTTGGAACTTTCCACCATTCAAAAACTGCTGAGGGAGGCCAAAATTCAAAATCTTTAACCGCTTCATTGGTTTGTTTATAATTCCATAAAACCAAGCCTTGCATGTGATTGGGCATATTTTGTTTTGCCCCTCCGCCGTGACTGTTCATCAAACCGCCTTCAACTCCATCAAGCAATGTATTTCTGGGTTGGCTCGAATGTGATTCAAAACAAGTGGTCGCAGGGTATTTGCATTTCCAAATGACGGTATTCATAGTTCCTCCCGTAGTCCCAAAAGAATGCCATTGCGAAGCTTCATCAATGCATTTAGCAATCAGTACATTCGTAGAACCTCCGGAGCTTATTGCTTCATGTCCCGCATTACCATTTACCAAACAATTCAAAACGGTGACATTGGCACTTTGTGAAATGGTTGCCGCTACACTACAATCAGTAAAACGGCAATTTTTTATCCACGAATTTGTAGCTTTCTGAAGTCGAAGCATGGTATAACCACTATCGTCTTTCCAGGAGCGATGGTGTACAAATTTCTCTTTCCAGTTACCCACAAATGCAATATCTTCTATCCCAATCTCTTCATTATTGGCATATTTATAAACATCCCATTGGTATTTTGGATCGATTGTGTATGAAATGGGAGCATTCAGTGTAAGCTTCCCATTCTTTATATTTTTAATTTGATAAAAAACTTTAACATCAATTCCTTTTTCTATTAGATTAGTCCACTCTGGTTCTACTTTATTGTTTTTTAATTCGGACACAATTAAAGCTTTATCGTTATTCAACAATTTTAATGCAATCCAGTCACCCGTTTTTAAACCTTCGGTAGTATTTACCTGAATACTCAAATCACCAACAGCTGCTGCTGCGGTAACCTGTCCTATTTTTTTATCCGAACCGGAAC
>NZ_DATIDM010000114.1:0-14330 GCF_035456225.1 Flavobacterium sp. | reverse complement strand
GATAGCCGTTATTCCTATATTCTGACATACCGTTTGAGTGGTAGTCGCCGCCGCTGAACTAAGAACAATCGACGGTAGTGGTGTTACCGTGATAGTTCCCGTAGCTGTAGCTGCCGGCGCACATCCGCCCGTGGTGGTTACCGTATAGTTGAACGTGCCTGATGCCGTTGGTGTACCGCTGATGGTAAACACCCCTGCTGCATAACTGCCAGTTACCCCTGTTGGAAGACCTGATACCGTAGCGCCAGTGGCATTGGTAACAGTATAAGTGATAGTCGTGATTCCTATATTCTGACATACCGTTTGAGTAGTAGTCGCCGCCGCTGAACTAAGAACAATTGTCGGAAGTGGTGTTACCGTGATGGTGCCCGTAGCTGTAGCTGCCGGCGTACATCCTCCTGTAGTGGTCACCGTATAGTTAAACGTGCCTGATACCGTTGGTGTACCACTGATGGTAAACACCCCTGCTGCATAATTACCAGTTACCCCTGTTGGAAGACCTGATACCGTAGCGCCAGTGGCGTTGGTAACAGTATAAGTGATAGTCGTGATTCCTATATTCTGACATACCGTTTGCGTAGTAGTCGCCGCCGCTGAACTAAGAACAATCGCCGGCAGTGGTGTGATAGTAATATTAAAAGTACTACTACCTACAGGTCCACATGCTGTTGCAGGATAGGAATAGGTTACTGTATAAGTTCCTGCTAAACTGGCTGAAAGTGTAATTTCCCCAGTATTTCCGTTAATGGTTAATCCTGCCGTAGATGAATAAGTCCCTCCCGTTGTAAATCCGGCAACTCCTGTAGGAATTGGATTCGTATCGTTGATACACACAGGTGACGTATAACTAAAACCCGTTACTGGTGTCATTGAAGGATTCACATTAATAGTGCCTGAAGCCGTAGCTGCCGGTGTACATCCTCCCGTGGTGGTTACCGTATAGTTGAACGTGCCCGATGCCGTTGGTGCACCACTGATGGTAAACACCCCTGCTGCATAACTGCCCGTTACCCCTGTTGGAAGACCTGATACCGTAGCGCCAGTGGCATTGGTAACTGTATAAGTGATAGCTGTAATTCCAACATTCTGACATACCGTTTGAGTAGTAGTCGCCGCCGCTGAACTAAGGGCAATTATCGGAAGTGGTGTTACCGTGATAGTTCCCGTAGCCGTAGCTGCCGGCGCACATCCTCCCGTGGTGGTTACCGTATAGTTGAACGTGCCCGATGCCGTTGGTGTACCGCTGATGGTAAACACCCCTGCAGCATAACTGCCAGTTACCCCTGTTGGAAGACCTGATACCGTAGCGCCAGTGGCATTGCTAACTGTATAAGTGATAGCTGTAATTCCTATGTTCTGACATACCGTTTGAGTGGTAGTCGCCGCCGCTGAACTAAGAACAATCGCAGGTAGTGGTGTTACCGTGATGGTGCCTGTAGCTGTAGCTGCCGGTGCACATCCTCCCGTGGTGGTTACCGTATAGTTGAACGTGCCTGATGCCGTTGGTGTACCGCTGATGGTAAACACCCCTGCTGCATAATTGCCCGTTACCCCTGTTGGAAGACCTGATACCGTAGCTCCTGTAGCTCCTCCTCCAACAGCATAAGTAATAGTAGCGATTGCAACATTTTGACATATTGTTTGACCAGTTGTTGCAACTGCAGAAGTCAAAGTTAAAGTTGGTGAAACTGTTACAGTTATAGTGCCAGTAGCCGTAGCTGCTGGTGTACATCCGCCCGTGGTAGTTACCGTATAGTTGAACGTGCCTGATACCGTTGGTGTACCGCTGATGGTAAACACCCCTGCTGCATAACTGCCAGTTACCCCTGTTGGAAGACCTGATACCGTAGCGCCAGTAGCATTGGTAACAGTATAAGTGATAGCTGTAATTCCTATATTCTGACATACCGTTTGAGTAGTAGTCGCCGCCGCTGAACTAAGAACAATCGCCGGCAG
The DNA here is from genome assembly GCF_035456225.1 of Flavobacterium sp. Classification (GTDB taxonomy): domain Bacteria; phylum Bacteroidota; class Bacteroidia; order Flavobacteriales; family Flavobacteriaceae; genus Flavobacterium. The sequence continues at coordinate 12,374 of NZ_DATIDM010000114.1, read as the reverse complement.
TGGTGTTACCGTGATTGTGCCCGTAGCCGTAGCTGCCGGCGTACATCCTCCTGTAGTGGTCACCGTATAGTTGAACGTGCCCGATGCCGTTGGTGTACCACTGATGGTAAACACCCCTGCTGCATAACTGCCAGTTACCCCTGTTGGAAGACCTGACACCGTGGCGCCAGTGGCATTGCTAACATTATAAGTAATAGCAGTAATTCCAACATTCTGACATACCGTTTGGGTTGTAGTCGCTGCTGCTGAACTGAGAGCAATCGCAGGTAGTGGTGTTACCGTAACCGTATTAGAAACAGCGATAGTAGCTGAACAACCTGGTGGTGTAAATGTATATTGAACTCCATCAATCCAAACCACACCTCCTGTTCTTGTTACTGTAATCGTATTTGTAGCAACGCCCGTCACTAAAGTTATTCGCTGCAAAACATCGTCTGGAGCTGCACTGAAAGCCGTACTGGCACTTCCATCTGAAACAGTAACAACTCCAGTATTAGTATCTCTGGCAATACTTACAGTTATTGAAGTACCCGCAGGGACTGTATGTTGAAGTGTTATTGTTAAAACTGAATTGGTAGCATCTACAAATGCACAGTTAGTAGCAGAAGCTGCGGCCCCAAGTGCTGAAATGGCTCCAGCTGCATTAGGACCACCGTTCCCTCCAGACACTGACAACCCATTTCCTGTTACCGGAATTCCTGCAGAAGTTATAGACGTAGCGTTAAGAGTAGTATTAGCGGTAACACTTGGGACGGTAATTATTGAAGTTCCTGCCCCGCTCAACGTAGTTGATATTGATGCACCCCCATTAATATTATAAGCCACAGTAGCATTGTTCGGGCCAGTTAAATTAAATACTGCGTTATTGCCAGAACAAATCGGAGACGTAGAAGTTACCGTTAAAGTTGGATTTGCTACTATTGTAACCGATGTTGTCACATTAATAACCGGACAACCACCTCCTGGTGCAAAATTATAAGTAACAGTATATGTTCCCGGTGTACTCGCCCCTGTATTAATTGCTCCTGTGGTTGCATTAATTGATAGACCAGCCGGCAAAGCACTGTAAGTCCCCCCAACATAAGAGCCAATTCCCGTAAGAGTTACCGCTTGCGAACCTGCTACATTACAGAATGGACTTCCGGTATAACCTATCACAGCTGAAGGACATGGACAGGTTGCATTTACAGTTACACTTCTTCTGTATTGACATCCGTATTCATCTGTAACTGTAAAGGAATACACATAAGACCCTGCAGTTGTGAATGGACCAATTGTAACGTTATTCGTTAATTGGTTTCCTACACACGGACCAGGTGCCGGACATGAAGGGCCTGGATTATTCACCACTGTACTTGTAGTCGTTTGAGCCGGAACCGCAGGTCCCGAACCACTTGTAGACCATGTTGCCGTAGTTAAATCTGGCGTAGCACTCTGTAAAGTCCCAAAACAAGCCGGAGGAAATACCAAAGACCATCCACTGATAAATCCATCATCTAGAGCTGCCTGATCGTATATACGAAGTGTCCATGTTCCATTCATTGCCGCTCCATTTAAAGCTGCAAAACTATTGGTGGATGTATAAGTTTGAGGTATATAATAATTACCGGCTTCACATGCTCCTGCATAACCTCCACAATTTGCCGATGTAGCCGTTGTAACACCTGCTGCTGTCCAAGCAACCCCTCCGGAATTAACTACCGAATAATTTGCAGGACATCCAGGCACTAAATTATCAGCTGCATTAGCACAGGTTCCAAACAAAGTCCAACCTCCATGTCTATCAAAAACCCGAACGCTTTGTCCGCTAGGTGCAATTAAATCTATTTGTAAATCTCCTGAAAAAGAATGCTCAAGACTAAAATTTAAAGTAGGATAACAGCCCGCAGTAATTGTCGCACCTGCAGGAAACATCCCTGAAAAGTTTAATGTTGATGTATAACTAGCACCAGATCCATCGGGCAACGTTACGGGTGACCCTGAAATCGATGGAGGCAATTCTGTTACTGTTTGAGAAACAGCTGATCCATTAAGTGTAATTGAGCTTCCGCAACTGACGGGAACAGGACCTGTAGTTGTACCCGTAAAACTTGGTTCTGGTTGAATTTGTATTTTCCTCGAGACAAAATTTGTACTTGTACATCCGTTACTATTTCTCACCACTACAGATGCTATATATACTCCAGGAGTCGTAGGGTAAGTATGTGAAGTAGTAGGCGTAGCAGTAACGCTTGTTGTTCCATCACCCCAATCCCAAGTAAACTGATTATTGGTATAGCCTCCGTTAGTAGAATTTGAAGCATCAAATGCCACTGTAGTTGAACCTGGGCTTAATGACGACGTCGGACAAATATTAACCGCACTAGTGTTAACTAAATTTGCTACCGGAGTTGTAGCGACTGAACATGGTACTACACAAGAAATGGCAGCCGTCCAACCTGCCAAAGTAACACTTGAGTCTGAAGTAAATCTAAATGTCAAACAGCCGTCAGGGCTTGAAGATGTAACCGTAAAAGGAACAGCTGGAGCTCCTGCAAAGGTATCGAAAGCCGGTCCTGCTATGGTACTTCCCTGCCACATTTCCAAATAATCATACACCGTTGTACCGATGATTTCAGTATTAAACTGTGTAAAAACAAGTTGCACTTTGGTTCCAGGCGTTGATGGACAGATTGTAATTGTACTGGATTGACTATTCGCATAATTTCCGGTACCTCCCCCGTCTCTGAAATTTCCGGAACAAGTACTAATAGTACCATTCGCTCCATTGGTCATATTGTAATTTTGTCCTATTGCGAGAGAACATATCAATAAAAAAAGTAAGCTTAAAAAATAGTTTTTTCTCATAGTTTCTTACTTTATAGCAGTTAGCATATTTTTTAATTTCTGATCATAAGCATATATATACCAAAGCTCAGTTTCTGTATAAATCCCTTTAACTTTTGAAGACAGTGCATTTATAAAACTCTTTCCTGTCATATAGTATGTATAGTATTCCGGATTCTCATTCTTTTGATTTTCTAATTCTTCATTGGAAAGCTCCTTCAAAAATTTCAAATCAGATTGCAAGTACGATACGTTTTCAGCACTTTTATTCAACTTAAACGACAAATCATAAATTTTTGCTTTTGGATGTAAACGACTTCCCGGCGGAAGATTCAGATTTGTCTCATCGGTTACCCGCGTAGTATTTTGTGAAAAACCTACACTGCCAAAAAACAAAAAAAACAAGGTTAGTACCAGATAAACATACTTCATACAACTAATTATTAAACGTTAAAAAAGAATTATTAAAAAAAGCTGACCATATTAGAACAGAATGACACCTTTCATATTTAAACATCATAAAGGCCTATTTTTCGAATTGCAGATTAAATTGTAACCAGATCAACAAAAAAAGTTTAGAATTACGGTTTTTTGTCATATTTTTTTAAATATTAAAATTATGTTAATTAACAAATATGCAAAACTTTACAAAAAACACAAAAAAATCTTTATTTTTTTTTACCATAACAAAAACAAAACACATGTAAAGCCCCTAAACACAAGGATTATAACAAAATAATAGTTATTAACAATATAACAAAAAAGTTAAATTTTATTAAATTTTAATCACTTTTACACTACTTTTAATCGGTTAAACATTTCATTTCACCGAGAAGAGATAGTATAATTTATATTAATTATCTTTGCTACAATTATTTCATAAATCAAAACCATTATAATGATTCATAACGACGATTTGAATGATCAATTAGGAGATGACCATATCGGCACAAGTGCACAAACTCCGTTACGTTCTGATGCTTTCGATAAAACTGATGAAGAAAAAATAAATGCTATCAGAAAAGATGTCGAAAACATCCTTACCACGCTTGGGTTAGACCTTACAGACGACAGTTTAAAAGGAACTCCCAACCGAGTTGCAAAAATGTTTGTTAAAGAAATTTTCGGTGGTTTACATCCTCATAAAAAACCAGGATCTTCAACTTTCGAAAACAAGTACAAATACGGTGAAATGCTGGTAGAAAAAAACATCACCGTTTATTCCACTTGCGAACACCATTTACTTCCTATTGTCGGACGCGCTCACGTAGCTTACATTTCCAACGGAACAGTCGTAGGCTTGTCCAAAATGAACCGAATCGTGGATTATTTTGCCAAAAGACCACAGGTACAGGAACGATTAACCATTCAGGTTGTTCAGGAATTACAGAAAGTATTAAATACCGATGATGTCGCGTGTGTAATCGATGCCAAACACCTTTGCGTAAACTCAAGAGGTATCCGTGATATCGAAAGCAGTACTGTAACGGCAGAATTCGGCGGAAAATTTAAAGACGAAAAAGTACGTCGCGAGTTTCTGGATTACATCAAACTGGACACCACATTTTAATTATTGAAATCATAATCAATTGCAAACTTATATGCACTTATATCAAAATCAATCGTTAAAGATTTACAATTCCCTTTCTGGAGAAAAAGAACTTTTTATCCCTGTCCATGAAGGCCATGTGGGGATGTATGTTTGCGGACCAACCGTATACAGCAATGTTCATTTGGGAAATTGCAGAACTTTCATGTCTTTTGATATGATTTACAGATACATCAAACATCTGCAATACAAGGTGCGTTATATTAGAAATATTACTGATGCCGGCCACTTAACGGACGACGGAAATGTAGAAAACGATCGTTTTGTAAAACAATCACGCCTTGAAAAACTTGAGCCGATGGAAGTAGTGCAAAAATACACGGTCGATTTTCACAAGGTTTTGGAATTGCTCAACCTTTTACCGCCCAACATCGAACCTACAGCGACAGGTCATATTTTGGAACAAATCGAAATTACCCAGAAGTTAATTGAAACAGGCTTTGCATACATAAGCAACGGCTCGGTGTATTTTGACGTGCTGGAATACAATAAAAGAGGTTTAAATTACGGCGAATTAAGTAACCGAAACATTGACGAACTCCTTGCCAACACAAGAGATCTTGACGGTCAGGATGAAAAAAAGAACCCTGCAGATTTTGCACTGTGGAAACAAGCCTCCCCTGCACACATCATGCGATGGTCTTCCCCTTGGGGAGATGGATTCCCTGGATGGCACTTGGAATGTACGGCCATGAGCACAAAATATCTGGGTCAGCGCTTTGATATACATGGCGGCGGAATGGATTTAAAATTCCCTCACCACGAATGTGAAATCGCACAGGGAAAAGCATGTAACGGAACTTCACCGGTAAATTACTGGATGCACGCTAACATGTTGACCATGAACAGCCAGCGTATGAGTAAATCGACAGGTAATTATATTCTTCCAATGGAATTGTTCAATGGAGAAAATAGCTTCTTCGAAAAGGCTTTCTCGCCAAGTGTAGTACGTTTTTGCTTTTTACAGGCACACTACCGAAGCGTTTTAGATATTTCCAATGAAGGAATGCTGGCTTCCGAAAAAGGCTTTAACCGATTAATGGAAGCTATTGACAGTTTAAAAGATATTCAGGACAGCGCAACTTCAACTTTAGATATCGCTTCATGGAAAACGGCTTGTTACGATGCCATGAATGATGATTTTAACAGCCCAATCCTGATTGCACAGTTGTTTGAAGCCGTTCGTTATATCAATCTGATGAAAGAAGGAAAAGAAAGCCTGAACGCATCGGATCTTGAAACATTCAGAAAAACAGTTAACGCCTTTGTTTTTGATGTATTGGGACTTCAGAATCAAAATGAAATCAGCGCCAATAACGACAAGCTGGAAGGTGTTGTCAACATGCTGATTGGTATGCGAAATGAAGCCAGAGCCAATAAAAACTGGGGACTATCGGACGAAATCAGAGACAAGTTGCTTGAATTAGGCATTCAGCTAAAAGACGGAAAAGAGGGAACAACTTTCAGTTTATAATTCCCAATCAAAATAAAAAAACACTAAATGATGAAGCCTGTTACTTCATCATTTTTATTAAGAACAATGTTTAAAAAGATAATCATCTTCCCTTTTGTGTTGCTGGTAAGGTTTTACCAAGTGGCAATTTCACCCTATACTCCGGGTGTATGTCGCTATACCCCTACCTGCTCGCAATATACAGTTGAAGCCCTTAAGAAACACGGACTTTTAAAAGGCGGATGGCTAGCCATAAAACGCATTGGCAGCTGTAATCCCTGGGGTGGCAGTGGCTATGATCCTGTACCTTAAAACAGAGAGTAATCCCGATAGATTTTAGGATTAAAATTAACCTTTTCTTTTTGCCAATTATAATTATATTTACCAACCTTAAAAGAATATACGCACAATATGACACACGCATTACATATGATCTGGAATCCTTCCGAAGGAATTGATTTAGGTTTTTTCATGATTCGTTATTACAGTTTAATGTTCATCATCGCCTTTGGACTGGGCTGGTACATTATGAAACACATTTATGAGAGAGAAGGTTTGTCACTCGAAAAACTGGATTCTCTATTCATTTATACCGTATTTGCGACATTGATCGGAGCCCGTTTGGGTCACGTTTTCTTTTATGACTGGGACTATTTCAAAAACCATCCGGAGGAAATTTTATTGCCTTTTCGATTCCATCCTCAATTTGAATTTACAGGTTTTGCAGGATTGGCTAGTCACGGAGCTGCAATTGCCATCATTTTGACGATGTATTTCTATAGCAAAAAAATCATAAAAAAACCAATTCTCTGGATTTTAGACCGAGTTGTTATTCCTGTCACCAGCGGTGGTATTTTTGTGCGTTTGGGGAATTTCTTCAATTCGGAAATCGTTGGAAACCAAACCGATTCATCGCTTGGAATCCGTTTCATCAGAGACCAGTACACTCCTAGGGAGGCGATGCAAAGCACTGGTATGCAAACTCCCAATGAAGCCTATAAAGCTATTGAAACCAATCCTCAATTTACTGAATTACTGAACCATGTGGTTGCAAAGCACCCGGCGCAATTGTATGAAGCTTTCGGTTACGTTTTTGTTTTCGCCATATTATTCTATATGTATTGGAAAACCGATGCAAGAGAGAAACAAGGTTATATTTTTGGAGTGTTCCTTGTATTGCTTTGGACCGTTCGTTTTATTGTGGAGTTTGTAAAAGAAAGTCAGGGTGGTTTTGAGAATGCATTAGGCACTTTCTCTACCGGGCAATGGTTGAGTATCCCTTTTATACTTGTAGGCTTTTATTTGATTTACAGAGCGAAATTTCTGAAACAGAATTAATTTAGGGTTCTGGTTATTTATGAGTTAGCAGCGATTGTATAAAACACAACGTGTAAAAACAAAATGAATAAAAAAACAATAATTAGTTTAAAACTTCTATTCATACTTATCTTTTCATGTATTGGTTGGAGTACTCTGCAAAATAATCCTTTTGTATTTCAAAGAGATAATCAAAAAGTAGTTTTAGAAATTGAAAATGGAAAGGAATATTTAATTGGGGATATTAAAGCAAAACTTAAACTAAAAACTGAAAATATAAATCCTCAAAAGCTTAGTTTATCGGCTCCGGGATTAAGATTATTATTAGGAGCAAATGATAATAACAACGAAAGTCTTTGGGAGATATTACCAAAAAAACAGAATATAAAAAATGACACTCTAATATTATCTGTTGTTGGTCGTGACCTAAAGGATTCAATTTGGGTTCATAAGTTTAAAATTTTGGTTAAATAAACAACCTCTGCTAACAGCGGTTTTGTGAAATTGGGATTTAAGTGTTTAACAGAACAATCTTTTCGTATATTTAGCTTTAGTCCCAATGGAATGGTTCGGGAACAAAATCACAACCAAATTAAAGACTGCAGGACCTTGCACGCCAACTTGAAAAGCAATTTTACTAACTAAAAATGCTAAAAAATGACAAATTCACAAGAAAACGTAGTATGGATAACTGGTGCTTCATCTGGCATTGGCAAATCTATGGCTTATGAATGGGCAAGATTAGGACATAAAGTAGTCCTCTCCTCCAGACGTAAAGAACTATTGGATAAAGTGGCAGACGGTATTAAACACTCCGGCGGGGAAGCATTGGTAATACCGTGTGATATAATGGAAGAAACCGCTATTGAAAATGCAGTGCAACAAATCATTTCAGCCTGGGGCCGTTTAGATGTAGTTATAGCTAATGCCGGATTTGGTGTTTTTGGAAATATGGAAAAGCTAACAGCCAAAGATTGGAACAGGCAATTACAAGGCAATGTTACCGGTTTAGCCATAACGGTTAAATATGCCCTGCCTCATTTAAAGAAAACCAACGGAAGGATAGGTTTAGTGGGTAGTGTAGGCGCATATCTTCCTAGTCCTAACCTAGGCGCATACGGTGCTTCAAAAGCTGCCGTATACTCAATTGGCCAGACTTTGCAGGTGGAATTAATGGGTACTGGTGTGACATGTACTACATTGCATCCCGGATTTGTCGCTTCGGAAATTACAAGAATTGATAATAATGGAATTTGGCATCCTGAACTTCCGGATCCACGTCCGGTAAATTTAATTTGGCCTACAGATAAAGCCGCAAAGGTAATGGTAAAGGCTGTTTTAAAACGAAAGAGAAATTATGTTTTCACGACACACGGTAAAATATTTGTATGGTTACAACGATGGTTTCCCGGATTGATGAGATATATAATTTCAAAAAGCCCAAAACCGGATTCCTGATAAAGCAAAACCAAACGCCTATCAACGGTTTTAAGAAATTGGGTTTGTGTGTTTAATGGAGTGGCTTGCGAATAAAAACCCCTAACTTTCTGAAGCTTACTGGCATTTGAATATATTTTTGAGTTGTACACGATTTTTAACCGAACTGAAAGAACCCCATGGAGTTATATGATAAAGCGTTAAGAATAATAGATGTAAATTTAGTTTATTGCTTATTTCCCTTAACACTAACAATTATTCTAATTGAATTAATTTTTAGACATAGGTTTAAAACAAAAAAAATATTGAATTTAATTCGATGGTTTATTATTTCTTATACAAGTGTAACTTTAATTCACCATTTAATCGGAATTTTAACAGTCCCTGATAAATTCGAATTTCTTAATAGAGCAACTGGTCCATACAAACTTATCTTTTGGTTAATGTTTATCTCTGCAAGTATACTTCCATTTTCATTATTCTATAAAAAAATGGCCGAAAGATCTCTCTACATACTACTTCTTACAGTGTTGATGAAAATAGGTGTGTATTTTGAGATCTATGTCATAATTGCAACGAATTATCATTCAGATTTTATACCTTTTAGCAAAATTGATAGTTCATCCCAAGTAACCGCAATAGAGATATTTTTCCTTCAAGGTTTTATTATTGGAGTTATTTTGATTGGACTTTTCGAACTTCTTGAACGAAAGAAAAACTGTGTACAACAGCGGTTTTAAGAAATTAGGATTTGAGTCTTTAATGGAACAAACTGATTCAAAATTCTTTACTCTGTTTCAGCTTTTTCTCTCTAAACTTTTCGGTATATTTGTAAACATCAGTAACAAAAAATCCTCACCTAACTCAAAGTTGGCGGGACGTTGCGTGTAATTAAAAAAAACGATAATGAAACTAAATTTACTTTTAACAATTCTATTTTTTCTACCAAGTGTTGTCTTTAGTCAAGATATAACAATCTCAACTGTAAAAACCAATTCGGGCGATATTAAAATTCCCGGAAAATGGACACAATTAAACACAATGGACGATTCTGGTCAAACTTATTTAAAAAATGACGAGGGAATAATAATTGCCATTGCACAAAATCCAAAAAAGGCTTATCCATTCTTCAAGAGTAATAAATCAGATTTTGAAAACGTAAAAGAATTTTATAAATGGGATTCCGATTATAGAAAGGAAAACAATTTTAAAACAGAAAAACTTAAAGAGAATTCAAAATCCGAGTATGTTATTTGGAAATACAATGACCAAAAACTAGACAATGTATTTTTGTTTGGTTCGTCCAAAAGTTCTTTCCTAAACTTTCTTGTTTATACTAACCTTTGGAGTGAAGATCAAAAAATAGAATTTCTTGAAAAGTTGCACGAACTAAATAAATAGAATACCTACACACAACATCTATTTTGAGCAAATGGGTTTTGGATAAAACCGGAACTCTTTTTTGATATTTGGCTTCAATCCTAATGGAAAGCTTCGAAGACAAAAATCCCCAACTCCCCAAAACAGGCGGGACATTGTATGCTATTTTAGGACGGAGCAACAAGAATAACGTATGAAGAAAAAACACCTTTGGTTAATCGGACTTTTGACAGCGATAATATTTCTGTCTGTTCCGACTTTTCATATCCTAAAAACAAAATGGAGTGAAAATGACAAGACACAGAAAATCCCAAACGGCTATACAAACGATGCAAGCCAACTGAACTTAACGAAAATTGACACTATAATTCAAGTTCCAAACGACAAAAAAGAAATTGAAAGCCAACTCAAAGACATCTTGAAATACGCAAAAGAAAACAACTTGAAAATTTCTATTGCAGGCGCAAGACACAGTATGGGCGGACACACTATTTATCCAAACGGTATTGTTTTGAATATGCTTCCATACAAGCAAATGGAACTTGACACAACAAACAACATTTTAACAGTTGGTTCGGGTGCTTTGTGGGAAGACGCTTTAAAATATTTGGACAAGTATGGAAAATCAATTGCGATAATGCAGGCCTTCAGTTCGTTCTCAATTGGTGGCTCAATTAGCGTAAACGGACACGGTTGGCAAAAAGACTTGCCGCCAATTTCTGCAAGCGTAATCTCTTTTACGTTACTGACACAAAACGGAGAAATCATAAATTGCAGCAGACAAGAAAATCAAGAACTTTTTAATTTGGTAATTGGTGGTTATGGTTTGTTTGGTGTTATTTTAGATGTGAAACTTAAAGTTGTAGAAAACATTGCTCTGCAATACAAATACATTAAACTTAGTCCAGACAATTACATCAGTTATTACAAAAAATATGTATCAGACAATCCAAACGTGAATCTTGTATTTGGCAGACTACGTATTTCAGACAAACATTTTTTAGAAGAAGCAACACTAAATTTCTTTGAAAAAGTTAATGCCCCAATTCCAGTTTTACAAAACGAAAAAAGCACTGAAACACAAAGATTAGTTTTTAGAGGAAGCGTAAACAATGAATACGGAAAACGACTTCGTTGGGATTTAGAAACGGGAATGAATAAAGTTTCTAAAAAGGAGATTTATTCAAGAAACGAACTTTTAAACGATCACGTTTCACTAATAGAAAACAAAGACACTTCTTCAACTGACTTGCTTCAAGAATACTTTATTCCTGACAGGAATTTTAATCAGTTTATTAACGACATAAAACCAATTCTGAAAAATTCTAAAATTGACTTACTAAACATTACTATTCGGGGCGTTCATCAAGACAGCGACAGTTACTTGAATTACGCTCGAGAAAATGTTTTTGGCTTTGTATTATTGTTCAATCAAAAGAAGACAGACGAACAGGAAGCAGAAATGAAAATTTTGACAAATCAACTTGTAGATGTTGCATTGAAAAATGAAGGAACATTTTACTTGCCATATCGCTTACACATAGGCAAAGACAAAATGAGAAAATCATATCCAAACGCAAACAATTTTTTTCAACTAAAACTGAAATATGACCCAAACGAAATATTTAACAACAAGTTTTACGAACACTATAAATAAAAACTGCCCATAACAACGTTTTTAAGAAATTGGAGCATGAGTATTTACCGAAAGGGCCTTTTCATATATTCGACTTCAGCCCAAATGGAATGGTTTGAGAATACCCCTACTCCTTATAGCCATCAGGATTTCGAATATATTTATGAATTCGCTGTGATTGTTCCCAAAATGACTTAAAAAAAAATTAATATAATATCATGGAATCAAAAAAAAGAAAAACAATTATTATCGGAATAGGACTTTGTGTTTTTGCTGCGATATTTATCAATTACTTTATCAAATCTCGAGAAGAAAATAATAACACAATTAGTTTTATAGTTACTAACATAAAAACTTTTGAAAGTGGTTCAGTTGGATTGTATAGTGGTAATGAAAGAATAAAAATTTATAATTATAGATTATCAAAATATCATGATATTAAAATTGGAGATTCTATTTATAGAGGTAAACATGAAAAATATTTATTGATATACAGAAAAGATAATAATGGTAAATATCAATTAATATCGAAAGAAAAACCGACAGGTTTGTTCAGCGAATCATAGAATTAAATATATTGAGAAAATACAACCACAGCTAACAGCGGTTTTGTGAAATTGGGTTATCGGCAAAATTTAAAGGTAATTTTATATCTTCGACTTCAGTCTTAACGGAATGGTTTGGGAACAAAAATCCCCGCCTGACACAAAGCCGGC
>NZ_DATIDM010000113.1:0-22680 GCF_035456225.1 Flavobacterium sp. | reverse complement strand
GGTTTTGAATCTGGTCGAATGAAAACAGGTACACCTCCCCGTGTGGATGGACGCTCGTTGGATTATTCAAAAATGATTGCTCAACCCGGTGACACTAACCCGGATAAATTTTCATATTTAGAACGTATTAAACCATTAACCCTTCAGAAGGATTGTCACATGACCTATACTTCCGAATTGGTTCATGATTTATTACGCGAAGGTTTTGATCGTTCACCGATGTTTAACGGACGTATTAAAAGTTTAGGCCCGCGTTACTGTCCGTCCATCGAAGATAAAATCAATCGTTTTGCCGATAAGGACCGTCATCAATTATTTGTGGAACCGGAAGGATGGAATACGGTGGAAGTGTATGTGAACGGATTCTCTACTTCGCTTCCGGAAGAAGTACAGTTTAAAGCTTTACGTTCTGTTGAAGGATTTGAAAATGTAAAGTTCTTCCGTCCTGGTTATGCCATCGAATACGATTACTTCCCTCCTACGCAATTGCAACATACCCTGGAAACTAAATTAATTGAAGGATTATTTTTTGCAGGACAGATCAACGGTACTACCGGATATGAAGAAGCTGCCGCGCAAGGACTGATGGCCGGAATAAATGCCGGTTTGAAATCGCAGGAACGTGATCCATTTATTTTAAAACGTAACGAAGCGTATATTGGAGTACTTATCGACGACTTAATTACCAAAGGAACCGAAGAGCCGTACCGTATGTTTACTTCGAGAGCGGAATACAGAACGTTATTACGCCAGGATAATGCCGACGATCGTTTGACACCAAAATCTTTTGAAATTGGTTTGGCCAGCGAAGAACGTATCCGAAGAATGGAAAAAAAACGCGACCAGTCGGAAGCCTTTGTAAATTTCTTTAAAGAAACTAGTCTTAAACCCGAAGAGGCTAACCCGATTCTGGAAAGCAAGGGTTCATCGCCTATGGTGCAACCGGATAAAATGTTCAAAGTATTTTCTCGACCGCAATTGGATCTGGAAGATTTTGTAAAATTCCAAAAAGTAACGGATTACATCGCAGAACACAATTTGGATCGCGAAGTTATCGAGCAGGCCGAAATTTTAGTGAAATATTCCGGATACATTGAAAAAGAAAAAAGTAATGCCGATAAACTGAACCGATTGGAAGATTTAAAAATTCGTGAGAATTTCGATTACGATTCGGTAAAATCGCTGTCTTACGAAGCACGTGAAAAATTAAAAAAAATACGACCAGTTACGATTTCACAGGCGTCTCGTATCAGCGGGGTCTCCCCTGCCGATATTTCCATTCTATTAATCCATATGGGAAGATAATATAGTATTCAGTCGCAGTCTCAGTGCGTAGTATAAAAACTGTTCACTGTGACTGTTCACTGTGACTTAAAAGAATGTTCCACGTGAAACTACGGCGCAAACCCTTATAAATAAAGAGAACCTTCAAAAAAAATAATTTTATAAATGAATTTTTCAAACGATAACGTTTTTATCAGCGTTAAAGATTATTCGGTTTCCGGAGAAAATTTCGAGTTGCTTCTGGATGAAGAATTACAGCTTTTAAAAACACATCCACAACCCTCGACAGTAAATCTTCCGAAATATTATGAAAGTGACGATTATATTTCCCACACCGATGGCAAACGTTCGTTGTTTGAAAAAGCATATCATTTTATAAAACGTAAAGCCATTCGGGATAAAGTGGCTTTGATTACTTCCCTGCAACCACAAAAAGGACAACTTTTAGATATTGGCGCAGGAACCGGAGATTTTCTTCAGGAAGCAAAAAATCAAAATTGGAATTGTGTTGGTATTGAACCGAGTGAAAAAGCAAAAACGATTGCAATGGGAAAAGGCGTTTCTTTTGCTGGAGATTTAACAACTTTAGAAAATAATTCCTTTGATGTGATTACCATGTGGCACGTTTTGGAACACGTACCCGATTTGGAAAACTACATTTTTGAGTTAAAGCGTTTGCTGAAACCTGACGGAACGTTACTTATTGCTGTTCCAAATTATAAATCTTTTGATGCACAGTATTACGGAAAATTTTGGGCTGCTTACGATGTTCCGAGACACCTTTGGCATTTCTCAAAAATTTCAATCGAAAAATTGTTTGCAAACCAAAACATGAAACTTGTGAAAGTACTCCCAATGGTTTTTGACAGTTTTTATGTTTCGCTTTTATCCGAAAAATACAAAACCGGAAAAATGAATTTCATCAGCGGATTTTTAATCGGATTGCAGTCAAATCTGAAAGCGAAGCGCAATTTTGAGTATTCTTCACACATTTACGTGATCAAAAACGACTAAAAATCAAATTCAGGCGTTCTTTTAAACGAAAATACACTCAAATATATCAAAAGTTACTAATTTTTTAAAAACACCTTAAAAGGCTTTATATGAATCCGGTTTTAATAAAACGGATTTATAAAGGTTTTTATTCTGATAAATAAAATTTATATTACCTTTTGTTGGAAAATTTGGTTTTAAAATCATGAAATTTTTCAAAATTTGGAACTTTGAAAGGAATTATTACTTTTACATAAAAATTAACCGATTTATAAAATGAAAAAACTGATCTTACTATCAATTGCTTCTTTGGCAATCATCTCATGTAATAAAGAAACCCCATCTGCTTCCGCCGAAAAAACAAAAACAGCTTATGTAGATATTTCAAAACTGTTGAAAGAAAATAAGGAAGCCAAAAGCATAGAAGATAAATACAAAGTAAAATCTGAAGAAATGGGTCGCGAACTTCGCGGTGAAGCGTCTCAATTCCAAAGTGAGGCTGCTGCTTTTCAACAAAATGCACAACTAAAAGGACAGGCTTGGGCACAGCAAAAAGGCGCAGAACTTCAAAAAAGAGAACAACAGTTAGGCATGAAGCAGGAAACTATGATTCGTACACTGCAAGAGGAAAGTGGTAAAGAAAACGACAGCTTGGTAAAACGAATCAAAACCTACATCAAAGAATACGGTAAGAAAAATGGTTACGATTACATCTACGGTACAGGCGAAATGTCGGCTACGGTCCTTTACGCTAAAGACGGTTATGATATCACCGATATTCTTATTAAAGAGCTGAATGACAACTATAAAGGTCCGGAACCAGCTAAAACAGAAGAAGAAAAAAAATAATTTGAAAGCCTCCAAACGGAGGCTTTTTTTATTGCGCATCTGTTTTTTTAGTACTTTCACGCTCTAAATTTATACGCCATATGGAACAAATTTCAAGTGCTGCCTCTTTTACGCTTAAGTTTATCAATCAGACCAATAAGTCAATTTTTCTTACAGGTAAAGCCGGTACGGGTAAAACCACACTGCTTCGTGAAATCATTGCCACTACACATAAAAATACTGTCGTTGTGGCACCAACGGGGATTGCCGCATTAAATGCCGGTGGGGTTACGATTCATTCCATGTTTCAGCTCCCTTTTGCGGCCTTTGTTCCTGATACAAAGCCACTACCCCATTTTTCCGAAACGGTAAAATTCGAAACGCAATCCTCACTCACCCGCCATTTCAATATGAGTGCCCAAAAACGTGCGGTCATCCGTAATATGGAACTGCTCGTAATTGACGAAGTAAGTATGCTCCGAGCCGACACGCTGGATGCGATGGATTTCATGATGCGGAAAGTACGCCGAAATGAACGGCCGTTCGGCGGTGTTCAGGTATTATATATAGGAGATTTACTACAATTACCACCTGTTGTAAAAAATGAGGAATGGCAGGTATTGAAGAAATATTACCGCGGCATGTTCTTTTTTCATTCGCATGTAATGCAGCTACTTCCGCCTTTGTACATCGAATTGGATAAGATTTTCCGTCAGACGGATGATGAATTCATTTCGGTTTTGAATAACCTCCGGTACAATACAATTACCCAAAGCGATATTGAGGTTTTAAACCAATTCGTGAAACCTGGTTTTGATGTTAAAGAAAATACCGGTTACATCATCCTGACCACGCATAATGCGAAGGCCGATGCCATTAACTCGGAATCGCTTGAAAGTTTAAAAGGTAAACAATTCACTTATAAACCACTGATTGTCGATGAGTTTCCGGAAAAAATTTATCCGGTGGATCCTAATCTGCAATTGAAAGTGGGTGCCCAGATCATGTTTATCAAAAACGATTTATCGTACGAAAAACAGTTTTTCAACGGAAAAATGGGTGTCATAAAATCGTTAGGGGAAAATGAAATTCTCGTTCACTTCCCCGATGAAAACAAAACCATTGAAGTGGAACGCTATGAATGGCAAAACATCAGATACAAAATCAATGAAAACACCAAGGAAGTCGAAGAAGAACTTTTGGGAACATTTACGCACTTTCCTATCAAACTGGCCTGGGCAATCACCGTCCATAAGAGTCAGGGACTTACGTTCGACAAAGCTGTATTGGATGTATCGCAGGTTTTTGCTCCCGGGCAAGCCTATGTGGCTCTTTCGCGTTTGCGTTCCTTAAAAGGGCTTATTTTGCTTTCTCCGCTGCGAATGAATGGCGTTTCCTCTGATGAGGATGTCCTCCAATATGCTTCCAACAAAGCTACGGAAGAGGTATTGCTCGAGTCACTCACATCGGAAACAAAACAATACCTGTCTAACACGCTGATTTCCAGTTTCGATTTAAGGACTCTGATTCAGGAATGGCGTAATCACACTTTCAGTTACAAACAGGAAGCCCCGAAATCGCCAAAATCCAAGCACAAAGACTGGGCGGAATCCAATGCGGAACGAATGGCAAAACTGGGCGATGCTTCGCTAAAATTCCAAAGTCAGTTGTATAAATTGTTTTCCGCGGAATCGGTTGATATTGGATTTATCCGGGAGCGCTGTGAGGCGGCCTATAATTATTTCTTTACGCCCTTGGATTCGGCCGTGGAAGAACTATTGCTTAAAATAGAAGAAATCAAACGCGTCAAGAAGGTAAAAGCATTTTATGACGAACTCCTGGTGTTGGAAGAACTGCAGATCAAAACGGTACTCCAACTCAAAAAAGCACTTTTGTTGTTGAAAATCATTTCGGAAGGCAAAGAAATTTCGAAGCAGAATTTATTATCCGACGAAGCTAAAAACTACAAAATCAACAAATTGGTTACCGTAGCCGAAAAGTTCCGCGCGAGTAATGCCGCATTGCTTGATGACGATGACGATGCATCGTATTATGAGCCGAAAGCGAAAAAAACCAAACAACCAAAAAAAGCAACGATCGAAGAAACGCTCGAACTGTGGAAACAAAACCATTCGATCCATGAAATTGCTAAAATACGTAAACTCACGCCTGGCACCATTTTCAGTCATTTTACGAAGTTGATCCAGATGGAAATAATGGAACTGCACGATATTTTACCCGATGATAAAATCGCAGCCCTGCGCGAAGCTTTTTATGATTTCAAAGGGGAAAGTCTTGGGGAATTGAAAGACATTCACGGGGATAAATTCAGCTGGGACGAACTGCGGTTGTTTAAGGCGAGTCTAAAATAGTAAACAGAGGCAAGAAAATAGACTGAAGATTTGGGAAAATACCCGTGAAATCGCCCGGACATGATAAAGTTTACGAATTTTAGAAGCGGAATGGCTCGGGCTTTTTTGCAATCCCTGTTCCCGCCATCCGCTTTATCTTTTATTCCGTTAGCACTCCACAAAAGGATGCCGCTCCTGTCGGGGCTAAAGGGTTTCGGTGTTGTGTAAAATTAAAAGTTTACAGCCAATATACGGCTAAAATAGCCGGGATATAATAAATGGCGATAGTCCGTGCACCATCATAATCTTTGGCCAATCGTTGTCCGAAAAGCATCAGAAGTAACGTAATGCAGGACATAACGGCACCGTAATGACCAATGGTTGTGTTTCCGTTTGCGATCAACTGAAAAATCCCGACTAGGCACAAGGTTCCCGCCATAATTTCAGTCAGCAGCAGTAATGCCAATGCGGCCGGCACCTGATTTCGGATGAATGTCGCTTTAAAATGCTCGTTCAGTCCGGCAACGGTTTCCTTCCATTCGGTAATTTTTTCATAGCTGGAATGCAGGAACGTCAATGCCAAAAAAGCCAAAATGAGTGTTCCGAAAATATCGGTATTGGTCATGCGATTATTTTTTATGGATTAAACGGGTCAGTTTTATCGACAAATCGGTCAGTATAATTTTGGCATTTCCGTTGCGTTCAATGTGATAAATCGCATCCGAAAGTTCCTTGAATATTTCGTTGATGTTGTTGCCGTTTACAAAAGGCGCAAAATTTTCCAGTTTGAATTTATCCACTGTAGGTTCTATGTAAACCAGCGATGGCGACTGATAATTCAGCAGTAAGGCCTGACGGAACATTTCCACACAAAAATGCAAAAACTGTTTCTGAGCCTCGCGCCCGATTCCGGCGATTTCTTCGCTCCAGCTGGTCAGATCCAAAATGGCGGCCGCATTTCCTTTGGCGCGGAAGGCAGCGCGCACCCATTGTACAAACCATTCTTCAAAAGGAAATTCCGAGGCATCCTTATGAAGCAGATGTAACGCTTTGTTGTAATTTCCCTGTGACTGATGCGCTATTCTCAAGGCCAGTTTTTCTTCGATGTTTTCACGTGAAACCAAGGCATCGGCAATCACACTTTCCGGCAGACCCTGAAAATCCAGCATCTGGCAACGCGATAAAATCGTCTGCATGATGTCATCCTGGTTTTCGGTAACCAACAGAAATACCGTTTTTTGCGGCGGCTCTTCCAGTAATTTCAAAAGTTTGTTGGAGGTGGCAGTATTCATTTTATCGGCCATCCAGATAATCATCACTTTGTAACCGCCTTCATAGGCTTTAAGCGAAAGGGCCTTCATGATTTCCTGGGCCTCGTCCACTCCTATCTGCCCCTGTTTGTTCTGGATCCCAAGTAATTTCAGCCAGTCGAACAAACTTCCGTACGGATTTTCGGTTACGAATTCCCGCCAATGTTTCATGAAATTCGCACTTACCGGATGACTTTTTACTTCATCGTTGGTGGCCACCGGAAAAACAAAATGCAGATCGGGGTGGGAAAAATGTTCGAATTTCAGATTACAGGCTTCGTTTCCGTTAGTGTTTTCTCCCGATGTGTTGGAACACAAAATATAGCGCGCATAAGCAATAGCCATAGGCAAAGTCCCCGACCCTTCCGGCCCCACGAACAATTGCGCATGAGGAATACGGCCTGAATCGGCACTTTTCGTTAAATGGCTTTTGATGTGTTGTTGTCCTAAAATTTCTTGAAATAGCATGAAGCAAAGATAACAGAAAGTTTAATCAGGGCAAGAAACAAACAGCTGCTAATCGACTACTTTTTACAGCCTGTTTTTTCTTATGTTTTTTAAAGTGTTTCAACGATTTATCAGTTTGAAAAGGGTGAAAAGCGGGACGGTCAAGAAATAAGAAATTGCTAAAATTGAATTGGAAAAAAAGCTAAAAAAAGAAAAATCGTATATTTGCTGATTAAAGAGTAAACAAACAACAAAAATATTACACAATGAAAACCCTTACCGATTTTAATTTTGCAGGAAAAAAAGCCATTATCCGTGTCGATTTTAACGTACCGTTGGATGAACAATTTAACGTAACCGATGCGAACCGAATAGAAGCTGCAAAACCTACGATCGATAAAATTTTAAAAGAGGGGGGTTGTGTGATTTTGATGTCGCATTTGGGAAGACCTAAAGGCGTTGAAGCCAAATATTCATTGCAACATATTGTTGCTAAAACAACTGAAGTTTTAGGTGTACCCGTTAAATTCGCAACGGATTGTATCGGGGAAATTGCTGAAAACGCTGTGGCCGGATTGCAACCGGGCGAAGTATTGTTGTTGGAAAACCTTCGATTCTATGCCGAAGAAGAAAAAGGCGATGTGGCTTTTGCCGAAAAATTAGCGAGATTGGGAGACATCTACGTGAATGATGCCTTCGGAACGGCGCACAGAGCGCATGCTTCGACTACGATCATTGCCCAGTTTTTTCCGCAACACAAATGTTTCGGAACCTTGCTGGCCAAAGAAATTGAAAGTTTGAACCGCGTATTGAATAATTCTGTAAAACCGGTAACAGCTGTGCTTGGAGGATCTAAAGTGTCTTCCAAAATCACGGTTATCGAAAACGTATTGGATAAAATAGACCACATGATCATTGGTGGCGGAATGACCTTTACCTTCATCAAAGCGATGGGCGGAAAAATCGGTAATTCCATCTGTGAAGACGATAAAATGACGTTGGCGCTTGAGATCATGGAAAAAGCGAAGGCAAAAAATGTTCAGATTCACCTACCGGTGGATGTGGTAGCAGCGGATGCTTTTTCGAACGATGCCAATACACAGATTGTTGATGTTAACGCTATTCCGGACGGTTGGCAAGGTCTTGACGTGGGTCCGAAATCCCTGGAAGCGTTAGAAGATGTAATCAATAATTCAAAAACGATCCTTTGGAACGGTCCGCTGGGTGTTTTTGAATTGGATAAATTCGCCAACGGAACAATCACTTTGGGTAATTACATCGCGGAAGCTACCAAAAAAGGCGCTTTCTCTTTAGTGGGTGGCGGTGATTCTGTTGCCGCTGTGAAACAGTTCGGATTGGAACCTAAAATGAGCTACGTTTCCACTGGAGGCGGGGCTATGTTAGAAATGCTGGAGGGAAAAACATTACCCGGAATTGCAGCGATAGAAAATTAATTTTCAATTTTTAACAATATTTTTTGATTTTATCAGTTATTAGCTATTATGTTTGCATTGCTCGTAAATGATTGAATAGTAGTGGATTAATAAAAGAGAAATATGAACAGGACAAGAGTATTTTCATTTATTTTCGGAATTTTTTCCCTGGCTTCACTAGCCCAGGAAACAGCCGAACAAGAGTTTCAGATTACGCAGCCGTTCCCAAAGCTATCCTACCTTGATTCTATTAAAGCGACTTTCGTGCACAATGAAATCAGCAATCGCATCGACGAAATGTGGATGAAGGAATTGAACAACCAGGAACTTTTTGACGAAATGCAATCGGAACTGGCACAAACTAATTCTGCGGAATCTGTTGCTTATAATTTGTCTACGGACCTTTTAAAAGAACGTCTGAAAAAATTGGATGAAAAATCCCCTTTCCATGTGGAGTATAATCCAACGGTGGAAAATGTGATTAAATCGTTTCTTAAAAACCGTCCGCGTGCTTTCGAGCGTCTGATGGCGTTATCGGAATATTACTTCCCGATGTTTGAAACCAGCTTGTCGAAATATGACCTTCCTTTGGAAATCAAATATTTGGCGATTGTTGAATCGGCTTTGAATCCGTTAGCCAAATCAAGAGTTGGTGCCAGCGGTTTATGGCAGTTCATGTATGAAACCGGAAAGCAGTACAATCTCGAAGTGAATTCGTATGTTGACGAGCGTTATGATCCATTAAAAGCTACCGAAGCGGCATGCCAGTATTTCACCAACATGTACAAAATTTTCGGTGACTGGGATTTGGTTCTGGCTTCTTACAATACAGGACCCGGAAATATTTCCAAAGCGATTCGTCGTTCCGGTGGGCAAACGAATTACTGGAACATAAGAAAGTTCATGCATCCGGAAACACAGGGTTACCTGCCGGCTTTTTATGCCACGATGTATGTTTATGAATACCGAAAAGAACACGGAATTGTTCCTAAAAGAGCATCAGTTACTTATTTCGAAACCGATACGGTAATGGTTAAAAAACAAATGACATTCAAACAGATTGCCGATTTGTTAGACATGCCGGAAGAACAACTTCGTTTTTTAAATCCGATTTACAAGCGTAACGTGGTTCCTTTTGTTTCCGATAAAGCGCATTATATCCGTTTGCCTAAAAACAAATTAGCGATTTTTACCTCAAATGAAGACAAAGTGTATGCTTATGTTGATTACGAAGAAAGCAAAAGGGAAAAACAGCAGTTTAAAGTGAAAACCCCGAGAACTATTGTTTCGGATACTACACAGACTGCGATAGCCTCCAACAGTGATGCTTCTGATTTTGATAAAGAAGAAGTAATCACCAAAGCGGTTCAAAAGACCAAAATCAAGTACTATACCGTAAAACGCGGAGACAACCTTTCTGAAATCGCGGATAAAAACAATGTTTCAACATCAGAACTGAAGAAATGGAACAAGATCAAAGGTTCCGGGGTTAATGCTGGTCAGAAATTAAAAATCCAATACGAAACCACTGTTATGGTGGCTGACAAATCGGCTAAAAAGAAAAAAGCCGATGTGGTGAAAGTTTCAGAACCCATTGTGAAAGCGGATGAAACCAAAGACGTTAAAGAGCAAAACGAAACCGCTTCGGAAGCAACTTATGTGGTTCAGAAAAATGATAATCTGACGCAAATCGCACAAAAACACAACTTGTCGGTAGCCCAGTTGAAAGAAATGAATAAACTGGAAAACGAAAGCCTTCAGTTGGGACAGAAACTGATAGTTAAAGCCATCGAAACCAAAACCGTGGCTCAAACTGTTACCGAAAAAGAACAGGTTAAAAAAGAAGTTCGTAAACGCGAACAAGATAAAATCAGAGAATACATCGTTAAGTCCGGTGATTCATTAATCAGCATTTCCAAAAAACAAGGAACTACTGTAGATGCGATCAAAAAACTGAACGGTATAAAAGGGGACAATATCAGACCCGGAATGAAACTCAAAATCAACGGATAATTTAGTAAATTCGCTTTTCAAAACAACACTGTGAGAAAAGCGAATTTTTTTTTCGGCCTGTTCCTGTTGCTATTTTCCATAGCCTGCAAAAAATCTGTTAAACAGGACAGTTTGGCTTTGCCCGTATCTACCGGTAAAATCAATTCGGTTTCCGTAATCATCGACGATGTTTTATGGAACGGTGAAGTTGGTGATGTACTCCGAAAAAAACTGGCCGCTCCGGTGGATGGCCTTCAGGAAGAAGAACCGTTGTTTACTCTTAACCAGTATTCACCAAAAATTTTTAACAGCAATGTTCGGCTTGCCCGAAATATCGTTGTCATTTCCAAAGCGGCACATCCCGAGTTCAAACATGTAATGGATAAATATGCCGTACCACAGAACATCTTTTACATCAGCGGCCACAATTGGAACGAAATCATTGAAACGATCGAATTGCATTCGCCTACTTTAACGGGCAGTATCAATTATTCCGAGATTATCGAAAATCAGAAAGCCACCGCCAAGGCGTTGTTTAACGATCAGAAAATCAGGCAGAAGTTCAATATCACCGTTCAGATTCCCGAGGATTTCTCCTACGCCCTATTGAAGCATAAATTCGCTTGGCTTAAAAAAGACATTCCTTCGGGTAATTCCAGCCTGCTGATTTATCAGGTTCCCCTTTCTTCGTTCAAAAAAGGCAGTATTGTCGATAATGTCATTCGTATCCGGGATTCCATAGGAAAAAAATACATACATGGCATGCTCGATAAATCCAGTATGCAGACCGAAGAAAGTTACTACCCTTACATTTCGAAAACACGGATCGATGATAAACCCGCTTTTGAAATGCGAGGAACCTGGGAATTGCAAAACAATTTCATGAACGGCCCTTTCCTGAATTATGTAATAAAAGATTCACCCAACCGTCGCTATATCATTGTAGAAGGATTTGTTTACAACCCTTCGAGTACGAAAAGGGACATGATTTTTGAATTGGAATCGATAATAAAATCCACACAATTCCTAAAACCGAAAAAAAATGAAGCCAAAATTCGAAATAAAGCCATTTAAGACCCTTTCTGCTTCCGAAATATACCAAATACTACAACTGCGATCAGAAGTGTTTGTAGTGGAGCAAAATTGCGTTTATCAGGACATTGATGGCAAAGATGACAAAGCGTTACATCTTTTAGGAACCTATGATGGTGTTCTGGTGGCTTACGCGCGTTTGTTTGGTCCGGGGGATTATTTCGAGGAAGCTTCCATCGGGAGAGTGATTGTAAAACCGGGATATCGCGACAAAAAATGGGGTCATGATCTCATGAGGGAAGCCATAGCGGGAATTTCAGTGCACTTTGGTGAATCCAATATCTCGATTTCGGCACAACTCTACCTGCAGAAGTTCTATGAAAGCCATGGGTTTGTGCAAACGAGTGAAATGTACTTGGAAGATGACATTCCGCACATCGAAATGAAAAGAGGCTAATCTATGCTGGTAATGGAGATTTCCACGCGTTTGTTGTTGTGTTCCTTGGCACCTTCCAAAGGATAATCACGGCCAAATCCTTTGTAGGTCATTCTCTCCTCCGGAATTCCGTTGGCTTTTAAATACGCAAAAATAGCTTTGGCCCTTGCTTCGGACAGGTTGTTTATACCGGTATCTTCATCCACCGCATCACGGAAATACTGTGTGTCAATGCAGCAAACGTGACCCTGTATCTGGAATTTGAAATTCGGATTGTTTTTTAGTTCGTTCAGCAGTTTCTCCAGCTGTTTTTCTGATTTTCTCAACAAAACGGCGCGCCCACCTTCAAAATAAAGATCTTTTAATTTGATGATGTCCCCTACTTTAAGCGGTTTGTCCTCGAAAGTTTTTAGACGAAGCTGACGGTTCTCTACCTGTATCTTTGAAGGCACCGAGTCTTTTGGTTTACTAAGGTCGATGAAGTCGTTATGGAAATATTCAAGGTAAATGTCGACTCTTCGGTTCAATTGTCGGGTGGCATCCAATTCGTCATCGTTAAGTTGGAGCTCGGTAATTCGTAAATCAATCTTCCCTTTTCCTTCCACGTTTTTTTGTTTGGAAGCAATTTCCTGAAGGATATCGGATACGGTTTTGGCACGGCGGTTGGATAATGCCCTGTTGTACTCGATACTTCCCCTGTCATCGCAAAAACCTTCAAGCCCAATGGAAAGGATTACGATGTCTCCAAGGCTTTTTATGTAATCGTTAAGCCTTTTATCTTCTTCGTCGGTTAATTTGTGCTTGTCAAAGTCAAAATAAACGGAATATTTATCGGTTTTCACTTGAGTCAGTTCCTGCGAATAACTCAACGTTAGACCGAATAAAAAAAAGAAAGTAAAAAGCCTCTTCATAAGCTGTTAGATTTTCGTAATAACCAGTTCCACGCGTCTGTCCTGATCCGGACCATTTCCTAAGGGCCTTGTGTTTCCATAGCCTTTGTAGGTCATTCTGTTCTTGTCGATTCTTTTGAAGATAAGGTATTTATATACCGCTTCAGCACGGTTTATGGAAAGCATTCTCTTGCGCGTATCCTTATCGATGGCCTCTCTCTGGAAAGTTGGCGTGCAGCAGATATGCCCTTGAATTTCAAACTGAATGTTTTTGTATTTGTGAAGGATACGGGCAATTCTTTCCAATTCCTGCTTGGATTTAGAAGTAAGTTTACTGCTTCCGTTATCGAATAAAATCTTTTCGAGATAAATGCGATCACCTACGATCAAATCTTTCTTGATGTCTTTATAAACTCCCGGTATGGGTTTTGGCGGAACCGGTTTGAAATTCATCACCACATCGACACGTCTGTTTTTCTGGCGTACTTCGGGAAGATTTTCAACGATATCGTCATCAATCAAGATGCGTCCTTTTCCTTCGATGGTTACTATAATTACGTTTTTGATCCCTTTTTCGATCAATTTGGCTTTTATGGTATTGGCCCTGTTGCTTGAAAGTTTGTAATTGTAAGCGTCTTTCCCCCGATCATCACAATAGCCATAAATTTGTACGCTCTCAATTCGGGCAGTGTCGATTGCTTTTACGAATGCGACCACTTCATTGGCCTGTTTTTCGTCAAGGCTGAATTTGTCAAATTCAAAATATACGGAATGTACAACCTCCTCCTGCGCCTGTGCAAAATGGGTAAGCAATAATAAAAAGAAAACTATTTTTTTCATCTTAATGATGGCTACGGTCTTTAATTCGATGTAAATTGATGTCTGCAGGCGGATTGATCAATATCGGATATTGCTCTACTTTTACCGAGCTGCTGTCCAATCCAAATGCTTCTTCTTCCGATAAACTGACTTTTTTCAATAAAAAGTAAAGATCTAAAATTATTCTTCGGTACCAAGGAAAATCGTTGTCATAAGACATGAATTTTTCAATCAGTACGAATTTGAAATCCCCAATCACGTTGTTGCGTTGTAAGGATTCATAACGGCTGGTGATGTCGACTTCCCCATTTTTTACCATATCCTGAACCACTTTTTTGAAAAGCAGGTTGATGCGAGGTGCCACACGGAATCCTAAATAGAAATCCACACGGATGATGTCGTCTTTTACCACGTCGCGCACGCGGTATTCCATTTCATACGGCTCATCGGTTACATTCACGTGTACGAACCAATAGATATCAGCGCGTTTTGGTCTTTTTTGTAAAATCGAATATACAATTTTTGATTCAATTTCATGGCTCATTTCCGCATTAGTTAAATAAACTAAATGCGTAGCATATTTCGGTATGGAAAGATCGTTACTCAGATCGGAAATTACATTTTTGAAAGTGTCTATTTTGACAAATTCCGTATATTCTTTCCTGATTTTCTTGGCGGTAAACCATACGATCATGACCAACGCCAATAAACCGGCAATAAATACGGATACATAACCTCCGTGAGGGAATTTATTGATGTTTGCAATGAAGAAGGAAAATTCAATCGATAAATACATTGCCAGTACAACAATGATGAAAACCGGATGGTAACGTTTTAAAACCATGAAGAAACCAAGTAAAATGGTGGTCATGATCATACAAAGTACGATTGCCAAACCATACGCGGCCTCCATATTTCCGGATTCTTCAAAATGTACGACAATGAACACACAGCCAACAAATAACAACCAGTTGATGGATGGAATATACAATTGCCCTTTTAATTCTGTCGGATATTTAATGCGGGCTTTTGGCCATAAGTTCAGGCGCATTGCTTCCGAAATCAGGGTAAACGAACCACTGATTAAAGCCTGTGATGCAATAACAGCCGCCGATGTGGCAATCGCAATTCCGAAAGGCAGAAACCAGTCCGGCATTACCAGATAGAACGGGTTTCCCGGGTTACTTTCGCTACCGCTCAATTCAACTAATGTTTTTCCCTGGTTTGCAATCAGGTAAGCCCCTTGTCCGAAATAGTTGATGACCAACATGGTTTTTACAAAAATCCAGCTGATACGGATGTTCTTGATCCCGCAGTGCCCTAAATCACTATATAACGCCTCTGCCCCGGTGGTACAAAGGAAAACGTATCCTAAAACATAAAATCCTTCGTGATGCACCTGCAGCAGATGAATCGCATAATAAGGGTTTAAAGCTTTAAGTACTTCTATATTCCCTAAAAGATGAATCGATCCCAATACGCCCAGCATTCCAAACCAAAGCAGCATCATCGGGCCAAAGAACTTTCCGACAAACTTGCTTCCAAATCGTTGGATAAAGAAAAGGACAAACAGGATGGCAATAACAATGGGAATAGTGTTCAGATCGTGGTTATAGGTCTTTAACCCTTCAATGGCAGACGATACAGAAATGGGCGGCGTGATGATTCCATCGGCCAAAAGGGCGCTTCCCCCAATGATAGCGGGAACAATCAGCCATTTTTTCTTTAGTTTTTTAACCAAAGTGTACAGCGAGAAAATCCCTCCCTCCCCTTTGTTGTCCGCTCGAAGCGTTAAGATTACATATTTGAATGTAGTTTGTAAAGTCAGTGTCCAGAAAATACAGGAAATGGCACCAAGGACGACGTCGGAATTAATTGCCTGCTCGCCAATGATGGCTTTCATTACGTAAAGTGGAGAAGTACCAATATCTCCGTAAATAATCCCTAAGGTTACAATTAAACCACCTAGAGTCAGTTTGTTAAGGTGGCTGCTGCTGTGTGAACTCACAATATTAAAAATTAGAAATAAAAGGCAAAATTATCATAAAAAAGCATTGCTGGATTAAAAAGGATACGAAATTTAGTTTTTAAGAATTTTATTATATTCCGCGGTATTGTTTAAAATCGATGCAGCCTTGGAAATTTCAACATTGCTTTTCGTGTAATACTGATACAATCCTTCTCTGTACTGATAGCGTTTAATGATTTCATCCAACAGCAACTCCTTGATTTCAAGTTTGTTTTTTTCGAGTTCTTTTTCCTCGCTACGCTGTAAGGCAGAAAGCAATTGCTGGTATTCCACCGCTATGGATTCGTCTATTTTTTCTTTCTTGGCAGTAGCCAAGGTGTTTTTCAGTGCAATTTCCGTTTCGGTATCCAGCTGAAAGTTATCTTTCTTGAGAAAAGCTTTGAAAGCTGCGAAATCGGCGTCGGTCAGAACCGGGATGGCAGTCCCTAAATTCGGATTTTTATAATAATATTCCGTGGCAAAATTAAAGACACCGTCGTTTTTCATTAAAGCAGCGGCGATGGTGCTTTGTTTGGCCTCCGACAGTTCCACATCGGGCTGAATGCCTCCGCCGTCGTAAACCGTTCTTCCTTTTCGGGTTTTAAAAGCGTTGTAGTTTTTGGATTCGGTACGGATGGCCTTTCCGTCTTTGTCTTTATGCGTATAATCCAACGCCTGGATGCATCTTCCGGAAGGTGTGTAATATCTTGAAATAGTAACTTTTACCTGTGTTCCGTAGGTTAGATCTAAAGGGCGTTGCACCAGTCCTTTTCCAAAACTACGCGTCCCAACAATTACTGCTCTGTCAAGATCCTGTAAAGCGCCGGCTACAATTTCGGAGGCCGAGGCGCTTTTCCCGTCCATCAAAACCACTAGCGGAATCTCCAAATCTACCGGAGCCCTTTGTGTTTTGTAGGTGTTGTTGTGTTTTTCGTTTTTGGATTTTGTAGTTACAATCACTTCGTTTTGAGGAACAAAAAGGTTGCAGATGTTTACGGCTTCATGTAATAAACCACCCGGATTTCCACGTAAATCGAGGATTATTTTGGTGGCACCATCCCCTTTCAGTTTGGTCAGCGCCTCTTTTACCTCAAAGGAAGCTTTGGTGTTGAACTGGGACAATACGATATACCCCGTTGTTTTATCAGAAAGTAAGGAATAAAATGGAACGGCCTTTACCTCTACTTCGTCCAATGTGATTTGTGTGGTCATCAGTTTACCCTGACGTTTGTATTTGATGTCCACTTTGGTGTTTTTTGCCCCGCGCAAAAGTGTTCCTGCGTCTTCTTTAAAATCCACTAGATTTACATCGCCAATCTGAATAATTTCATCTCCGGCTTTTAGTCCGGCTTTATCGGCTGGGAAATTTTTGTAGGGTTCCACCACGATCAAGCGGCCTTCTTTTCGGTTGATCATGGCACCGATACCGGTATATTCTCCGGTAGAATTGATTTTGAAACGCGCCACATCCTGCTCGTTGAAATAATTGGTGTACGGATCCAGATCGGCCAGCATGTTTTTGATTGCCTTGTCCATTAATTCGCCGGGGTTCACTTCGTCTACGTAATTTTGGTTTACGGTTTTGAAAAGTGTGGTGAAAATTTCTATTTGCTTGGCGATTTCAAAAAAATCTTGTTTGAAACTCGCCCCCACAAATAAAAATCCGCCTGCCAAAACAGGGAGGACGTATTTTCTTTTTAGTACTGATAGCATTTTAAGTCGTTTTTCTTTGGCGTCGTCTTCGGATAAGGAAGAAGAGTATCACGAAAATAAGGATAAAAGGCCAAATGTTTAACATTCTTAAGAAGAAAGTTGCAATGTTGTTGAAACCTTCTTTGAGGGCATTGCCCATTTTTCCTCCGTATGAGGCCGTAGCACCGCTTTCGGACGGGATGTTGGTGTACATTTCCAGATCGACCGTACTCATGGAAACCTGACTCTGAAGGTATTTTAAACGTCCTTCTTTAGCCTCGATATCTTCGCGGACTTCAGAAAGCGAACTCTCGATTTCCAGCATTTCAGAGACCTTGGTGGCTTTGCCTAATAATTCGAAATACCTTTTTTCCAACGCTCTTTTCGCATTGAGCCGCGCCTGAACGTCAATGTATTCTTCGGTAACGTCTTCGGAGGATATTTCCTTGCGGTCAAAGTGGTTCACGCCCTGACTGATTTCTGTTATGAAAACATCGAAAGAAGCACTCGGGATGCGGACGGTGACATTTCTGTATAGATAATCATCATTTTTTCCGGAAACATCACTCTGAACGGAAGCCTTGTGATTGGTTATGGCTTTTTTTACAGATGAAAAGGATTTTTCAAGATCGGCTGTTTCATAGCGCAATCGTCCCGTTTTAATAATTTTGGGCTGAATATCTTCCTTTTCGACTAGACTTGCAGTCTCCATTTTTTTCTCGGAATAGTCGCTGGGAGGCGGCGGAGAAAGCAAAGCAGATTCTACTATGGCATCAGTATCTTCAACCGCAACGGAGTCAACCGCAACGGCCATCATTGCATCTTCAGCGATTGCTTCCTTGCAGGATATCGGAATAAGCAATAGTGATAAATAAAAGAGGATCGTTCTCATAAGCTTTTGGTTTTTAATGAGTAACGCAAAAACTGTAAGAAAAAGTGTTTTTGATCCGTAATTATTTGGAATCGGAGTTGGTCGCTTCGATAAACTTTTCAAAAAGCTGGATGGTTTTTTTATTTATTTCCTGATAGGAGAGCCGTTCTTTGCTCTGATAGAAAAACATAAAGGCATAAGGTTCTTGCATGTTGTCCAGAAGCAATGATTTGTTCAGGCGATAGGTTTCACGCAGTACCCTTTTGAAATAATTTCGGTCGACAGCTTTTTTAAAATATTTTTTAGAAACCGAAACCCCCATTTTAAGACGTTCTTCGTTTTCGAGGGTTGTCGGGACAAACACCAAACGCAATGGGTATTTCGACACCGACTTCCCTTCGGAAAACAGTAAATCGATCGTGGTTTTGCTTTTCAGCTTTTCGTGCTTTGGATAGGTGTTTCTCATTTCAGTGGCAAAGATACGAAGTTCATGTGCGAAATGAAAACAGAAGTGGGAATGCTTCTTTTCCATTGTGGGTTTGTAGTCTGAAAACAAAAATACGGGTAATTTTATTTATATATCGCCTCTTTATTGCTACCGTTTTGACACATCTAAAATTGCACACAGATTATACAGATTTACACCAATTTTTTAGTTTATTCTAAAAAATCTGTGCCAATCAGTTTAATCCGTATCATCTGTGGCCAAATGATTTATGTATAACATTTGTGCCCACACGGTAGCTTTTTATTTTAGTATGTAACTCAAAGTAGGGTGATTTTCCGAAGCGGGGATATATTGCCCATACCTGTATATTGAATAAAATTCATAATATCAAGTGGAAAAGTTCATAAAAAAATAAAGCTGCCTTTTCAGACAGCTTTTGTTGTTATTTGTTGTAAACATTATTCGCTTTATCGAAATCGGCCATGAGTCCGCTTGGGTCAATCACGATAGATTTGATTTTTCCTTTTTCTTTGCCGATGGTAAATTCAAAAGTAGGGTAGGCCCAGTCCCAGCCATCGGTAACTGTTCGTTTTAACGACGTTTGGTTTGGTTTGTTCCAACGCATTAGTGTCTGCGGCACATAGAAACTTTCCTGTGAACCGTCCTGATACGTTACCACAATATCTAGAGGCATTGGCATTCTTCCTAGGCGCTCGAGCGTTACTTTGGTGTTTTTCCCGTTTTCTTCCACCGATTTGATGCCGTAATCGATCGTATTGGTGGTTTTTGTCCATTCCGTCAGATACCAGTCTAAATTAGCCCCTGAAACCTTTTCCGCCACGTGTTTGATGTCGTTGGGAGTAGGGTGGGTCATTTTATAGTCGACATAATATCTTTTGATGGTTTTCATCAGGTTTTCTTTTCCGATAAGGTATTCCAATTGCGATAAGAAAACATTTCCTTTGCTGTACGCCTGAATGCTGTACGGACGGTTTTCGTCATAACGGTCGGCATGCGTGGTCTGCGGCTGTTCCTTGCCTGATTTTACAAGGGAATAATAACCCTTATAGGAATCTTCATGAGGATTTTCGACTTTTTTATCGGCGATTTCATTTAAACCGTAGTTCTCCAACCAAGTAGTGAATCCTTCGTCCATCCAGCTGTTTTTAGCCTCATTGGAAGCCAAGACGTGCTGGAACCAGGAATGCGCCATTTCGTGCGCGGTAACGCCCAACAACCCTTCGAAAGTGCCTTCACCAAGGATAAGGGTGCACATCGCATATTCCATTCCGCCATCACCACCCTGAATAACCGAATATTGGTCATACGGATATTTGCCTACGGTGGTATTGTAGATTTCCATCAGTCTAACGGTTGCTGGCTGTAATTTTTTCCAGTTATCGATGATTTTCGGATTGTTCTTATACAGGAAATGAATGGTAGCGCCACCTGGAACCTGTGCGATATCGTGCAGATAATTTTTATCAGCCGCCCACGTGAAATCGTGTACATTTGGCGCGATAAAATGCCAGGTTAAATTTTTCTGTTTCTTCGGAAGTGTCACAACTACACCATTGTCCTGATAGCCTTGTCCGATTTCGTTTTTGTTCTGCAGGTATCCCGTAGCACCCAAAACGTACTCTTTGGCGATGGTGATTTTTACGTCGAAATTCCCCCAGACACCGTGAAATTCCCTTCCGATATATGGATCGGCCTGCCATCCTTCGAAATCGTATTCCGCCATTTTAGGATACCACTGCGACATGGAAAGTTCTACGCCTTCTTTGTTGTTGCGTCCTGAACGTCTGATTTGTACCGGCACCTGTCCGTTAAAGTCCAGAGTAAAAGTGGTTGAGGCATGAGGTAATAAAGGTTTTGCTAAATCCACTTCCAAAATGGTTCCGACTGTTTTATTATTGGCAGTCACACCGTCCTGTTTCAGGTTTGTGATTTTGAGAAATCCTATTTCGTTTGGTTTTAAAGCGGCTATGCGGCTTTCCTTGATTTCTTTATCGCCGACTTTTACTTTAGTTACCATGCGTCCGTCCGGGTCTTTGATGCTTTTAAGACGGGCATCCATAGCGCTGTTCGGCTGGAACGCATTGTTGAATAAATGATAATACACGCGGCGCAAAGTGTCCGGTGAATTATTCGTATAGACCAAGGTTTGTTTTCCTTTGTATTGGTAGGTTTTCACATCCATGGAAACCTCCATTTTGTAATCAGCGTGTTGTTGCCAGTATCCCGGATTAGGGTTGTTTTGCGCAGACACAACGCCGGTAACGAACAACGACAGTAAAAGGTATTTTTTCATTTTCAATCAAATAAAAAGGAAGGGATTTTTCCCTTCCGATTATACATTTGTCAAATATAATTATTTTTTAGCCATCTTGGATGCCATTAACAGGGCGTTGTAAGCATTTACTATTTTTCCTGATTTGGAAACTTCGTTAAATGGCTTTATGTCTTCGGTTTCTCCTACTTTTATTTTATTGGTCAGTGGGGTTCCGGAATCCATGATAATCTGTTTTACCTGTGCTGCTGTCAGACTCGGATAATACGAGCGGATCAGCGCGGCAACACCGGCTACGTTCGGAGAAGCCATAGAAGTTCCCTGCAGGTACTGGTAGGAATTGCTTGGCGTAGTAGCATAGATTTTATCTCCTGGAGCGAAAATATCCACGCTGTTTTTTCCGTAATTGGAGAAGCTTGCCACCATATCCGTGCCATATGTAGGTGCTGTAGCCCCAATAATTAGTACGTTGTTGGAAATTTCAGGTTGGTTGTTGTACGAATCGGTTGGATATTTGTTCATCGTATCCAAATCATAAGATTCGTTTCCGGCAGCGAAAATTACCAAAACGTCTTTTGAAGCCGCATATTTAATGGCATCGTGTACCCATTCCGGATGTGTTGAAAAATATTTTCCGAAACTACCGTTGATGACTTTAGCACCGTTGTCTACCGCATAACGGATACCCAATGCGATGTCTTTATCGTACTCGTCCCCATCCGGTACGGCTCGTACAGCCATAATCTGCACATTGTTGCCTGCCACACCGTCACCACCCAGGCTGTTGCCTCTGGTTTGCGCGATGATTCCCGCTACGTGCGTACCGTGTTTTGCGCCTTTTTTCTCAGGGCCGATAACATTGTTGTTTCCGTATTTTTTATCGTTAAGGTCTTCCGGATTGTCGCCTACCACTTTTCTGCCGTCAAACTGCAGGTTTAAGTGATAATTCATCTCTCCATATACATGGTCTTTGTATTCTTCGATTTCTTTGTCGAAATCTTTTTTGGAGCCGACTTGTGCTAAAATCTGTGTCATCATCCCTTTGTATTGTAACAAAGTCTGATCTGTGGTTTGGATCTTCTGAACATCTTCCAAAGTGTAATCTTTCTTTTTCAGATGATCGGCAATGGCTTTGTCGCCGGCAATGATAAAATCCACCTGCATTTTACCCTGTTGGGCTTCCTGCATGCCTTTATCGTATTCTGCTTTGGCTTTTTTGTAGGTATCCGATCCGTCATCGCCTTTTTTCATGATGCGCACGAATTCCATGTTTTCATGTTCGGCATTTCCAAGGAAATTCCAACCGTGGATGTCGTCGATGTAACCGTTGTTGTCATCGTCTTTTCCGTTTCCGGCGATTTCCTTCGGATTAGTCCAAATGGATGGTTTTAAGTCTTCATGGTCAATATCGATACCGGAATCCACAACTCCGACAATTACTTTCGTGCCTTTTTTACCTTTGAGTAATTCGGTATAAGCCTTATCCACGCTCATTCCCGGGACGGTATCTTTTGCCAAATCCAAATGGCTCCAGCGTTTTAAATCATTTTCAG
>NZ_DATIDM010000112.1:0-32735 GCF_035456225.1 Flavobacterium sp. | reverse complement strand
CCAAAACTGCAGCAACTCCGAAAAGTAATTCATTTACATAAGGAATCGCCGTATAGCTGAAAGAAGCTATCCCCTGAATTGCCAAAATAATTTCATTGCATACTACTCCGATTGAAAAAAGAATTAATCCGAAGACTGTGTTCCCGAATCGCGGAAAGAAAGCCTCAACCTGAATTCGAAAAAGGAGGAACAAGGAAATAACAGCCAATAAAACCAAATGAAGATAGGCAATTACAATAGGCCGAAAACCAAAGGCAAGTTTACTTATCGCCGGCACGGTAGAACCTAACTGAAGAAGTAATTTAATGCTTAACGCGAATCCTACGAAGAGTAAAACATACCGCATGGAAAAATCGAGTTTCCTAATTTCATCTTTTTTCATTCTAAAAAATCCGAAAAGAAGCCTAAACCAAGCGTATACCTGAATGATAGCTGCTGCCGTAACTATTATATAGAGCCAGACAGGCAGTTTCATCCACAAAATCGACAAGCCATACGCCAGAATACCAGAAACAAAAAACAACTTAAACGAAGTGGCAAAAAAAGGGTCTTCCGACTTTTTAAGTCCGAAAAAATCAAAAAACAAACCCATACAGGCAAACAAAAACCATCCGTTGTACTGAAAGTGCAGAAAGTAGTAAATAGAAGCCAGGTACTCCGTCTGAAGGATATTTTTTGTGACCATCATATAAACCAATGCAAAAGATCCTAAAGAGGAAGCAACATTAAAAAAAAGAGCCGCTTTAAACCAATTTTTGAAAAGATTCACCTTACTGACCAGCTTTAAATCAGTTAAAAACAATAAAGCAAAATAATAGGATATGAAAATTGACAGCAGCGAAAATGTAACAGAGAACAATCCATATCCCTGAACGATGAAGGAAACGAGCATTCCGTAAGAACAAATCAGGTTGAAAAAGAGCACTTTCGTGTATTTTCCGACTTTAAAATCTGCTAATCTGTTCTGAAGTGTATAAATCATCAGTACCATTAACGTCTGACTAATCCATCCGGTAAATGCAAAATTATAATGGGAAAGCTGGAGACTTTTTTGATCGAGATAGGGAAATTCAAATCCAATTTTATAACGCATGAGTAAACCTAACAACGCTACAATGAACAGATTCGCCAAAGAGAATCGTAACCAAAACTTTATTTCAAGTTTCATCAGTAATAAATTTTATGGTTTACCAGCTCTATTTTATTGGCATCTTTCATCTTTAAAAACACCCTGATAACTGTTTCAACCCTTAAGCCGGTAAAATTCGCTATTTCCTGACGGGTGTACGGAACAAGCCATTTTTCATCATTATCACAGTTTTTTTGGGCTTTTAAGAATGCATTTATTCTGAATTCGGGCTTTTGATTGATGATGTCCTTGGAAAACATTATTTTACTATGAACACGGTCAGCCATCAAATCGAGAAAATGTTTCTGTATACAAGGGTATTCCTCTAAAATTTTAAGAAAACTTTCCTTCGGAAGCCTTATAATTGTACAGTCCCTTAAAGCAACTGCACTTGCAGGGTAGTCTTTATCGATTAGCAGCGGAGGTTCTCCAAAACTGTCTCCACACCAAAAATAAGCCTCGGTAAATTCTTTTCCCTTATCATTGGTATTGAACAGCCTTACGCAGCCCTCCAGAATCTGATAATAAAACCTTGCTGTGGTGTTTTCGTAAAAAATAATTTCATTTTTTTTATACTCCTTAGTGATGCCTCCCCAAGAATACAACAAATCTAAATCTATCTGCATACTTATGACTGTTATGAAATAATTAATGACTCATTATATTTTTGACACTTTCAATGCTCTCGAACGCCGAGAAATAAACTCCTCTAAAGTTACAAAAAAAAAACGAAAGAAATTCCTTCATCCTTTCAGCATCATCTTAAATAACAATTTTTAAAAATATGTGACCCTGTTCCGGCATATGGCGATTCGGGTTTTTCTGATTTGTTTTTCAGATTTATCACGAAGATACCTATGGTGTAATAGCCAACCGGCAAACCCTCCAATGAAACTTCCTATTACAATATCGAAGAAACGTGCGGCAATTAATCCGTTCGGGTCTATGGGAATCGAATTGCCGATATCCGCTAAAAAGATAGTCAGCGGTGTCATAAAAATAATCGTCAAGGCGTATTGTCTTACGATTAGTGTTTCTACGACAAACTGAAATGCCATGATGCAGAAGCAAATCCAAAACAAATTCAGTTTTAAACCCAGCAGTAACCATGTGAGTCCAAGTCCGAGAAAAGTACCCAAAATACGCTGAAAAGTTCTTCTCCATATCTGCTCCAATGTGACACCCTGAATAACTGCAGCACAGGAAATAGGAATCCAATACGGATTGTCCAATTTCAGCAATAAACCGGTAAGCAGGGAAAGTGACATAAAAAAGCCGATGATGACAGCCTCAAAAATTGTGGAGTAATTTTTTTGCACAACCACAACAAATTCCGATTTAAAAAGGGTTCCTTTTGTTAGCAGAATGCTGTAAATAAACGCAATCATACAGGCCAACATGGTTCCCATCGCGATCAGTCCGACTTTTACGGGTATGATCTCAAGGTTAAAAGGCATACAACTTGCTATGGAAGCAATCATGATAAAGAAAAAATTCCCAGGTGGTTTTAACTGATAAAAACGGGAAACCCAATGCACAAAAGCAGCAAAAAGACCCAAAACCAATGAAGACAGATACGGATTAAAACTGAACAAAACCCCAATGGTGAAAGCAAAAACGAATCCGAATGAACACGCCAGAACAGTAACCATACGGCGCGCCAGTGAACTTGAAGGCAGATACAAAAAAACCAGCCCTCCTATACTCGCAGTTATTCCGTTGGTTGGCTTATCAAAATAACATCCTATGAATAAAGGAATCCCAACGCATAGTGAAGCTAAAAACGGAATATGCCATGTACGTTCGCTCTTTTTGTATTGGAAAAGCGATACTATTTTCGATTGTAGTTGTTTGAGAGTAATCATGGCAACTCAAGTCAGTTTTTATGATATTAAACAATCATTAACCTTTAAAAAACCACCGCAATTTTTGCTGCGATGCACAGACTCGTCTATAATCAACAGAGCAACCTGAATCATGTTGCGGAGTTCACAAAGAGGCGTTGTTACTTTATGCTTGTGGTATTTTACCTCAACTTCCTCCTGCAGGTCAACTATTTTTTTCTGAACAGCAATCAAATCAGCGTCATTCCTTACAATACCGACATTTTCGCGCATCAGCAACTGGAGTTCTTCTTTCTTTTGCTTCAAATAATCTGGGGCTATTTCCGCTTTTCCCACTGTACTCCAGGCCGGAAATTCGTAAGTGAGCATTAACGAAATCAGGGATCGTCCTGCTATGTATTTAAAAATCCTGTCCGAAAAAACCAAAGCTTCCAATAACGAATTCGAAGCCAAACGATTAGCGCCATGCAATCCGGTTCGGGAACATTCGCCGCAGGCAAAAAGATGTTCGATGGATGTCTTCCCGTTTTTATCCACCATAATTCCACCACAAAGATAATGCTGTGCCGGAATCACGGGAATCCATTCTTTTGCAATGTCAATCCCTAAACTTTTACAATGACTGTAAATCATTGGAAAATGACGGTTAAAATCCTCAGGATTCAAATGAGTGCAATCTAAATACACGCATTTTTCCTGATTCTCTTTTAATTCCTTATAAATGCTTTGAGAAACAATATCCCTTGAAGCCAATTCCCCTCTGGCATCATAATCAAACATAAAACGATGTCCGGCTGAGTTCCTCAAAAATGCTCCAAAGCCCCTAACCGCTTCAGAAATCAAGAAGGTATCTGAAGAAGTTTTATCATACAAAGCGGTGGGATGGAATTGAATAAACTCCATATCCTTAATTCTTCCCTTTGCCCTGTAAGTCATTGCGATTCCGTCCCCCGTCGCAATTTCAGGATTTGTAGTATGACCGTAAACCTGACCTATTCCTCCAGTTGCCAAAATCGTATAACCCGCCTCACAGACTTCAATGGTTCCGTCATTTTCATTCAACAGATAAACCCCATAGCATTTCTTGTCATGCATTAACAGGTCGAGAGCGAAATGGTATTCCAGAATAGTAATATTCTTGGTTCTTCCAACCTGTTTTAAAATCGCGCGTTCAATTTCAAATCCGGTCTGATCCTTATGGTGCACCACCCTATTTTCGGAATGCCCTCCTTCTTTTCCCAAATCAAATCCACCATCCGGATTCTTATCGAATTTCGCTCCCCATAATACCAATTCCCTAAAACGTCTCGGTCCTTCACTTATCACCATTTCAACAATTTCAGGATCACAAATGCCATCCCCGGCAATCAGTGTATCCTGGATGTGTTTATCAAACGAATCTTCAATTTCGTTAATCACTACAGCGACTCCTCCCTGGGCATATTTCGTATTGGACTCCCCTTTTTCCGATTTTGTTATGATGACGACTTTTCGCCCAGGATAATAATTGGCAATTTTAAGGGCTAATGTTAAACCCGCCACACCTGAACCAATGATTAAATAATCTGCTCTCATAGCTATTTTGATAATTCCAACATTCTTTCAATTGGGATTAATGCTCTTTTTCTGATCGTTTCCGGCACAATGATTTCAGGGCTTTCATTCAGCAAACAATCGTATACTTTCTGAAGTGTATTGACCTTCATATAAGCACATTCACTGCAGGCGCAAGTATTGTCTTCATTTGATGGCGCCGGAATTAATGTTTTATCTGGAACTTCCTGCTGCATTTTATATAATATTCCGGCTTCGGTAGCAATTATGAATTTGGTCCTGTCGCTCTTCTTCACATAATCGATCATACCTGCTGTGGAACCAACATATTTAGCGGTATTTAAAATGTGTGTTTCCGATTCGGGATGCGCTATAATTTCGGCATCTGGATGTTTTTTATGCAAATCAATTAGCTTATCCAAGGAAAAAGCTTCATGCACGACACAAGAACCATCCCATAATGTCATTTTGCGTCCCGTTTTTTCCATTATGTATTTTCCCAGATTTTTATCGGGAGCAAAAAGTATGGGCACTTCTTCCGGGATGGATTCAACGATTTTCACCGCATTGGAAGAAGTACAGACAATATCGCTCATCGCTTTGATCTCGGCGGAACAATTCACATAGGTAACCACCAAATGATCAGCATGCCGTAAAGCAAAAGCACCAAAGACATCTGCCGGACATGATTCCGCCAGCGAACATCCCGCATTTAAATCGGGAAGTATCACTTTTTTGTCCGGATTCAGTATTTTGGCAGTTTCAGCCATAAAATGCACGCCGGCAAAAAGAATAATATCAGCATCCGCTTTCGCTGCTTCTTGCGATAATCCAAGACTGTCGCCAACATAATCAGCTATTTCCTGAATATCGGCATCCTGATAATAATGCGCTAAAATGACCGCATTTTTCTGTTTTTTTAATTCGAGTATTTGCTCCTTAAGATTTTTCATTTGTAATCAATTTCATTTGTTTCCCTTGCTTGAAGGTTCCTCCTATTATTTTAAGCACCGGCACTACAATTAAAAGTAAGCCGATAAAAATTCCGATTCCGAAAAGTAAAAAAGACACGTAAACCCAATGCGTCTGTGACTGCATTTCAGCAAACGGAATCCCTTTGGTGAAATACATCCAATAGCTCCGCTTCATTCCGGCAATGAGCAGACTTAACCAGAAAAGCAACAGCGAAATATTAAAAATCCGAAATCCTATTTTGACTTGCGAAAGATTGAAATTAGGTTTAATCTGATTTACGATAAACAACACCGAAGCCAATAAAATAGTCGTATTGATTCCGATTGTAGTTCCCATGGAATGTGCTACGGTTATATGTGTTCCATGCGTAAAAAAGTTGATGGCCGGAATGGAAAACAACAAAGCTAAAATCAGGTTCAAAAACACCCAGGCATCCGCCATTACAAGAAATTTATAGGAAATCAGGTTTTTGATTTTAGCGCTTTCCGGCAGTGATTTTTTCCATTCGTAAATCATGTGGAATAATATGATCCATTCGGTCATGCTGATACCGTAAGCAACGTAACGAACCCAAGGTGCTGTCGGAACAATATAAATATGATGCGCCCATCCGAACATTAGATTGGTAAGTCCGAGAAAATAAAAGAAAAACGATTTCGGATGTCTTCCGATACTGTCGTCCCCTTTAATTTTTGCCATCACATAAATCGCCGTACCGTAAACCAACATATTCCAGGAGCCAACAAAAGAGCCGCCCGCCTTCCACTGAATGGCTAACGATTTTATAAAATTGTTTTTCATATCGGGATGTAGCCACAGGTAAGCTTCACTTAAGTGATAGACCATGAAAACGATTCCTGTACCCCACATCCAGTAATAAACCGGCCAGTCCTTTACTTTACCGGCCATCGTTTTGTAATAATTAATCCCGAAGAGTAACCAGCCAATTAATATCGGCAATATCAGATAAGGAGGAAACTCCAAATATTCTTTTCCGCCGAAATTTCCAATGGCATAATTGTAATAAATCAAAATACCAATCCCACCAAAAAGCAGATAATGGATTTTCGATAACCGATTCGAATACAAACGCGGGCCATCCGAATTGGACAGATAATAATAGATACCGCCTATAGCACAAAGAATAATCCACGCTATAACACTGGTCACATGGAAAGGTCTTAAACTGCTGAAAGGTAAAATCTCTTTTATGAATTCGGGAAGTATGTACTGTAGTCCGGAAAAAATTCCGAAAAGCATGCCAAGCAGTAAAGCCAGTAAAGCTGTGGCCAAGTATAATAAGGATATTTTATTATTCATCAATTTGAAACCTATTTATCATTTGTAAAGAGTATCATATACTTTTACGATCTCTGTTCCCACATAATTTATTTGTGGTTCATCTTATTTTATATTCAATTTCCACCCAACCATCTGCTTTGATAGCAGCTTTATGATTAGGATAATAACCGGACTCATCTACTTCTTTCAGAAAAGTGACGATTGCCTCTTTCTCATCCTCCGTAAAATGAAATCTCGGCATCGCTTTTATTCCACTGTTTAAAAAAGCCTTGATATAATCAGCACCTTTGTTCTCTGCCGAATAAATGTTCGTCAGGTCTGGTGCCAAATAACCTCCCAATCCATACAACTGATGGCATGAAAAGCAATTGTTCTGCTGCCAAAGCTCCTGTCCCTTAAGAGCCTGGTCACTCAATCGCTTTTGATTACCGGAATCGTCTTCCGCATATATTATAAAATTGTAAAAGCCAAACACACTCACCAAGGTGAGCATGCAGCCGATATAAATTTGTGTTTTCTTTCGATTCATGCACCTAATACAATAGAAGACAAAAATATCCTTAATTAAAAAGAAACAATATGACTTTTATCAGTTTTTTATAAAAACAGAAGCATAATATTTGTGAATTAATTAAATACTATGCAATGAAGAATGTGCTAAAAACCAGCAATTTACATACTTTTCACATACCAGTGATGGGCTTGGCGTACACTATAGACAGTCCGATTCGGGTGGCACAATACGGCATCTCGTCGGTGATTTCCATCATGGATGACGATCTTATAGAAAAAATGAATGCTTTTTACAGTAAGAAATTTGATTTGCCGTATCAGGAAATTTCACAGAAAATAAGCGACTACAGGGCAAAACGGATCACCTCCTATCTTAATACCGTTGATAAAATTGTAACCGAAAAATTTGAAAGCTTTAAAACAGAACTTTCGGAAAGTAAAGCGGCTTTGGAAAACTATATTGCCATGCTTCCCAATAAATCTGAATTCCGAAAAGGACTTGAAAATTTCATTCAGGAAGGATGTATCATCAAGGAAAACATTAAAAACTATCTCGAAAAAAATCTCTTCCCCGGTGATATCGACATTAACATCATGACGAAAGTCGACAAAGACAACTTTGAAAAAAACACACAGCTTCCCGTAGAATTCAACGATGCACATGCGGCGTTAAGAGGTTTCGCCAACAGCACTTTAACTTCGTCCGTAGTTTTGTCAGCCGGTATGAATCCGAGATTATACAGCTACTTTGAAACCTTTCCTGATTTCTTCCCGGACCAAAACGCCAATCTTAAAAAGAAAATAATACTGAAAGTGAGTGATTTCCGTTCAGCATTGGTGCAGGGAAATTTTTTGGCTAAAAAAGGGCTTTGGGTTTCCGAATACCGCATCGAATCCGGTTTGAATTGCGGCGGACATGCTTTTGCTA
This sequence comes from Flavobacterium sp., assembly GCF_035456225.1. GTDB lineage: Bacteria > Bacteroidota > Bacteroidia > Flavobacteriales > Flavobacteriaceae > Flavobacterium. The sequence goes on along the minus strand of NZ_DATIDM010000112.1, from coordinate 24,490 downwards.
CGGAAGGTTATTTGTTGGGGCCTATTCTGGAGGAGTTCAAACAGAAAAGAGAAACTCTTATTACTTCGGCCCATGAATTATTGTGCAAAGCGCTGCAACAAAAAAATCTTCCCGTACCCGAAACACCTCTGAATTTGAAAATCACAGTTCAGGGTGGCGTGGGAACTGCTGAAGAACATGAGTTTTTACTCGATTTCTATAAAACGGATTCTGTTGGTTGGGGTTCTCCTTTTTTGTTGGTTCCCGAAGCGACTTCATCCGATAATGAAACGCGTGAATTACTGGCAAAATCAAAAGAAGACGATTTGTACTTGAGTAATATTTCACCTTTAGGTGTTCCGTTTAATACAATTAAAGGCACCACGAATGAAGCACTGAAACAGAAACGCATCCTTGAAAACAAAGCAGGAAGTTCCTGTCCTAAAAAATACCTGGCCTTAAGCAAACAGTACGATGAAAAAGGAATCTGTACGGCATCCCGAAAATACCAAGAAATAAAACTTGACGAACTGGAATCCGAAAGAGGTTATATATCAGAAAGAGAATTTGTCAAAAAACAAAATGCCATAACGGAGAAAGCCTGCCTTTGCATCGGATTGGCCAATGCTTCTTTATTGGAAAACGACATCAAAATAAAAGGAGAAGCACAAGGTGTTGTTGTGTGTCCGGGTCCGAATATTGCCTATTTCGACCGACAATATTCCTTATCGGAAATGGTTCAGCATATTTACGGATACAAATCGGTTTTAAACAACGTAACGCGTCCAAATATGTTTGTTAAGGAACTATCGTTGTACCTGAAGTATTTTAAGAATGAAGTTCAGGAGTTTTTTGAAACCGAAAATATGGCCCAACAAAAGAAACTGACAAATTTCAGGGAAAACTTATTGGCGGGAATCGATTATTACAGCAATCTGTTTGGCACCGGAAAATATTTCCATGGGGATAACGAAACTATTCAGCACCAACTGAATAAATACAAAATGGAACTGGAAACAATTGAAATTGGAATATTGGTATAACAAAAGAGGCTTGAATTCAAGCCTCTTTTTATTAGTATCGTAAGAAGGTATTACCAGATTTAATCCCTAAAGCAAGTTCTTCCAAAGTGGTACATTCCAGCATGGTAGCCAACTCACCCCGTATTGATTTGAATTTTTCATGAACTGGACAAGGGCGGTCTTCAGAACAATCGCTTAACCCTAAACCACACCCTTTGAAAATGGAATCTCCGTCTATGGCTTCAACGATTTCTACCAGTTTAACTTCTTTCATTCGGTGTTTTTCCACACTGAAACCACCTCCAACACCTTTTGCTGAACTCACAATATTACAACGAACCAGCTTCTGTAAAATTTTGGCAGTAAAAGCCACCGGAGAATCAATTTCTTCCGCGATTTCTTTTTGACCGACTCTATTATTTTTCAGAGATTCAGCTGCTATAAAGATAGTGGCTCTAATCCCGTATTCACATGCTTTAGAAAACATAGACAAACAGTTAAGTAAGGATTTAATGATGAAAATCACCCTCGCAAAATACGAATTTTGATATTCTTTTAGCACCAATTCTGTAATAATTATACTTTTTCATATCCAAACCCTTTAACTTCCTTGGCTAGGCTATTCAAAAATCAGCCCTGAAACAGATTCTAAATTTCCTTCACCATCCAGACCGGACAAGAAGAATGTCCTGTGCATCCCATCGGCGCATCCAGATAACGAAAACCTGATTTTATGTATAATTTTTGAGCCGCTTCCATATAAGGCATCGTTTCCAGATAACATTGCCTGAAACCGAAATTCCTTGCTTTATCCAGGCAGATTTGCATCATTTTAGCTCCTATCCCCAACCCTCGCGTTTCGGGAAGAAAATACATTTTTTGCAGTTCACAAACCTCGGGAGCACCATTGGCTAGAGGAGCAATTCCGGCGCAACCGATAATCCTGCCTTCTTTCTCGACAACAAAATATGCCGATTGAGGATCAGAATACGTTTCAAACATGCAGTCCAATTGCGGATCGGCATAAGCAGTTCCAACTTTCGGCACGTTGAATTCTTCCAAAACACTTCTGATTACTTTGGCGACCGAAACATTATCCTCTTTTTGGATTTCCCTGATTACGACTTCTCCCATTCTTAAGAAATAGCTTATTTTTGTACTGTGAAGATACAGTAAACCTTCACAAAAAAAAAGCGATATTTAAAATTAGCCGACAGAGTTTCTCATCTCTTTAGTAAAGCAATGACTACGAACGAAAAGTACATAAAACGCTGTATAGAATTAGCCAAAAACGGCTTGGGAACTACCTATCCGAATCCGATGGTGGGCAGTGTAATTGTACATGACGGAAAAATAATCGGTGAAGGCTGGCATCGGAAAGCAGGTGAACCACATGCCGAGGTGAATGCGGTGAATTCGGTAAAAGACAAATCACTATTATCCAAATCGACAATTTATGTAAGCCTTGAACCTTGCAGTCATTTTGGAAAAACCCCACCCTGCTGCGATTTGATTATTGCCAATAAAATTCCGAAAGTAGTAATCGGAACCATTGATCCCTTTGCGAAAGTAGCCGGAAACGGGATAAAAAAACTCATGGAAGCAGGGATAAATGTTACGGTGGGCATTTTGGAAGACGAATGCAATGAACTCAACAAACGTTTTTTTACATTCCATCAAAAGAAAAGGCCTTATATTATCTTAAAATGGGCTGAAACCACAGACCTTTTTATCGCACCGGATGAAGATTATCGCCAGGCTTTTAACAATAATAAAAGACCTGTTTGGATTACCAATCCGTTTTCCCGACAATTGGTGCACAAAATACGTAGTCAGGAACAAGCCATTCTGGTCGGAACACAAACTGTTTTGGATGACAACCCGAAATTGGATGTTCGCGATTGGACGGGAAACAACCCGATACGGATCGTATTGGACAGAACAGGAAAAATATCAGAAGATTATTCTGTAAAAGACGGAAGAACAAAAACAATTATCATAACGGAAAGTCAAAATTTCAAGAATTCTGAGAATATTTTTTACGAAAATTGTACCTTTGATTCTTCTTTGGCCATCACCGTTTCCGATGTACTTTTCAAACATGAAATCCAATCGGTAATCATAGAAGGCGGAAGACAGACATTACAAACATTTATCGATGCAAACCTTTGGGATGAAGCCCTGGTTTTCAGAGGAAATGTAAGTTTTAAAAAAGGAAAATCGGCACCAAATCTTTCAGGAAACCTAATCAAAAAACAAGCTGTTTTGGATGACGAACTTTTAATTTTAAGGAATGTATGATCGATACAATTATTTTTGATTTTGGGAATGTCTTTATCAATTTAAGTCAGGAGGCGCCTTTTGACCATATGCGAAAAATAGGGCTGGTATGCTGGAATGAGGATTTGGACAGTCTAAACAAGCGTTATGAAAAGGGAAAAATTGACGAATTGCAATTTTTTACAGGATTTCAGCGTTATATCCCAAACAAAGAATTAGACGAAATAAGAGAAGCATGGAATGCCATATTATTGGATTTTCCCCTGTATCGTTTGGAATTTTTACAACGCTTATCACAAAAATACCGATTGTTCCTTTTAAGCAATACTGATAAGACACATATCGAAAAATTTGAACACAAAGTAGGCATGACCTTTTGCCGTGAATTTTATCAGTGTTTTGAAAAAGTATATTTCTCTTATGAAATAGGTTTACGAAAACCGGATCCGGAAGTCTTCAATTACATCATCAACCGACACGATTTAAATCCGAAGAAAACCCTTTTTGTAGACGACAACAAACACCATACTGAAGTGGCCGCCAATTTGGGCATGCACGTATGGAACCTGGAAGTGGGCAAGGAAGACGTTGTGGATTTGTTTGACAAAACCTGGTAAATTCCCCATTGGAAACCGACTCGTATAAGACCCTTGAAGCCGCTTCGGAAGAAGTACTTTATAAAGAAAAAAACAGCAAGTTTTTTGGCTATGCGTATCCCGTTACTTCCGAAGAGGAAGTTAAAGCAATTATTGAAGATTTAAAAAAACAGCACTATTCAGCCAGACATTGGTGCTATGCCTTTCAATTGGGCACAACCAAAATCCAATACCGCGCCAACGACGACGGCGAACCCAATAATTCAGCAGGAATGCCAATTTACGGGCAAATCCAGTCATTCAACGTTACAAACACTCTTGTAGTGGTCGTTCGTTATTTTGGCGGCGTAAAACTGGGCGTAGGCGGATTAATCTCGGCTTATAAAACTGCCGCTCAAATGGCATTGGAGGTTGCTCCCATCATTGAAAAAACCATCGATATTCATTATCTCATCCGCTTCGATTATAAAAACATGAACAAGGTGATGCGCGTCATCAAAGAAAAAAATCTCGATATCGTTTCCCAGAAAATGGAAATGGATTGCGAAATCGAAATTGCAACCCGAAAAAAAAATGCCGAAATGGTGTTCGACATTTTCTCTAACTTGTTCGAAGTGGAGATTCTTGAAAAGGAATAAAAAACGAGTTACCGATTTTTTTTTAATTTTCCACAAATTCAACCAACCGTTCCGTGATGTATTTTGGAGGCAAAATTGGTCTGCCCGTTTTCGTATCAACAAACACCAGAACCGAGTTCCCAATTGTTAATAACTCACCCTTTTCATTGTAAATTTCGTAGTCAAATTCTATCTTAACGGAGGTCTGACTTTTAAAGATTGTTTTCACCGTCAGCAAATCATCATAACGTGCCGGTTTTTTGTAATTCATCGATAGTGAAACCAGCGGAAGCATCACACCGTTTTCCTCCATCCATTTGTACGAAACCCCTAGGTTTCTCAACCATTCCACGCGTCCCATCTCAAAATATTGAGCATAATTTCCGTGATAAACCACCCCCATCTGATCGGTTTCGGCATATCGGACACGAACCTGAAATTGATGTATTTTCATACTATTTGTTATGTTAATTTATTCTAAATATTTTCTAAAAACGGCTTACAATTTTTTTTTTACAAAACCAATACACAAAAGATTTTTTTTTGAAAAATTTTGTCCACATATTTGTCTTCCCAATCAAAAAAAGTTAACCAATAAATAACTTTTTGTCCAACAAATAATTATAAAAAACATGCCTGAATATATGAGTACAACTGCGCAATCAGTATGGGAAAACTGCCTGTCTTTTATAAAAGATAATATTCAAGATCAAGCCTACAAGACTTGGTTTGAACCTATCAAGGCTGTTGAACTTACAGATAACGCCTTATATATTCAAGTTCCCAGCAAATTCTTTTACGAATGGCTGGAAGAGCATTATGTTAAATTATTAAAGGTAGCACTTACCAAGGAGCTTGGACCGAACGCAAAGTTACTTTATAAAATCAAAATGGAGAACAAACTTGGCAACAAACTTCCGTTCACGGAGCAACTGCCAAGTAACAATCGTTCTGCGGTAAAAACACAGGAAATCGATGTTCCCATTCAAAATAAAAACCCGGAATTAAAAAACCCGTTCGTTATCCCAGGTATCCGAAATGTAAAAATAGAATCGCAATTAAATTCTAATTACAGCTTCGATAATTTCCTTGAGGGTGATTCAAACCGTCTGGCACGTTCAGCAGGTATGGCTGTTGCCAACAAACCCGGAGGAACGTCCTTCAATCCTTTTCTTATTTTCGGAGGTGTCGGATTAGGAAAAACCCATTTAGCGCACGCTATTGGTGTTGAAATCAAAGAAAAACACCCTGATAAAACCGTTTTGTATATTTCTGCAGAAGTATTCACGCAACAATACATAGACTCGGTTAAGAAAAATACCCGAAATGATTTTATTCATTTCTACCAGCTGATTGATGTTTTAATCATTGATGATGTGCAATTCCTTTCCGGAAAAGCAGGAACACAGGATGTATTCTTCCACATCTTTAATTATTTACACCAAAACGGCAAACAGGTTATCCTTACTTCAGACAAGGCACCAGTAGATATGCAGGACATCGAGCAACGTCTGTTATCAAGATTCAAATGGGGACTTTCAGCTGAAATTCACCAACCGGATTACGAAACAAGAGTTTCCATCCTTAAAAACATTTTATACCGTGACGGGGTTCAAATGCCGGATGACATCATCGAATATGTTGCCAAGAATATAAAATCAAACGTTCGCGAACTGGAAGGCGCTATCATTTCATTGATTGCCCAGTCTTCTTTCAACCACCGCGAAGTTACTATTGAATTGGCAAAGCAAGTCGTAGAGAAATTCGTAAAAAATGTAAAACGAGAAGTCTCCATCGATTATATCCAGAAAATTGTTTCCGATTATTTCCAGATCGATGTAGAAACACTACAGTCAAAAACCAGAAAGCGCGATGTGGTTCAAGCGCGCCAATTGGCTATGTTTTTTGCTAAAAAATTCACCAAAGCCTCTTTGGCAAATATCGGATCACAAATAGGATCCCGTGATCATGCCACCGTTTTACACGCCTGCAAGACTGTAGACAATTTGGTTTCAACGGACAAGCAATTCAAAAAATACGTTGACGACATCCACAAAAAGTTATCGTTATAAAATATGCCGGTTAAGATTTTAATGGTCTGCCTGGGAAACATTTGCCGTTCCCCTTTGGCAGAAGGAATTTTACAATCAAAACTTCCTAAAGAGCTCTTTTTAGTAGATTCTGCAGGAACAGGCAGTTGGCATGTCGGACAAGAACCTGATAAACGTTCGATTCTCATTGCCAAAAACAAGGGACTTGACATTACCCATCAGCGGGGAAGACAAATCAACAAATCAGATTTTGACACCTTTGACTACATCTACGTAATGGATATTTCCAATTATCGGGATGTTATCGCATTAGCACCCAACGCGGAAGCAAAATCAAAAGTTGTCATGATTTTAGACGAGCTTTTTCCCGGAGAAAACGTCGATGTCCCGGATCCTTATTATGGAGGACAAAGCGGATTTGAACATGTTTACATGTTACTGAATGAAGCCTGCGAAATTATCGCTCAAAAACTTAAAGCCAAGCACTGATGAAAGCAAGTACTCTTTTTGGAAAATTATATTTGATTCCGACCACTTTAGGCGAAATGAATCCCGAGGATGTTTTACCACATACCATAAAGAGAACTATTGATTTCATTGACCATTATATAGTTGAAAACGAAAAAACAGCACGACGCTTCATAAAAAGTGTCCATCCTGAAAAGAAGCAACCGGAACTAAAACTATTCGCCTTAAACAAACACACCGATGTTTCCGAGCATAACGAATTCATAAAACCGTTATTGGAAGGAAAAAACATGGGATTAATGAGCGAAGCAGGTTGTCCCGGAGTTGCCGATCCAGGTGCCGCAATTGTGAAACTCGCGCATGAAAAAGGTATTCAGGTAGTACCGTTGGTTGGCCCATCCTCTATCCTATTGGCAATGATGGCTTCAGGAATGAACGGACAGAGCTTTGCTTTTAACGGCTACCTGCCTATTGACAAATCGGATAAAAAATCGGCTCTTAAAAATCTGGAAAAACTGTCTTTCGACAAAAACCAGTCACAATTATTCATTGAAACACCATACCGAAACAACAAATTCCTGGAAGATTTGCTTCTGATCCTGCAACCAAACACCCTTTTGTGCGTTGCCTGCGACATTACCCTACCGACAGAATTCATCAAAACCCAATCGGTAAACCAATGGAAAAAAAACAAGGTCGATTTACATAACCGACCTTGCATTTTTATCATTCATAAAATGAACTGATTTTTATTCAATTTTTACTTTTGGATTTGCGTTGGCTACAATATTTGTAGTATCATAACCTCCAAACTTCTTGATATAGCTTTTCAGGGAAGTCCCGAATCCGTCAGTAAAACCATTTTGCCCGTTTGTCCTCAAGTAACTTCTCACCGAACCGGCCCCACCTAAATGTGCAGCCGCCAACAAACCGGACTCCGTAATTTTTACTCCATTGATTATTTTCCCCTCATAACGCCTTATCTCGTCCCGCAGTTCCCATTTGTTTTTCGACAACAAAGCCTTAAAAGCTTTTTCCTGCAAGGGTGGATTTTTCAAAAAATTAGCCGTATTATGAATTCCCAATGTACGAAGTGTGCTTTTACCAAACTGATATTTCCCCATGTAACCATAGGAATTCACCAATCTGTATAATCCTAGAGACTCCTTAATTGCAATTGCTTGCTTAAAACCAACAAAAGATTTTCCCGTATAAGGAAAATTAAAATACACTTTTTCGGTTTCTTCTTTGGTAGGAACCTGATAGTCTATCACTTCGTCATTTTCAACGTGAAAACCCTCTAGTTTTTCGGGTTCAAAGGCTTTAAAACCAGAACTGATCAGAGTAATCATAAGGACTAATCCTGAAAAATACATCCATTTTTTTACCATAAATTAAATTTTCTCATCCGCTGTCACCAGTATGAAATTACCTGTATGCAAAGATATAGTCTTAATTTATGATTCTGAAAATCAGACAGTTAAAGTTTGTTAAAAATAGATTAAGTAGCCATTTACATCGCCAAACTGATTAATTTCCAAGGTTGGACCAGGTACTTTAATCGTGTTCAAAACAGAAAAAAGTGTTCGCAAAACTGGAGACTTTGTTTTAATCCGGGTCAGATCAACATCAACACTCAAATAAAATTGACGCATTCGCTGATTATGCATTTCTATGTCGGCCGGCACTGATTCACTGTCACCATACAGCATACCGTCGGCACCATAACCAAAAGCCACATTAAACCATTTTGGAATTTTACTTTCTTTAAAAAAACTATGCAGATTGACCGAAAGCCAATAGGTTTGACCATTGTAATCTTTAAGAATCTGCTCATTCAGACTGCTTCCCAAAGTATTTGGACGCAAATCAGCATATTCAGTAGTATGAAACGAAAATTTTGGTGTTATTCTTTGTTCCTCCCAAAGCAACTCCTGTGAAACATACATACCAGTTCCAATCGTATTGGCTACCACATCACCCCAAGAGGCACCCCATTCTGCAGAAAAACCATCAAAAACCTCCACTACTGTCATGAATGCAAAACCAACAGTCGCACCATAAACCAATTGGTGCTTTTTGTCGGCACCACTCCAAGCCAGGGCTTCAGCACCGAAACGCCCCATGTGATATGTCGTATACAAATGCCCAGCCTTATCCATCTGCAGCCACTCATTATTATCATTAATAAAATGGAAAGACGATTTCGGATAATCTTTATACCAGAGCTGATTCAACCCTATCAAAGTCACCCCTAAAAAAGCAGATTCTGAAATATAGACAATATTCCTTCTCTTAACATTTAAAGTATCTGAAAGCGTTAAAAAAGCTTCAAATTTTGATTGTGAGTAAACCGGAAAAACCATCAATACAAAAAGAATCGCAAGCACTTTTCTGTTAAAAAACGCTTGCGATTCTTTTATTGTTATTTGCAATTGCCTATTCAAGAGCTTAACGCTGATACCCTTGTTGTGCTACCCACTCGGCATATTTTTTGGCAATTACCTGATGCTGCTCATAAGTTTCCGCAAACTCGTGGTACCCAAAACGGTCTACACTGGCGCAAAAATACACATAGTTGTGTTTTTCAGCGTTTAACACTGCGTCAATAGCCGAAATATCAGGCATAGCAATTGGTCCCGGCGGTAATCCTGTGTGTATATAAGTATTATAAGGAGACCCGATTTTCAAATCATTAAAATACACCCTCTTAATTACCTGATCGAAGTTGCCTGATTTTTCTTTTATCGCATAAATTACAGTTGGATCCGCCTGCAAAGGCATCTCTTTTTTCAAACGGTTTAAATATACTCCAGCCACACGTGGTCTTTCATCTGCTTTTGCCGTTTCTTCATGAACAATTGCTGCAAGAGTCGAAACCTGAACAGGAGTTAAATTTAAAGCTTTTGCTTTCGCCTGACGTTCTTCATTCCAGAATCTTCTGTATTCTTTGGCCAGTTTATCGCGCACTTTTGTCGGACTGACATTCCAATAAAACTCATAGGTATTCGGAATGAACATAGCCAGAATGTTATCTTTATTGAATCCGTTTTCTGCCATAAAAACAGAATCCGTGAACACTTTAGTAAGTGTCAGGCTATCCGGCTCAATTTGAGAAGACAAACGCTGCACCAGCTTACTCAACGATTCCTGATTGTTGAACGCTAATTTAACCGGAACATTATGTCGTAATGACGAAACAATACTGAAACTGCTCATCCCCTTGGTCAGCAAAAATTTTCCGGGATTTACATTGGCATTGTAACCGCGCTTCTCGGCTACAAAAGCAAATTTATCCATATTCTCCACATAAGGCGACATGATTTTCTTTACATCTTCGTAAGTGGAATTTGTCGGAACATAAACAAAAACCTCGTTTTCATTGAATTTTGTATTTGGCGTAAATGCTTTAGTATAAACGACAACTCCAAAAACGGTTGCCGCCACTAAAATACCGACAGAAACAATTGAAACAATTCTTTTAGGATTCAAAACTTTATTTATTTTTTTGATTAATTAATTGATAAAAACCTTCGTCTGCATAGCTATTCTGAAGACGATTCCAGTCTTTTTTTATGCCTACGCACTGGAAGCCAAAATTAGTAAAAAGGTTGATACTTGGGGTATTTTCCGTACCAATATTTGCATAGAGCTGATGTAGCTGTAATTGTTCGAAACAATACTTAATCAGCAATTCAAGTGATTCTTTCCCAACGCCTGAACTCCTGTGTTCATGATTTTTGATCACAATCCCTATTCCGGCACGTTGGTTTTTAGGATCAAAATCGAATAAATCAATCAGTCCGACAGCCTCAAATCCGTCATTTATACAAATAGCCAGGCGGAGCTGCTTTGCCTCATAAATATCCTGATGTGCATTTTCAAGATACTGTCTGATTAAAAAACGGCTGTAGGGCGTTTGCGTATTGCTTACTTCCCAGATTTCCTCATCATTTTCTATCGCATAGACAAATTCGAGATCTTCCGGCTCCAATGCACGAAGGTATACGGTATTTCCTTTGAGTGTTACCAATTTGATTACCGGATTATTGAATTATTAAATTTTCAGATTCCGGAACAGAAACCTCTCCTTTAAAAACGAAATTTGCAGGGCCTTTTAGGAAAACATGGGTAAAAAATCCGTTTTTCTCTTGGAAGGAAACTTCAAGAATTCCGCCTTCCACTTGCAATTCGATTAGCGAACTATCCGTTTTTCCTGTCGATTTCATTGCAATGGCCACAGCTGTAGCTCCGGTTCCGCATGACAAGGTTTCTCCCTCAACACCGCGTTCATAGGTACGCAATCGAAACGTATTTTCTCCCGTTTGCGAAACAAAGTTTACATTACTCCCCTCTTCTCCATACAATGCACCATATCTGATTTTAGCGCCTTCATTCTGAACGTCGAAAATATGCAAATCCTCCACGATCTGAACATGGTGCGGTGATCCCGTATTTAAGAAAACGTGATTTTCATGCTCCTGAACCTCATCCACATCTTTCATCTGAAGCGAAACAATACCGTCTTCAGTAATTGTTGCATAATGAAGTCCGTCGGTAGCTATAAAAGTAGTTTCAGCATCGATAATTCCGAGTTGTTTTGCAAACGCCACCAAACAACGGCCTCCGTTGCCACACATGGAGCTCTCATTACCGTCGGAATTATAATAAACCATTCTGAAATCGGTCGACGCATCATTCTCCAATAAAATGAGTCCATCCGCACCAATGCCAAATCGTCTGTCACATAATTGCTCGACTAATTTGGTATCATTTTTGGGGAAATGTAAATTACGATTATCAATCATGACAAAATCGTTACCTGTTCCCTGATATTTGTAAAATATGTAATTCATCTGATATTCAAATAAGTAGCAAAAATACGAATAATTACGAATATTAAAGACAAGTTAAAGATTGTTAAACCACCGTTAAAGCATTTTTTTGAATTCATGAAGTTCTTAATTTTACTGTTAAATAAACAAACATACCTCAACATTATGAATAAATTCTCAAGCTTATTAGTAGTATCTCTGTTAAGCGGAACAATAACGCTTGGCGCATACAAATTATTTTTCGAGCCAAAGAACGGTTCGGGAAGCAAATTATCAATCGCTTCAGACAATTACGCAAGAAATGTAAGTCTGGGTGGAGAAACCAGCGATTTTACAGTTGCAGCAGAAAAAGCGGTACATTATGTGGTACACGTGAAGAATGTCACCGTTTCCGAAGTCCCTTCCAATCCAATCATGGAGTACTTCTATGGATATCGCGGGGGGCAGCAACAAACACAGATAGGAACCGGATCGGGTGTGATCATTTCTGAAGACGGCTATATTGTCACCAATAACCACGTTATTCAAAATGCTACCGAATTGGAAGTAACACTGAACAACAACAAATCATACAAAGCAAAAATAATGGGCACCGACAGTAAAATGGATATTGCCCTTTTAAAAATAGTTGCTGATGAAAAACTGCCATATGCCACTTTTGGAAACTCCGACACTATGAAAGTTGGCGAATGGGTTTTGGCAGTAGGGAATCCGTACAACCTCAACTCGACGGTAACTGCAGGAATCGTTTCTGCCAAAGCAAGAGACTTGAGTAATACCGGCATCCAATCGTTTATACAAACCGACGCAGCCGTAAACCCGGGAAATAGCGGTGGAGCTTTGGTAAATACCCGAGGAGAGCTTGTCGGAATCAACACTATGATTTCCTCACAAACCGGATCTTATGTAGGATACTCTTTTGCCGTCCCTTCAAACATCACCCGAAAAATCATTGAAGATTTGATGGAATACGGAAATGTACAACGCGGTGTATTAGGCGTAGGAGGCGGAGAACTAAACAGCGAAGCCGCTAAAGAATTAGGCGTAAAACAAACACAAGGCTTCTACGTAAATTCCATTTCAAAAAATTCAGGAGCTGAAAAAGCCGGTTTAAGACAAGGCGATATTATTGTTCAGTTGGACAATAAACCGGTAAACGGGTATTCAGACTTAACATCTTACATCAATACAAAACGCCCCAATGATGTAGTTCAGGTAGGCTTCTTAAGAGATGGCGAGAGAAAAACGATTCCTGTGAAACTGACCAAAAAAGAACTGATTAACGTAGAATTTGAAGGTTTCGAATTTGAAGAAATAGATGCCAATGACAAAAAACGATTCCAATTGAAGGAAGGTGTAAAAATCAAGGATGTGACCAACGAGCGTTATCTTGAATACGCCGATGTTTTAAAAGGAAGCATTATTTTGAGAATCGACGGAAACAAGATCAACTCGATGGAACAGGCCTCCCGAATCCTGAATTCAAAAACTAACAATCAGAAGTTCCGTATCGAGGTTATCACACAGGCTGGAGAGCGACTTCAGATGATTTTATAAACAAGAAACACACTTCAATCAAGCCAGTCAAACGACTGGTTTTTTTTATGCAATATTTCACAAAAATATTTTCCGTAATCTGATTAAAAATCAATAATTTTGCACCAATTTCTAACAACACACTTAATATATGGACAATTCAGTTTTATACGAAAAAGAATTGGCTTTTCAGGCAGACAGAAGAAGAGCTGGCGTAGAACTTATCAAGATTATCAGTGATTTATGGTATGACAAATCGATCGAGTTGGTACTTTTCAGAAACCAATTAATCGACAGAAATGTTAGTGATATAATCAACTTGCACGAATATGCAGTGGAATTTGTTCAAAAACCAATCAACGTTTTTGATTCTGTAGAAATCGCAAGAGCAATCCAGGCTTTAGATTTACCGCCTGCAAGAATTGACATCGGTAAATTAACATACGAATATCATTTAGAAGACGACAAATACAACGATGCAACAGCTTTCGTTATCGACAAACTGAAAAACGCTAAAGACACTTCCGAAATCAAACCAAAAGACGTGGTATTGTACGGTTTTGGACGTATCGGACGTTTATTGGCTCGTGAAATGATGTCGAAAATCGGAAAAGGGCAACAATTGAGATTAAGAGCGATTGTTACCCGCGATAAAAACGACGCTGTTTTATTGGAAAAACGTGCTTCTTTATTGCGTTATGACTCGGTTCACGGTGATTTCGAGGGTTCAGTTACTGCTGATGTAGAAAACAACGCTTTGGTTATCAACGGTTCTACTGTTCACATCATCACGGCAAATTCTCCGGAAGAAATTGACTATACTGCATACGGAATTCACGATGCTTTGGTAATTGACAACACAGGTGCTTTCACAACCGAAGAAGCATTGAGCCGTCACCTGACTTCTAAAGGAGTTGACAAAGTATTATTAACCGCTCCTGGTAAAGGTGTTCCGAACATCGTTTACGGTGTTAACCACGAAGAGTACAACCCGGATGAAGTAAAAATCTACTCTGCCGCCTCTTGTACTACCAATGCTATTACTCCGGTTTTAGCTGCTATCGAGGAAACTTTAGGAGTTGTTAAAGGACACTTGGAAACTATCCACGCTTATACAAACGACCAGAACCTGGTAGACAACATGCACAAAAAATACCGTCGTGGTAGAGCTGCAGGTTTAAACATGGTTATTACCGAAACAGGTGCCGGTAGCGCAGTTGCAAAAGCATTACCAAGTTTAGCGGGAAAATTAACTTCAAACGCTATCCGCGTACCGGTTCCGAATGGATCTTTGGTGGTTTTAAATCTTGAAGTAGGCAAAAACACTTCTAAAGACGACATCAACGCGATCATGAAACGATACGCTTTAGAAGGAAATTTAGTGGAGCAAATCAAATATTCACTGAACAACGAATTAGTATCTTCTGACATTGTTGGAACTTCGGCTCCTGCTATTTACGACAGTAATGCTACTATTGTTTCTGCTGACGGTAAAAACGTTGTGCTTTACATCTGGTACGATAACGAGTACGGTTACAGCCACCAGGTTATCCGTTTAGCGAAATACATTGCAAAAGTTAGACGTTATATGTACTACTAGTAGTCAGAAATAAAACATATTTTAAATCCGCTTCAAGAAATTGAGGCGGATTTTTTTTATATTGATGTAATGAAAAAAAATCGGAGTCAAGTCGGTTTATCAAAAAACAAACAATAAAAAACAACATTTACAATACTAATCTCTTTGCTTTCATCAATAAAAAGTATTTTTACATAAATCGCATTCTTCCTACTTATCAAACAAAACATGAACCTTCAGCCATTTTTAGAAAACGATTTCGTCAGACTGGTTCCTTTAAAAAGATCAGATTTTGAAGCCTTATACCATGTGGCTTCCGACCCGCTTATCTGGGAACAGCACCCGAATAAAGACCGGTACAAACGGGAGGTTTTTCAGAACTTTTTCGAGGGAGCCATGGCTTCAGGCGGTGCTTTTATCATTATGGACAAAAAAACGAATTCCTTCATTGGAAGTACTCGTTTTTACGATTTGAATGAATCCGAAAAAAGCATTTTAATTGGCTATACTTTTTACGGAAGAGCCTACTGGGGTTCCACCTATAATCCGATGGTAAAAAAACTAATGATTGATTATGCTTTTCAGTTTACTGACCACGTTTACTTTCATATTGGAGCAGAAAACTATCGTTCACAAAAAGCCATCGAACGGTTAGGAGCAAAAAAAGTACGGGAAATCGAAGTTGCTTATCACGGAGAACCTGAAAAAAAGAATTTTGAATATGTGATTGAGAAAATCGATTGGACTTAAACTTACAGCACAAAAAAAAGAAGCTGTCTCAAAAGTCAAAATGCTAAAAACTTAATGACTTACATAATTAAAAAAAATATAGTCCCTAAATGGATTATCATTCAATAAACATATAAGTTATGAAGATTTTCTAAACGATAAAAAACTTAATTGACTTATATGCTTTTACAAGAAAACAATATTGCTTAAGACAGCGAGGGTTAAGGATAATAAAACAAAAAAAGCTGCCTTTTGTTTTTAGACAGCCTCTTATCGTTTATTATTTATATTCCACTTAATTCAAAACCCTGTTAATCTGAACAAAGCGTTTCGCATAATAAGACTCTTTGGTAGATGAAATAATCACTCCTGAACTCGTTGAAGAATGAATAAACTTGATTTCATCTTCCAAAACTTCGGTAATCATTCCCACATGACCTACCCATCTGCCACGGGTAGCAAAGAAAATCAAATCGCCTTTTTGTGCCTGACCCCTGTCAATTTTCACACCCGAGCCGGATGCCATTTCCGAAGATGATCTGGGCAAAGTCATGTCGATATTTCTAAAAGTACTAAACATCAATCCGGAACAATCAAAACCATTTCGATCTGTTCCTCCCCCACGATAACGAACTCCCAAATTTTCAGAAGCCTTGCTTATTAAAAATTCAGCTTTTTCAATAGCATCTGCCGACATTGGAGGTACTTCAACAATTGTTTTTGAATCTTTCTCATCTGAAGTTGAAACAACATTTTTATCCTCCTCTTCTGTCGAAACTTCTTTAATTTTAGCAACTTCGTTTTTAGCTGTTTCATTAATCACCAGACGCTGCCCTACGTCTAAACCATTAACAATTTGCGGATTTAACCTTTCCAGCTCTGCTATAGATATCCCGTAACGTTTTGAAATGCCGTATTTTGTTTCTTTAGGCATTACCTCATGAATTCCTGAATTTCCATTATTGGCAGATTCATTATCATCATTGGTAACCACAACAGAAGGCTCTGGCTTGCTGTTTTCGATTTCTTTCTTTTCCTTTTCTTTAGTCTTCTTTTTTTCAGTTAAGTCTGCTGAATTTTCAGTTCCCGGAATAAACACTACATCCTTAACATCCAATTTATTGTTTTCAACCTGCGGATTTACTTTTTTCAGTTCCTCAACAGAAACATTGTATTTTTTCGCTATGACATAAAATGATTCACCTGAAGCAACCGTATGTTTTTGTAATTTGCCCTGAAGTTTATCGATTTTTTTTCTTTCTGCTTTCGAGAGTTTTTCTTCCTCTTGCTTTTTAACGCCTTTTGGCAAAGCCAACAGCTCGTTTAGCTGTAAATTATCAGACTCCAATTGCGGATTGGCCTCTCGCAGCTTTTCAACGGAAGTATCATATTTTTTTGCTATCGTATACAACGATTCCCCTGACTCCACTTTATGACTGGGGCCCTTTGGAACAGATTTCGTTTTTTTATCTTCTGCCTTTTTCTTTGAATTCTTTGGAATCACCAGTACCATGTCCAACTGCAGTAATCCTTTTGCTTTAGGATTCAATTCAAAAATATCGGCTTCCGTAACATCATATTTTTTCGCAATACTGTATACAGATTCGCCGCTTACCACCTTATGATTGATAGTTTTTTGTGCAAAAACAGAGGCAGACATCAGTAAAAAAAGAAAAAAAAGGAGTCTCGAAAAATTCATCAAATGGCAATTATTAAAATGGTTAGATTCTCTTGGGGGGCAAAAGTAAGTTTAAAACGAAGGGATTTTTAATTTATTATCTTTTTAGCAAGTCATCCAGAACTTTTCTAAAACTTTCTGAATTCCAATTCGCAGCTCCGCTATGATTTACGACAATTCTTCCGGTTTTTGTTATCAGGTATGTTTTCGGGGTTTTATCCAAAACGATAGACTTCAGAGGAGTACTTCCCGAATAATAAACCGGAAAAACATACCCGTTATCTTTTATAAAATCATTTACATTACCCTGTTGGTCCTTCGTAACAAAAACAAAAAAAACATCATTCTTATAATCTTCGTATAATTTAGACCAGGCTTTCAATTCTCCCACTGATTCCGGATTATTTGGAGACCAATAGTTTACAATCACATTTCTGTCCCTATATTCTATAAACGAAAGCATTTTTCCTGTTGGCCCGATTAACCTCCAGTCATATGAATATAAAGGCAACTGTTTTTCAAAAGCTATAGTTGTCGGTTCCGGTAAATCCGAACCAAAAACTGTATCTTGAATTTTATCACTATTCAGAAATCCCACTATACCAATTAAAGCAACAATACCAATTACAACTATTTTTTTCATTTGATGGAGGTTTAGGATGTAAATATAGAAATACCACAGCTATCAACAAAAAAACGCCCCCTCGAGGAACGTTTTTTAATATAATTTTAATAGTATTTCGCTTTATGCTTTACCGGCAGCGATTAAGTTCAAAGCAGAACCTGCTACGAACCAGCCAATCTGACCTTCGTTGTAAGTATGATTGGCCATGATAACATCTTTGGAACCGTCGGCGTGAACGAACTCCATTGATAATGGTTTTCCGGGCGCAAATTCTGTCAGATCCAAGAAATTGATTGTATCATTTTCTTGTATTTTTTCATAGTCTGCTTCATTTGCAAAGGTTAATGCCAACATTCCCTGTTTTTTAAGGTTTGTTTCGTGGATACGGGCAAAGGATTTCACCAATACCGCTTTAACCCCTAGGAATCTTGGTTCCATTGCTGCGTGCTCACGGGAAGAACCTTCACCATAATTATGATCACCCACAACTACAGATGGAATCCCAGCCGCCTTGTAGGCTCTCTGAACAGCAGGAACCTCTGCATACTCTCCTGTCAATTGATTTTTAACCGCATTAGCTCTTCCGTTGAAGGCATTTTCAGCGCCAATTAACATGTTGTTTGAAATATTATCCAAGTGCCCGCGGAAACGCAACCAAGGACCTGCCATGGAAATATGATCCGTTGTACATTTTCCGTACGCTTTGATTAACAATTTGGCTCCGACAATATTCTTACCGTCCCAAGCTGTGAACGGCGCTAATAACTGTAAACGTTCGGAAGTTGGAGCAACCACAACCGCTACAGAAGAACCGTCTGCTGCAGGAGCCTGGAATCCTGCATCTTCCACATCGAAACCTCTTTTTGGCAATTCATCTCCTGTTGGAGCAACCAATTTCACTTCCTCCCCTTTATCGTTCAATAAAGTATCTGTAATTGGATTAAAATCCAAACGTCCTGAAATCGCTAAAGCCGCCACCATTTCCGGAGACGTTACAAAAGCGTGGGTATTCGGGTTACCGTCTGCTCTTTTGGAGAAATTTCGGTTAAATGAGTGAACAATAGTGTTTTTCTCTTGTTTATCAGCACCTTCTCTGTCCCACTGTCCGATACACGGTCCGCAGGCGTTGGTAAATACTTTTGTTCCCAGTTTCTCGAAAGTAGCGATGATTCCGTCTCTTTCGATAGTGTAACGGATTTGTTCAGAACCGGGGTTAATACCGAATTCTGCTTTTGGTGTGATACCATATGCAACAGCCTGCTCAACAATCGAAGCTGCTCTTGACATGTCTTCATAAGAAGAGTTCGTACATGAACCGATTAAACCCCACTCTATTTTTATCGGCCATCCGTTAGCTGCTGCTTCCGCTTTCATTTGGGAAACCGGAGTACCTCTGTCTGGAGTGAAAGGCCCATTGATGTGAGGCTCTAATTCCGATAAATTAATTTCGATTAACTGATCGAAATATTGTTCAGGATTAGCATAAACCTCCGCATCAGCCGTTAAGTAAGAAGCTACTTTATCCGCAGCATCTACAACTTTCTGGCGGCCCGTAGCCACTAAATATCTTCTCATGGAATCATCGTAACCGAAAGTGGAAGTCGTAGCTCCTATTTCCGCACCCATGTTACAGATTGTACCTTTACCGGTACACGACATAGACTCGGCACCTTCCCCAAAATATTCTACGATAGCACCTGTACCTCCTTTTACGGTTAAGATATCGGCCACTTTTAATATTACGTCTTTTGGAGCTGTCCAACCGCTTAATGTTCCGGTCAATTTCACTCCGATTAATTTGGGGAATTTCAACTCCCAGGACATACCGGACATTACGTCTACCGCATCAGCACCGCCAACTCCGATAGCCAACATTCCTAAACCGCCGGCATTAACTGTGTGAGAATCCGTACCGATCATCATACCGCCGGGAAAAGCATAATTTTCCAGCACGATTTGGTGGATAATTCCAGATCCCGGTCTCCAGAATCCGATTCCGTATTTGTTTGATACCGAAGAAAGGAAATCAAAAACTTCTTTTGATTGTGTATTGGCAACCTCTAAATCCGTTTTAGCACCGACTTTTGCCTGAATCAAGTGATCACAGTGTACTGTCGTCGGAACAGCTACTTTATTTTTTCCGGCGTGCATGAACTGCAACAATGCCATTTGAGCCGTTGCATCCTGACATGCTACTCTGTCCGGTGCGAAATCAACATAATCTTTTCCTCTTGTGAACGCTTGAGAAGGCATTCCTTCCCAAAGGTGAGCATATAAAATCTTTTCAGACAAGGTAAGCGGACGCCCAACCAGCCCGCGCGCTTTATCCACGCGTGCAGCCATATTCGCGTACACTTTTTCAATCATTTCTATATCAAAAGCCATAAGATTAAATAATTATTTTGTTAGTCAATTTTAAACATACAATTTACGAAAAAAATAAATCGGTAATAAAAAAAAGCCCAAGTTTATGACTCGGGCTTTTTGAATACGATTAACTAATCGAATTGATTATTTAACTAACAGCTTGTGAGATGGCGCAAATTTAGTCAGATTGATACCATCTACTGCAGCAGTATACTCTTCCATGGTAGGAGTTCTTCCAAGAATTGTAGACAATACCACAACCGGTGTAGAAGAAAGCAATGACTCTCCTTTTTTCTCCGTTGAATCCTCTACAACCCTTCCTTGGAAAAGACGCGTTGAAGTTGCCATCACAGTATCTCCTTTAGCTGCTTTTTCCTGGTTACCCATACAAAGGTTACAGCCCGGACGCTCTAAATACAACATGTTTTCATATTCTGTACGAGCAGCACCTTTCGGAGCATTATCGTCAAATTCGAAACCAGAGTATCTCTGCAAAACTTCCCAGTCACCTTCGGCTTTCAATTCATCAACGATATTATATGTTGGTGGTGCCACTACAAGAGGCGCATTGAATTCAACCTTACCTTTTTGTGCCTCAACATTTTTAAGCATTTGAGCAAGGATCTTCATATCACCTTTGTGAACCATACAAGAACCAATAAATCCAAGATCTACTTTTTTCGTTCCTCCATAAAAAGAAAGCGGTCGGATAGTATCGTGAGTGTATCGTTTAGAAACATCTGCATTGTTTACGTCTGGGTCAGCAATCATTGGTTCAGCAATCTGATCCAAATCAACAACAACTTCAGCATAATATTTAGCATTTGCATCTGGAGTCAGAGCCGGTTTTTCACCTGATTTAATCTCGGCAATTCTCTTATCAGCTTTAGTAATCAATCCTTTCAACACTTGTTTTGCGTTGTCCATGCCTTTGTCGATCATTATTTGGATTCTTCCTTTAGCAATCTCTAATGATTCGATCAAGGTAGCATCTTCAGAAATACAGATTGATGCTTTTGCTTTCATTTCTGCAGTCCAATCGGTAAATGTGAATGCCTGATCAGCAGTAAGTGTTCCGATGTGAACCTCAATGATTCTTCCCTGGAAAACGTTTTCACCACCAAATTGTTTAAGCATTTGCGATTGAGTAGCATGAACCACATCACGGAAGTCCATATACCCTTTCATATTACCTTTAAAAGTAACCTTTACTGATTCCGGAATTGGCATTGAAGCTTCACCAGTAGCCAATGCAAGAGCAACGGTTCCTGAATCGGCACCAAAAGCCACACCTTTTGACATTCTTGTATGAGAGTCACCACCAATAATGATTGCCCACTCATCAATCGTAATATCGTTAAGTACTTTGTGGATTACGTCGGTCATTGAATGATAAACACCTTTCGGGTCACGCGCCGTAATCAGACCGAAATCATTCATGAATTTCATCAATTTCGGAATGTTAGTCTGTGCTTTTTTATCCCAAACTGAAGCCGTGTGACATCCTGATTGGTAAGCACCGTCAACGATTGGCGAAATCACGGTAGCCGCCATAGATTCCAATTCCTGAGCAGTCATAAGACCAGTCGTATCCTGTGAACCTACAATATTAACTATTACACGGACATCGGAACCAGCGTGTAATACTTTCCCCGGAGTCGTACCCACAGCGTTTCTGTTGAAGATTTTCTCAACAGCTGTAAGACCTTGCCCTTCGTTAGAAATTTCTTTTGAAGGAGCAAATACTGCAGGAGCTTCAACTCCTAAAGTTTTCGCAGCGAAAGTCTGGATTTTTTTACCAAAAACAATGGCATATGAACCACCTGCTTTGATGAATTCCATTTTTTGAGGAGTGAATGCTTTAGAAATATCAATTAGCTCCTGATCGCCGTTGTATAATTTTTTCGTTTTTGTGTTAATTGTAAGAACTGTGCCTGTAGCCACAGAGTATGCTTGTTCTAAAACCGGCTCTCCATTTTCATTACGAACAACATTTCCAGCCGCATCTGTCTTTTTTACCCAGTTTTTAAGGTCAAGACCAATACCTCCTGTTACATCAACAGTCGTTAAGAAAATTGGAGAAATACCGTTTGTACCTCCAACAATCGGAGCTATATTTACAAACGGAACGTATTGGCTGGCTTGTTTACCCGTCCAAAGCGCCACGTTGTTTACACCTGACATCCTTGACGAACCTACTCCCATCGTTCCTTTTTCAGCAATTAGCATCACACTTTTATCCGGATGTTGCGCCTGTAACGCCTTGATTTCCTCCTGTGCTTGAGGTGTAATCATACATTTACCGTGCAATTCACGGTCTGAACGTGAGTGCGCCTGGTTACCCGGAGACAATAAATCGGTTGAAATATCACCTTCACCGGCAATAAAAGTCACTACTTTAATTTCTTCAGCTACTTCAGGAAGTTTAGTGAAGAATTCAGCTTTGGCGTAACTTTCCAGAATTTCTCTGGCAATTACATTACCATTATCAAAAGCTTCTTTTAAACGGTTAGTATCCGCTTCATAAAGGAAAACCTGTGTTTTAAGCACGTTTGCCGCTTCAATTGCAATAGCAGCATTATTACCTAAAGCCAAATCAAGCAGTACTTCAATTGAAGGACCACCTTTCATGTGCGATAATAATTCTAAAGCAAAAGCAGGTGTAATTTCAGCAACTGCTGATTCACCCAGAATGATTTCTTTTAAAAATTTAGCTTTAACACCTGCAGCTGGAGTAGTTCCAGGCAATGTGTTGTAAATAAAGAATTTTAGCGAGTCTTCACGATTCGGATTATCTAAATCTTTGATTTGTGCAATAATTTCAGTTAGTAATTCTGCCCCATCAATAGGTTTAGGATGAAGTCCCTGACCTTTTCTCTCTTCGATCTCTTTAATGTAATCGTTATAAATACTCATTGCATTATCAAAAGCCATAATATGAATAGATTATGTTATTATTATTTTATAAAGTTGCACAAATTTAGACAATGTGATTCGAATTAAAAAATATTTAGCATTTCATTAATTTCAAAAGAATATTATTTATAAAGGTTCTATTTTAATGCAGATAACTTAACAAAACCTCTTTTAAACGTGTGTTTTTTACGAATTCGTAATTTTTACATTTTATTTTGACAAATCGTAAAAAAACGAGACACTATTTTAACAAATCATCAGTCCTAAATTTTATCCCGAAGGTCCATTATGGGTTTTTCATAATATTTATACAGCAAAAAACTGAGAAAAAAAACTGCTGCCAAATAAAATCCTATCAATCCCAAAAGAGCAAAAGAAGACAGATTCTCCGGATTAAAAAATTGTTTCATAAGAACTGCAATGATACTGTAATGTAACAGATAGACACTGTAAGACACTTTACTGACAAACTGAATTGGCTTTACAAGCATTCCGTTTGAAAATTCCCAGTTGACAAAAAAAGGCAATCCCAAAGCCATGGTCAGTGAGGAAAACGTAAAATAAAACACTATGAAATAAAACGGTTTGGTCATAATATCAACCCCCATAACGTTGAGCACAACAAACTGCAGAAAGAACAAGTGAATAGAAATTATAAACAGGTAAACACTATACTTCTTTAAAATCTCTTTGTAAAAACAATGCCACCAAGCCACCAAAAAACCGATTAAAATAGAGTCGATTCGAAAAACCACTAATGATTTTACAGCCAGATTCCAGGTTTGCATATTCGAAATTTTAGCATTCAGATAAAAATCATAACGCAACAGATGAAAGAACAGAATCAGGAAAATAGAAACAAATAAAAAACCCATTTTCTTATTGCTTTTAAAAACTTTATACCCAAAAAACAACAGCAAGGGAGCTATGATATAAGTCCACTCTTCTACCGACAAACTCCAGGACTCCGTAAAAATTACAATGTCATAGTTGGAAAAATTCTGAATAAACAGGAAATACTTCCAGCTTCCGCTTATGTCATACGAAAAAAAAGAGGCAACAACTATATTGATTATCAGCACCAAATAATAGGCCGGTAATGTCCGAAACCATCTTCTTTTCAAAAAAACAAACAAATTTTTGGTGGTAAATTCCTCCGACAAAAACATTTTAAGCAGAATGGAACCAATGAGAAAACCGCTCAGCACAAAA
>NZ_DATIDM010000111.1:0-37234 GCF_035456225.1 Flavobacterium sp. | reverse complement strand
TGTTTCATTGTTTACCACTATTTCTTTCAGACCGCCATGGTTCGCTCCCACTACAGGTTTTGAGGCCAGCATTGCTTCCAAAGCCACCAATCCGAAAGGTTCCGGCTCCGTTGAAGGTACTACGGCAATGTCTATCACTTCCCATATTTTAGCGATTTCATCCTGAAACGGTAAAATGGTAACCTGTGAAGACAAGTTATAATCGTTGATTTTCTGGATCAGATTGTCAAGAAAGATTTCCTGATTGGGAGGTGTTGACCCCACAAAAAGAAGTCGGATGTTTTTATGTTTTGCGAAAAGTTCGTTAAAAGCTTCCAACAATAATTGCTGACCTTTCCATCTGCTTATTCTTCCGACAAGGGCAATCACGATCTCATCTTTTCCGGCTCGGATGATATCTTCTCTTATTTTAGCAGCTTCGGCATCCGTAAGGTGAATTTCCGGTTTGTCCAATCCGTTCAAAACCACTACTGATTTTTTATCAAGCTCCCCATTATTTTGATTCCAAAACCCTTTAGTGGCTTCAGAATTATAAATAATTACATTGTTTATTTTCGAATGCAGCGCTTTTTTGAAAACCCGCACCACCGTCTTTGGGGATTCAATGATTTCATGAACATGCCAAACGTGTTTGAGTTTCCTTTTCTTTGCATAAATAAGACCGATCAAAACCGCCAGCGTATTGGAATAGACCAAATCGATCTTTTGTTTTTTATGGATCCCATCGAGAATTTTTATCGCCTTTGTAATTTGTCTCAGTAACGAAAGCATGTTATGTATTCCGAACATTTTTCGGGAAATCTTAAACACAGGCGCCAGAACCACCTGAATGTTTTCTTTTTCAAGACATGTTTTGAGTGGCCCTTCATTAGGCAAAACGACAATCGGATTGAACCCTCGCTCTTTGAATTGCGCAACCAGAACCAATAACGTTTTATCGGAACCGTACATTTCCGCCGACTGATGTATGAACAGGATATTCTTCATGCTTATGCCAAATGATTTCTCAAGAGTTTAGATTTAAAGGCAAACAGTGCGCCTATGAAAACCGATTTCGAATCGGGTACAAAATAGAATCCCATGAATACCCAATAGGAAATAATCAGGAAAAAGCCGGTTCCTAAAAAGAGTAAATTTACGTTGTTGACTAACGGAATTTCGGTTCGTTTATTCACAAAAAACAATCCGATGGAAATAAGCAATACAAGTACGCCTAAAAGCCCCGATTTCAAAAAAACCGTCATATATCCATTATGCAAAAACGGGATATAACGCATGTAGCTGGAAAGCAGCCATACTTCTCTCTTCAAATCTATGGACGATCCAAGTCCTTCGCCAAAGAACACAGCCGAAGTCCCTTTTTTGGTAACCTGCTGCACCGTCAATATGTTTTCATAAGAACGGTAATTGTCGTTGAAATCCTTCCAGTCGTTTACGTCGATTTTTGTCTTGAACGGTTCGATGGGCGCATTTTTGATCTTGTACAAAAGCGCTTCCGTGACGGACCCTCCCCTCTTCGGGTTATAG
This sequence comes from Flavobacterium sp., assembly GCF_035456225.1. GTDB lineage: Bacteria > Bacteroidota > Bacteroidia > Flavobacteriales > Flavobacteriaceae > Flavobacterium. The sequence continues at coordinate 35,707 of NZ_DATIDM010000111.1, read as the reverse complement.
TAATAAATAGCGGTATATCCAATTAAGACAGAAATTATCAATGTTGACATTACCACTATCGATCGTTCGTTAATTTTTAAATACCCTTTAACCGCCAGGTACAGAATTACAAACTGTATAAAATTAGTTCGGGCCAGATATAAAAAACTGGAAAGTCCGATGATTGTTAAGAACCATAAATACTGCTTTCTTGTCAAATCAATTTCAAACTGTTTGTAAAACAGCAGTAGGATAACAACATATACTTCAAAATCACTGTAATATCCGGAATGCAATCGGATATCCGGCATGGTCCTGTCCCCTAAAACAATAAGACTGTAGGCTACCATGCTCAAATGTATCACGGCGATGAACAAACCGGCATAAACAGCTGTTTTGAGTGGGCTTTTTATATGATTTTTACAAAGCTGATACCCTACCAGGAGTCCGAAAATGGGTTTGAGGATATAGGCAAAATCCCTGATAAAATTATAAGGTTTTACATTATTGAAAAAACTCACAATCAAAGCGATACCCAAGATTGCCGAAAAACAGGCAACCAACTTTAAAATAGGAAGAGAATAGCTTTTCTGCAACGTAAAAAAAATAGTCGCAGCCCAGATCAGAAAAGTAAGCTCATAGATATTTGCATAGGGAACTGCCACACAAAGTATGAACATCAGTTGGTACAGTGACTCCTTTCTAAACATTTACTTCTTCTTTATGTTTATGATCTATGGTTTTTAAAATTTTTGCAGGTACTCCGCCTAAAACCACATTATCCGGAAAAACACCATTAACAACGGCACCGGCTGCCACAACAGCGTTATTACCTACTTCGGAACCATCCAAAAAAGTAACTTTAGCTCCTATCCAGACATTATTACCGATTTTTATTCCTTTTGAGGTTACTCCCTGCTCGCGAATCAGTTTTGTCGTATCTGAAAAAACATGGTTTTCAGAATGGAAACTGATATAAGACCCCATGATTACATCATTGCCGATTTCAATTCCCCCGGAAGCACCGAAATGCGTATAATCACCAATAGCCGAATTATTTCCCATAATAAGCCCTTTCCCATATTTGGAAAAATGACTGGTACAAGTCAAATGCGAGTAAGCCCCTATTTTGCAATTATCGCCCAAGATAATTTTATTGGATGCGTATCCATCCAGTCTGGTATTCCTTTCGATGGTCACATTTTTTCCGAATTGGAAATTACCCTTATTCGTTATAGACGTATTAGGCCCTAAAAAGACTTTCCTTCTCAATTTTAAGATTCCTCTTGCCAGCATAATTATGCGGATTGCCAATGTACGGGCAAACAATGAGTCGGGAATCCTGGAATCGATCTGATAGTCCTTTCCGGTTCTGTTGAGAAGTTTCTGAAAAATGATTTTAAACATAGGATTATGCTGTCTCCTTACTAAAGATTTTTTTTCGGATACAAATTAAGTAAAATAATATCATTAATACTTCGGATGCTATCAAACTATAGAAAACACCATAAACTTTATAATAAGGTAAAACAATTATGATTGCCAAAAGATTAATAACCACCATAATAGAAGTAACCCTAACGTAAAACCTCTTGAAATTCCAACCCAGAACAAGTTGCTTCAATGCTATTGAAACGGCCATCAAAACCGGTATGGCTACCGCCACATTCAAAAGGCTGCTTAAAACATAACGGTTGGTCGGATTGAAATAAGATACCACCTCGTACGAAAACAGGGAGAAGAAAACCATTCCGAGCAAAACAAAGAAAAAGTTAACCCCATTGTATATCTTCCAGTTTCGAAGGCCATGCGTCAGATTATTTTCCAACAGATAACACATCTTGGGAAAAACATAATTAAAGAAAAGGAAGATATAGGTTTTAAAAATTACGATGATCTGTTCTACGATTTTATATTGCCCGGCCATCAGGTTGCTCCCGAAAAAACTCACCAACATTACCGGCGTATTCAATTGCAGTGCGACGAAGATCTGCGAGGAGAACATGAAAAAATCCTTCTTCAGGAAATTTTTTATTTCGTACATCGGCACTTTATAAAAGGTGAAATGATGTTTTCTGAAAATCAGCAACAGCATAAATCCGTTGGCTAAAATCATTCCCAGTCCCCATAAGAAATTGACATACACATAATCAGCAGCCGATCTGACCATAATAAAGACACCCAAAAGATAAATCAGTTTTGAGATGATATTTGAAAGTGTGATCCATTTTACATTTTCCACACCCTGCAGAAACCATGTAGGGTTTAAAAACTGTCCGATAAGGATAGTCAATCCGAAAATAAAGAGGTTTTTTTCAGACTTAAAATAGGGAACCGTGAAGAACAAGCCTACAGAAAACAATAAGATTACAAGCAGAATAAGAAAACGCGAAGTATAATTGGTTATCACGATTCGTTTCAGCGCAGCATCGTCATGACGGTTTATCGATACTTCACGGACCCCTACTAAATCAGACCCGTAATCGATAAAAACGATCATGAAAAAAGAGAGTGCCATGCCCACAGCAACCTTTCCGAAATTCTCTTCCCCACAAATCCCAACGATATAGGGCACAATAAGCAAAGGCGTAACTAAATTGAAAAGTTGCCCAAAACCATAAACAACGAGTTTTTGGAATTGGACATTCAAGACAATTGACTTTACTTTATTCAGCATTTCTAATGGGGAATGTATTATTTTTTGAATTTTAGCTCCTCAAGCTTAACTGCTAAATAGTATCCGTTGGGATACAAGGATAGTCCTCTGTTAACAATCGTGTCATTTCGTTTTAAAGTCCCTGATTCTTTATCCAGCAGTGTACTGGATTCGTCTACCCTGAAGTATTTGTAAATTTCTTTTCCTTTGGCAACAAAACTATGGCCAAAATAAACAAATTCGAATTTGTTTAAGATGATTTCGCGCTGTTCCAGATTTCTTCCAAAATCAATCCGCACCTGATTGGGAACTACGCCTTTCGGGAATTCGATCGTTTTTCGCTGATTCTTGTTCTGCCCTTTTATTTTAACCCAGAATGATTCATTCTCATTAAAATTAATGGTCCCGTCCGTTTTATAAAAAATATGCATCGAGTCGCTCTTTTTGGCAACCATGTCCATTTTAAATATCATTTTATTACTCTGCTCATTTTTGTCGCAACTGAACAAAAGGAGCAAGACCGCTAAAAAAAATAAAACTTTCAGTGTTTTCATAAAACAAAACGATTTGTATAAAAATAAAAAAATCCGATTAATTAATCGGATTAATAATTCTTAAAAAGCAAATGTTATTTACTTGATAGTAATTTCATTTGGATATTCAACAGCTGCCTGATACGTTGTCGGTTTTTCAGCAAGCATGATGTGGATATAATTGTCTTTAGTTTCGTAACCGATGTAAGGTACTTTCTGACCGCTTGGCAATTGTAATTCTGTACCTTTGGAAATCAAATCATATTTCTCTTTTGAGTAATCTACTAAAAGCATGTTGAAGGTTAAACCCACACCGTTTTTCCAATTTTCGTCTGAATAATTAGCCAATGTAATGGAAGTTGCAACTGGTGCAGCTGCTTCGGTAGTAGTTTCTTTTTGTGTTGCTTTTTCTTCAATTTCGCTTTTTTGTTTACAAGAAAAAACCAGCGACAAAACAAATAATCCTATTATTACTCTTACTTTCATTGTTTTCATAAATTTTTTAACCCTGCAAAACTAAAAAAAATTTTTACACAAATTATATTTTTTCAATATTTTCTTGGATATAGGATTTTTTCTTAAAGACCAGTTCCAGTATCAATGATAAATACTTGATAATTATAGCGCTTAAAAAAAAGAAACCCGAGAAACCACCGGACACCAGCAACATAATTGTTGTCCATCCCTCAATAGGTTTATCATGCCCGAAATACACAAAAAAAGTATACACGATAATGCTCAAAGTACAAAACAGTAACAGTAGCGAAATCGTTACCGAGATATTAAATGCCAAATTGGTATAAATGATCAACGAATCAATGGCCGTCTTGTTTCTGAAGAAATTCTTTTCCGTTATCCTTTTTTCCTGGTTTATCTTCTTAAACTCAATCGTGTAAATTTTCAGGCCACTGTTAATGTACATGGCTTTTCGGTAAGGTATGGTAACACTTATCGAAAACGAACGGTTTATAGCTCGTCTTGACAAAATCCGGAAGCGATCGGTTCTTAACTTATACTTCGATTTTGAAAAGAAGTTGTACGTAGTATAAAATAATTTAGAAGAAAGCTGGTCATTTGATTCCGGGGAAACGGAAACGATGTCGTAACCTTCAATTATTTTTCTGTAAGACTGTTCAATTAAAACATCATCAAAATCAATCACAACGCTGTCGAATTCATACACAAAATCACCTGATGACAAATCTAAACCAGCATTCATGGACAGTTCAACTCCCTGATGAAAACTCATCTGGATGACAGAAACCTGGAAGGGCTTCAGAAAGTCGGCCGATTTGATTTTTTCAACAGAACCGTCTGTGGAAGCATCATTTACGATTATCACTTCGAATTGCTCAAAAAGAGAATCCGCTTTTTTGATAATCCCCGATAAGAAATCCAAAATGGTTTTCTCGTTATTGTATAAATAAACAATTACCGATATCAGTTTTTTTTCTTTCATTTTATTCATTGTTGGATAAAATCGCGTCTAAATCATACACAGTGTTAATTTTCCCGGACAAAACAGAAATTAATTTCGGTTTCACCGAAAGCTCTTTAATCACTGTTGGTCTCGAATCGTCTATTTCCGATTCCTGCAATATCGGTTTTATCGAATAAAGCGATTCTACATATTCGATCGTAATATCATCATTCAGATACTTCTTGGCAAGCGCAAGCATATAAGACCAGGCTGTTTCAGGTTTCGCAATACAGGTATTACAATTTCCTAATTTGGCAGTGCTGCAGGTGTTATTGCTCCTCGCCTGACAATCGAATTCAGGCAATTCGGAAAAACATTTTTTGTGCGGCGTATAGTTTACGGCCGTCAAAGAATGGTATCCGGTTAAACCGAAAGGCATTAATGAAAAGAAAGGCCCGTCCATCATGGTAACGCCGGTATCTTTCAGGTTATCGCTTACTTTGCAGATGATCACTTCACACAATTCATACTTAATCTTTGTTGCCGGCTCTTTAAAAAGTTTCAAAACCTGATTAATAGAAGCATAAGTGGTATTCAAAACAAATCCGGTTTTATAACTGTCACCATTGTTGGTCTTTAAAGTGTACGATTCATTGTCTTTTTCCACTTCAACAATGTGCGTATTATACTGAATCTCAACCGTGTTGTACTTCGCTATTTCTTCCAAATAATACTTTTTGAGTATCTGCGCATCATAGCTGCATTCCTTTGACAAATAAGCGCCTTCGCAAAAATCTTCTTTAAAGAACTCGTTTATGTTTATAGGCTTGCAGGGTATGTTCGCATCGTCACAAAACTTTTTAAACTGAGCCGCATTGGTCCATGAAAAGTTTTTGGAAACAGCATAAATCTTATCAAATTCTTTATTTATGCAAAATTCATAATCGGCAATAAACCGATCATAATAATCTGCCGATTTTTTGGCGGTCGTATACGATCTGGGATAATGGTATCCCATGTGAACCCTGGCCTGATTAATGTAGGTGGCTCTGGAAAAGGCTTCCGGATCGTGTTCCATCACTAATACTTTTTCACCTCTTTTTCCACAAAAAAGAGCTGCGTAAAGTCCGTACAAACCGGCACCAATTATTATTTTATCATACTGTTGCATGTTCTATTTAATAAATTCGATGGTATTAGGATATCCCAACGCATTGATATAATCCGAAAGTTTTTCGCTCACGGTCACATTGATATAATTGCCTGAAACATAATGTCCGGTAATGTTTAATATTCTGCCGTCAATCAGTCTTATTTTTTTATTTTCGCTCAACAATTTCTCTCTTTTAGGCGAGTAATCGAACAAAATCATGTTGTAATTCACACTGCACCCTTTTACCCAGTTCTCATCGTTCAGGTTGGCCAATGTAATGCCGTTTCCTTTAAAACGTTCTTCTTTTGAACCATCTGATAAAATAAGTGAGAATTTAGAAATTTTTATCGCCTTGCCTGCTTTAAAGCTGATTTTCGGGTCCGTTGTATTCCACCAATAATAACTGTTGCTCATGCGGATGGCATAACTGTGTTTCCCCGGAACAATGCTGAAACCATAACTGGCAACCGACACATCATTCGAAACGATCTCGATACTTCCGTTCATGTCCGAATCCGATTCCAATTCCAGATAAGCGTAGCATCCTTGGCCAAACGTGTTCAGATTCTTCGCGTTGATACTGGCGGAGGTTTCTTCAGCCACTTCTTTTAAAGGCTGTACTTTATCAAAAATGGTTTCTTTCGAATTCTCTGCCCATAGTTTCGGAACAAATCCTGCGAAGTAATCAATTTTTTCCGGTTTGGTCATTTCGGATTGCGAGCCATTGGTGATACTGAATTTCTTTAAAACGATACCCGACGTATTTATCGCAAACATGATTTCCACCGGTGTTTTCGGCAAACTCAATTTCAATTCTGTGTCGCCAGGATTAGCAATCGGGAATTCTTTTACCGAAGTTTCGGAAAACGATTCCGCCTCGGTCAGTTTGTAGTAAACCTTTATATTTCCCTGTGACATCGCGTTCAATGAAAATGAAAGTTCTGTCGGAAGTCCGGAATCCTTTATCTGATTTTGTTTTTTCAGATAATCCATTAAACCGATGAAATGCGGGCTGCCGCCTGTAGCGTTAATCGTTAAACTCTTGTCCGGATTTAGCACCGGCTGCAGGCTGTTTTTTGAAATAGCATCGGTAGTAAAGAAACTGAAATCGGTGAAATCTGTTTTGCTTTCTAAAAACCCTGCCGCTTTAATCTTCGACAGGTATTCTTTTTGTTTGTTTTTAATTACATAGACATCAAAAGAAGCCATTCTGTAAAGCGGCGTATAGTTTTTATAGATATACTCGCTCATTTTGTAATATTTGAAATCGGTATAAACCTCATCGATTGCATGCCAGATTATATTTTTTATCGGCATTAAAATGATCGTCACATTAGCATTCTTAATGGTTTCAATTTCTAAATCCTGTCCTTTGTCACCATTCACCATTAAAGGCGTCTGGTTTAAATAGGAAGGATTCTTTCTTCCGGTCAACGCGTGGTAATAATTTTTGGAAGAGAAATCATAGTAGGTCTGTTCCGGTGTCAGCACCAGATCAAGAAACTTTTTGAAAAGTCGGATTTCGCTCTGATCAAAGGATTCGCGAACCCTCGTATTGGAAAATTTCTCCGTGGGTAAGAACTTTTCATGAAACGGACCGGCATTGATACATTCTTTGAAAAGCGTCGAATTCTTATTTTTAAAATCCGGCTTTGACGCGTTTAAAATCAGAAACGAAAAGAAGAAAACGGTCAGCGCACCCACCAGCCTGTTTTTCTTATTGATCAAAAACATCAGCATAATCAAAGCGAACGGAATCGTACTGGTGATTTTCTTAATATTATCGTATTCGAAATTATGTCTTACAATTCCCCTTTGCGCATTAAAGAAGAAGAACAAAGCGAAAAATAGGAAAAATGCAAAAGCACTGATAAATTCTTTCTTCGCAAAATATTCCTGATGCTTTTCTTTCCTAAATACGAACTTCACCAAAACCGTTACAAAGATAATGGCAATAAGGACCGGCAGAATGTAATAGGACATCCTGAAGAGGAAGTGGTTCATGTCCCCCATTCTGGTAATTCCCCAGTTTTGGTCGGATTTGGCAGCCAATAAAAACTCCAGAAGCCTTCCAATCGGATTAATCCCTTTTATCAGACAAAGCAGGCAGAAAACTGCAAGCAGGGAAGCACCAACTATACTCCCGGTTTTGGCCAGCTGCTTTATCTCAATCTTTCCATTGATGGTGTATTCTAAAATAGCGTAAGTCAACAATCCGGCTAAAATCGATGCAAAACCGACATCCAATTTGTAAAGGCACAGGAAGAAAGCAACAAACCAAAACAGGTAATAGTTTCTATCTGTCTTATTCCTGATTAATCGCAACATAATTAAAATCAGCAATCCTGCCAATGAGAATTCGTTCAATACTGCCGATATAAGTGGTAAGGAAAGCACCAAAACAAAACTGTTTAAAGACCCCATCACCTTTCTTAAAACATAGAAGATAACCAGGACTTGCAAAACATAAAAATAATTGGTGTACAACATAGGAGCCCAAGGTTCGTAGCCGTTTATAAAGCTGTAAATGAACCCGAAAATCTGATAATGGAGCATGTGGGCATCAAAGTTTTCCACAATGGGAATACTTCCGTATCTGAAGAAATGATCGATTGACAAACCGTGGTTTGCCGTTTCGAAAAATTCATTTTCAGGGCTGATCATTCTCCAAGGTTGGGCAAGCATCAAAAGTAAACCGAATAGTAATAGCGGTATAAAATACTTCTCGAAACTGTCAACGCTGCTTATTTTATTTTTAAAACGCTTCAGTAAAACAAAAAAAGCAATGAAGGAAAGTAAAAGCAGAAAAGCAAAAAGATAAAACGGCTTGTCGAAAACAATTCCGAATCTCAAATTGACAACATTGCTTAACTCCAATAAGGCAGACAAAACAACCGGAACAAGAATCAGCGCGATGGAAGCTGAAAATAACGCATTCGGGTTTGAACTGTGCCGCTGTGCAATCCTGTTCAGTATCAAAGCTATCGGAATCAGAAGCGCCACAAAGGCCAATAGGAAAGAATCCGTCGTTATGACATGGGTCTTTACGGTAAATTCGGGTCTGATTATCTCAAAGAAATTGTGCTTTTTAAAAAACGTATAGAAAAGCATGGCTGTTGGTATGGCCGCCAATAAGGGCCACACGGCGAGGTTTCCATTTTGATTTAGTTTATTGAATCGGATTTCGGCAATCAGGAATAAAACCATGGCCAGTAAAATGTAGACCGAGAAATCGATACCCACAACCAACAGGCCGGAGAATACGGCAAAAATTCCGATGACAGAAACCGAATAAAGTGTTTTCAGAATACCCTCTTGGGCATTTTTTGCACAATCGGTTACTTTATTGACAAATACAAAGAAAGCCCCCGAACTGAAAATGATGATCAGAAGTGCTTTATAAAAAAGAGAAACCCTTTTGGAAATGTCCAAACCGTTTAAAGCCGTATTAGAAATAACATGTTGTGAAAAATCCTTGATCCCGGGTTTAAACTCGAATAAGATATTCAATAATGGTGCGGCAATAGCCATTGCAAAAAAGAAACTGGCTGCCCAATAACTTTTGGATGCTTTTTCATTCGTTTTGAAAAGCGATGTAACAAAAGGAATTATCTTATTATTCAACATAAATCGTTCTTTTATGGATTGTATTTTCCAAATAAATTATTCACTAATATTTTAATCAAATTAAAGTTGCCTTTGAAAAAACTGATTTTGGTAGGCACTTTACCGCTTTCTGGATATTTTCTCTCCACCGGTACTTCTCCCACTTTCAATCCCAATTGAGATGCCTTAACAGAAAGGAAGGCCAGCAATTCATACGTAACGAAAACAGGTCGGAACGGTTTCACTTCCGGATGGGTCAAATATTTTTTCGAATAGCATCGAAAAGCATTGGTAGAATCCGTAAAACGGTGACGGGCGGTAAGCGAAATCAATGGCGAATGAATGAACTTGACCGCGAAATGCCTGATTTTTGGCGTATTGATTGCCTTTCCTCCTTCCAGATATCTTGAACCTTGAACAAAATCATAGCCTTCGTCCAATTTTTGAATGAATAACGGAACCGATTCAATACTGTCCTTGTTATTTCCGTCTATCGTTATTATACCTTCATATCCTCGTTCCAAAGCATACCAGAAACCCATTCGCAATTGAGCGCCCTGCTTTCCCGTATCCTTTTTAACCAATAACGTATTAACGCCCAGATTTTTTAAAATGGAGATATCTGTTGCACCATCAGTGGAATCCCCATCGCAAATTATGATATCGGTTAACTTATCGATGCCATGCAATTGTGCGCTCTCCAATTGTTTATGGATGCGCTCACCTTCGTTAATGATCGGGATGCACAAACAATACTTCGTTTTTCTTTCCTGTATTTCTTCAGAAAGAAACTTCGGAACGCCATATATCGCTTCGTTAATTTTTGAATGCATCTTTAATATAATGGATTGTATCTTTAATTTTTTCCAGTGCTGTTCCGCCTTTCATTTCAACTGAAACATATTTGGAATAATTTTTCTTTCTCAAAATATCCGCCAGTTCATTGTGAAGGCTTCGGTGCTGGATTACCTCCAGATAAGGCTCGCTAATATGGATGTGGTTAATCCAGTCCAGATTATCTTCCAAAACCGAAAGCGACTCATTATTGTAAATCACTGTCCCCAAATCGAAATTTACCTTCAATCCTTTCACGTCGCATTTTTTTACAAATGCCAAAGCTTCGGAAGTTGTGTTTATAAAATTCGTCCCGTAAATAACCGGATTGGGTTCAAAGGCAAAGACCGTGTTTTTCTCCTCGGCATACTGTCCGATTTGCGAAAAGTAGTCGACGGCTACGGTTTCCATCCCTTCTCCTATAATCCTGTTTTTTGGCGAACCGAAAACCAGATTCCGGCATTCCAAAACCGAGGCGAAATCGATTGACAACTTTATGTAATCCAACAGGGCATTACGCTCCTGTTCTGTGGAGAAAATGGCTTCGCTTCTGCCAAAACAGATGGATTGCAGCGAAATCACTTTTAGGTTGTATGCTTCTTTCATTAAAGTTTTGAAAGCAGCAACACGCTCTAAATCTCCGTATGGATTTTCAGGAAAAATTCTGGTTGGGGCAATTTCAAAACCATCGATCCCTTCCTCTTTCAGAAAAGAGTACATCTCGAGGTCATCTTCCGGTTGCCAGGCTATATTTGAAATCGTTGTTCTAATGGGTAGCTTCTTTAATAAAGTTTATGATGTCGTTTAAAACTTCTTCTTTTGAACCAATGTAATTCCCATCTTTCCCAAACAAAGAAGCGTGTATCGTATGAAAATCGTAGTTGGGTACCGGGTTGCTCAATTCGTTATGAAACGGTTCTCCATAAAAGGCATGATAAATTTCGCCGACTTCAATAGGTGCTGTTGCCAAATTTAATTTTCTGACATCCGATTGGAGTGCGATTTGAATGTCGTTCCAAAGATTCTTTAGATTATAAAACTGGAACTTTCCTCTGCTGTCCGTAAAATTTAAGGCTGAAAAACCAAGTTCTAAAAATCGTTTTTTGAGTTCTTTCCTTTCGGATTCCCCAATATCTTTTAATTTATAGAAACCGTTTTCCTGCAAAGAATAGTTCGCTTCAATCCAGTTGTTGACGGCTAATTTTTGATACAAATCAGCGTTTAACATCGATGGAATAACCGAAATCAAATCGAATATAAAATTCTTTTTAATGTTTTTTCCAAACAATCCCGGCAGCCTTACGATAAGGTATTCCGTGAAATTCGCTTCCACCCATTTTTCCAGATACAGCCTGTTTCTTCCGTAGGGCTGTACCGCGTCATAATTGATTTCGGAATCTTCATTCACATCAACCGGATTCGGATAAACATCGATGGTGGAAATCAGTACTATCTTTTTCGGATTGATTTTTTTTATCGTTTCAATGGCATTGAGGATAATATCGAAATCTTTCGCAGGCTCTTTATTTGCCAGAAATTTTTCTGCTCTTACCCCAGAATAAACTAACAATTCGGGATTCAGCCCAAAAGAATCTGCTATATTTTTTGAATTGAAGCAATAATCAAAAGAGGTGCTTTCCGATAGATTCGACCCCACAAAACCTGTATGACCAACTAATACCTTCATTTATTTTTTAACATAATGTCTTACAATCGCTCCCAATCCATCATAACTTTCCTCTACCCTGAAATGAGCATCCATGAACTGTTGTTCATTTTCCGGAAGCTTTATGATATCGACATAACCGTCCACTATCCAGAACGATTTCAAAAGTGACGGATCGGCCTGCATTTCTTTTACCAATACGGATAAATTCGGCTTGTCGACCACTTTAAAATTTTGTCCGTGGCTCGACAGGAAATAGTCGTACCAATATTTAAGGCTTGTATAAACTACATCGTTATTTGGGTTGTAAAACTTAACCATATCGGATGCTTCCCTGAACTGTGCTTTTATTGGTGTGCTATAGTATTTCTTTACAACTACCAAATCAAAAAACATGAAGAAAAGCAACATCAGGATATAAGTAAACCTTACGTGCAGGTTTTTAATATTTACAAAGGCGATGGAAATCAACAGTATAATAGCAGGAAATATACTTATGAAATATCTGGAAACATATAATGAAGAACTCAAATAGGATTTCAACAGAATGATAACTACCACAAACGATATCCAGCTTAATAAAAGCAGATAATTAAAAACCAGTTTGTTCCCGATAAGTTCTTTGATACTTTTTGTCTGTTTCTGGCCAAATATCTTTACCATGAAGTAGGTAAACAATATACCGTAAACAAAAACCAATATTTCCGAACCGCTGATAAATTCCTTTAAAATATTCGTCAGTCCGTCATTGGAAGGCGCCGGTATCCATGAAGACTTAAACTGGCTCAACAGATAAAATTTATAGGCGTTCGGTATAAAGAACAAAAGGACGATTCCTGCAATGATCAGTATTTTTTTGAAATAGGCTACCCTTTCATTTTTATCAATGGAGAACAAAACGAAAAGCAGGACAAATCCCTGGGTCAGTACATTGATTACACTGAAGAAATTGGAATTCAGCATCAGGCCGGCACTAACCGCATACCACAGCATGTTCCTTTTCGAATCGTCTTTGAGGTAGATTACAAAACGATAGTAGGAAAACAACAAACACAGCAAATACATGGAATAGGCACGGGCGTCCTGCGAGTGGAAAATCGCATATTCATTGAACGTAAAAAGTAATGCGGCAATTAAACCGACATTTTTAGAATAGGCCTCCTTACCCAATTTGTATATCATCCAGACGGCAGCAACCCCAAAGATTACCGATGGTATTCTGGCCACTACGGAAACATCCCCAAATAAATTAAACATTGTATTCATTATGAAGAAATACAAATAAGGAAAACTCTCTCTTAAATTAACCTCAGAAATGATTTGAGAGAAAGAATGTTTCGGACTCGCTACATTTAATGTGTAGATCTCATCCATCCATAAACTCTGATAATCGATATTGTATAAACGTAAAATGGATGCAACGATCAATATCAGGAGTATCCATTTGTTTTCAAGTATGTTTTTCTTAATGTTTTCCATAATTAAAATTCTAAAATCGCACCGATGACTTCCTCAACATTCAATCCGTAAAAGAGAGGCAATCTTAACAATGTGTCTGTAAATCTATCTGTTTCCGGCAACGTCCTGCCATCGTGCTTACCTTCGTAAAACGGACTGGCATGCAAACTGATGTAATGGAATACTGCCCAGATATCATTTTTCTTCAAATGCTCAATAATAGAAGTCCTTTGGTCTAAATTGTCGCAAACCAGATAATACATATGGGCATTATTTGTGGCGTATTCCGGAATCTCCGGTAAGGCAATCTTATTTTTGGCAGCCCAGTCTTTCAGCCCGGTGTTGTAATCTTCCCAATTTGATTTTCGGATATTCTGTATGTCCTGAATATTCTCCAGCTGCGCCCATAAAAATGCGGCTACAATTTCTGATGGCAAAAAAGAGCTTCCGATGTCTACCCATCCGTATTTATCGACTTCGCCCCTGAAAAATGCGGAACGGTTGGTTCCTTTCTCCCAGATTATTTCGGCTCTTTCAACAAAATTTTCATCATTCACCGCCAACATACCGCCTTCTCCGGAAATGATGTTTTTGGTTTCATGAAAAGAAAAAGCAGCCAAATGACCAATAGATCCCAATGCTTTTTTAACACCGTCTTTCCCTGTATGGAAGCTGTCAATAGCCTGAGCGGCATCTTCTACCACATACAAATTGTACTTTTTGGCCAGCTCCATAATTGTATCCATATCGCAGGCCACACCGGCGTAATGAACCGGAACGATCGCTTTTGTTTTGGGAGTGACCAGTGCTTCTATCTTAGACGCATCCATGTTGGGATGGTTTTCCATACTGTCAGCAAAAACGATTTTCGCTCCTCTTAATACAAAAGCATTGGCTGTGGAAACAAAAGTATAGGATGGCATGATAACCTCATCACCTTCTTTGATATCAATCAGTATCGCCGCCATTTCAAGCGCATCGGTGCAGGAAGTGGTAAGCAAAGCTTTTTTAAATCCGTAGGTAGTTTCAAAGAAATTCTGGCATTTTTTCGTAAAAATCCCGTTCCCCGAAATTTTGCCTGACTTTACCGCTTCCTCAATATATTGAGTTTCTTTACCTGTCAAATAAGGTTTATTAAAAGGTATTTTCATTTTAAACGTGTTCTAAATTTATTAAACTCAACTGGCTCGTTTGTTTCTAAATAAGTTGCCTTTTCTATTTTTAAAAGCCCTTCACCACACACCACTACGGGACAGCCTTTTTCCATGAACAGAAACTTTCCGTTTTCCCTGTTTACGATAGTAACATCGTCGAGCGCTTTTGCTTCATTTATGATTATTGTATGATTGTCCATGTGTGTTCGTGCCCCTCCGTAAGGAAACCCTAATGCATTAACAGTACGTTCAATCGTTGGCGCGTCCAGATTCCAATTCAGGAAATAGTCCTCCTCATCCCTCCATAGGCTGTAACTGGCCTCTGCTTCATTTTGTTTTTTACCGATCAGTGAAGAGGAATTAATGTTTGATACGATATCCAATAGCAGTTCCTGGTAACACTGACTAACAATTTCAATAGCCGATGCTATCGCAATCGGATACTCAATTTCAGCCGATTTAAAGCCGATAATATCTCCCCTGTCAAATTCTTCATTGGCCAATATTGCCGTTACACCGATTTTATCATCGCCATTAATCAAAGCGGACACCAAAGGGTTAAACCCGCGATATTTTGGCAGAATGGAATCGTGCATCACGATCAGTTTATTCAAATCACAATTGATCAGCCATCGCCAGGAAATTGCAATATAATAATCCGCTTCTTCCAACTGATTTTTATCAAACTCCGTTCTGTGAACGATTGCAATATTGTTGCTAAGGCACGTATTTTTTATTTCTTCGGAATAGTCGTTTTCCACAGCCGAATCTGTAGCATAAACCACATATTTAAGATTTGCGGTTGAGGATTCAAGAACTGCCTCTAAACAGGACAACCCTTTTTTTCCCATTAGGTAAAGGGCAAAACTATTCATCTGTTCTTTTATCAATAATGTAAGACGGTCTGTTTTTTACGCCTTCAAATGTTTTACCAACATACAACCCAACAATTCCAAGAGTAGTTAATATACATCCGCTTAAAAACCAAATACTCGAAATCAAACTCGCATATCCGCTCACACTAAAATGCCCGGTAATTTTTGAGTAAACAATATACAATACCATTAAGAATGATACAAAAGCTATGGTTAACCCAAATTTAATTATCAAACGTAAAGGTTTATCCGAATAGGCCAAGATGATGTCCAAAGCCAAGTTCAACAGCTTTTTCAGATTGTAATTCGATTTGCCTTCCTTCCGGGTAGCGTGTTCAACATTTACATAACCGGTTTCGAAACCAACCCATTTTACCATTGTTGGAAAATATTTGATCTTTTCCTGAAGGTTAATCACCTGATGGATTACTTTCTTTGAATAGATTCCAAAATTAGCCACGGTAGCATCCTGCTCGGATCCGGTGAGATAGCCCAACGTCGAGTAAAACAATTTGGACATCGTTTTTTTATACAGGGAATCCTGCCTGTTGTATCTTCTGGCCAAAACGATTTCGAAACCTTCTTTCGTTTTGTGGTATAACTTTTCTATTTCTTCCGGCTGGTCCTGCAAATCGCAATCAAGCACTACGATAAAATCGCCGGAGACCTGATTTAATCCTGCAGTTATGGCATAATGTTGGCCAAAATTCCGGCTTAATTTAAATCCTTTAATGTTGCTGTTTGTTTTTGCAATCTCTTCAATCTTATTCCATGATTTATCCGGACTGTAATCATCCACTAATATAATTTCATACGAATCAAAATCGGAGGGAACACTTTTGATTATCCTATCAACAAGTTCGTCCAAAACAAGTTCAGCTCTGTATACCGGGGAAACGATTGATAATTTCATGAATTAATATTTAACCGTTACAAAAGTTCCTAGTATAATTAATGCTAACCCTATTATCTTTCCGATACTGAAAGTTTCTCCCATAAAGAAGACGCCAATAATAAAGACCAGACCCGGCGACAAACTCATAAACGGGTACGCCGTGGTAATTTCAAATTTGGTCATGGCGGCCATCCAGAATAAAGAAGCGACAAAAGCAGAAACGAATCCGATAAATATCATCGGATCAAAGATGATTTTTACAAGCACCACGGCTTTATCTAAAAAGGAATCCGGTAAAAGGAGTTGCAACTGGCTTATTCTGTACTTTAAAATAATCTGACCTGAAACCGTGAAAAAGATGGTTGCAAAAATGTATATGTAGGGGTTCATCCGTATTTTAATTTCTTAAAAATTGATATAGTCGGTAAATTTAAATAAAAAATAGTATTTCATCGTTTAAATCTCATGTTTGCCGAAAATATCTACACCCCGAAACAATAAAGATTAAATTTATGTAGTTAATTTTCAATCTGTTATATTATGAAACTGATATTTATACGGCTCTTGGTCATATTCCTTTTCTCTAATATAGCTTTTTCCCAAAGCATTGCCATAAACGAAGTACTTGCGTCCAACACCTCTGTAAATCAGGATGAGGATGGAAACTATGAAGATTGGGTTGAATTGTACAACTACGGTGCGACACCCGTAAATTTAAGTGGCTTCGGACTCTCCGATGATGCTGCCTTACGACACAAATGGTCGTTCCCTGCTGTTACACTAAATCCGGGACAATACCTCCTGGTGTGGTGTTCCGACAAAAACAGAACCAATCCCGTAAATCCGCTACACACCAATTTCAAAATCAGTGCTGCCGGGGAAACGTTGTATCTTACCAATCAGTCAACCTTAACTTTAGCGACTTTTACGGCAATTTCATTACCCGACAATGTATCCTACGGAAAATTCCCCAACGGTACCGGAAACTATTTTTACTTTGATGTTCCCACGCCTGGACAATCCAATAATACTACTTCTTATTCAGGGGTGTTACCGGATCCTGTGTTTTCGGTGGCGGGAGGATTTTATACAACCAATAGAACACTCGGCATAACCAACACTGTAGCGGGAACCACCATTACCTATACGTTGGACGGTTCCGATCCCAGTACCACCAACTTGGCAGGAACCAATTACTCTTATAAAAACAGCTATCAGGAATTTGTTTCGGATTCAGACGGTCCTTTGTTGACCAACAATTACCGGTCCTTTACCTATTCCACTCCCATTTCCATAGCGGACCGTTCGCCACTTCCCAACGATTTGGCCAAGATGTCTTCTACGCATCATAATGTACCCTTTTATATCCCCACCGGACCTATTTTTAAAGGAACAGTGGTACGGGCTAAAGCCACTAAAACCGGATATATTCCCAGTAAAACCGTAACAAAAACGTATTTTATAACGCCTTCGGGCAGTAACCAGTTTTCTTTACCGGTAGTCTCCCTGAGTTTATCCGAAAACAAACTTTTTGATTATACCACAGGAATCTATGTAGCGGGGATAACTTTCGACATGTGGCGTGATGCCAATCCGTCGGTAAATGCAGACCCGTATAACTTTGATGCCAATTTCAGGCTGGAAGGCGATGCATGGGAACGCACCGGAAACATAAACTACTTCAAAAATGGGGTTGAAGTCCTTAACCAGGATATCGGAATCCGCGTTCATGGGGGATATTCACGAGGCTGGCAAAGCAAATCGTTGCGCCTTTTGGCACGTTCCGATTACGGAAAGGAAAGTATGGATTATCCGTTTTTCAATGATAGCGGTGAAAATTTAGCCGTTTTTAACCGATTGGTCTTGAGAAATGCCGGTGGTGACTTCTTCGACACCTATTACCGCGATGCCCTTGCCGATGAATTGATGAAAGGCACCGGTATGGAAACCATGGCCTATCAACCGGCAATTACTTTCATAAATGGGGAATACTGGGGAATATTGGGGATTCGTGAACGATTTGACGAATATTATTTCAAAAACGTAGTAGGGATAGATGAAGCGGATTTGGATTTCATGGAAAATAACCAAAGAGGCTCCGTGGGAAGTCATTACAACACCAATGTTTATAACTATCTAAATGCAAACTCACTGACAATACAGGCCAATTTCGATTACATAAAAACACAGATAGATGTAGACAATATGAGGGATTATTATATTGCCAACATTTATTTTGACAATACGGACTGGCCTCATTACAACACGGTGTTTTGGAGAAAAAAAACCGCCTATAACCCGAATGCCCTGTACGGATTGGACGGACGCTGGAGAGCAGCCATGAAGGATAATGACGATTGCTTCGGGTCAACAACAGGAGTCAACAACCACAATAATCTGGCAGTGGCCACCGATCCGAACAGTAACAACCCCGGTAATCCGCCGGAATCGACTTTAGTATTGCGAAGCCTGTTGGCTAATACCGCTTTTAAAAACGACTTCATCAACCGCTTTGCCGATTTAATGAATACCTACTATCTTCCGAGCCGTTTTTTAGCGGTTTCCGCAGCAATGAAAAACACACTCCAACCCGAAATGCAGCAGCATCTGGACCGATGGAAAGGAGCCGAATATGCATGGTGGGAAGAGAGCATCAACAATATGCATGAATTTGCAAACGAACGTCCTGATTATCAGCGCCAACACATCCGACAAAAATTCGGAATCAGCAGCAACATCAATGTCACACTTGAAGTGTCCAACCCAGTTCACGGATATGTCAAAATGAATACCGTTGATATCCTTGCTTCCACACCTGGAGTTCCAGCCACACCTTATCCTTGGACCGGTGTTTATTTTCACAACATCCCGGTAAAAGTAAAAGCCATCCCGCTTCCGGGCTACGCTTTTAGTAACTGGAGTGGTGCTTCCAACAGTACAAACGCCGAAATAACCATAACGCCGACTGCAAATATCACGTTAAGGGCTAATTTCGTCCCTACTACAAGTACAACAACCCCGAGAATAGTTTATTTCTGGACGATGAACACCGATATTCCAAATGATACCCCGTTGACTTCATTGGCCTCTACTTTTCCTTATACGCCTACCGGTAAAGGCACTATTCAATATCAGTCCTCGCTATCCGGATATCCTTTTACGAGTTCAAGTCCGAATTGGCGAAAAGCATCCATGGAACGAGCCAACAATCCCACTCCGCTGAACTATTACGCAGAAGTAAACAATAACATTGCTTATGCTTATTCCAATATGAGAGGCCTACAGGTTAGACCGCCTTTCCAGAGCGGAAGTTTGCAGAACACCATGATTTTTAACATGTCGACACTGAATTATAAAGACATCAAATTCGCCTTTGCCATTATTTCGGAAGTAGATGCCCCTACCGGAATCACCCTGGAATATGCAACAAACGCAGGTACACCCGTATGGACCACCGCAGGAATGACCACTTCCGCCTTTCCGATTTCGAGCACTTATCAGCGTGTCGAGGCCGATCTGAAAACGATTCCGACCGTAAACAACAATGCTAATTTCAAAATACGCCTTCGTTTCACTGGTCCCAACGTAACTGCGGATAACGAGAAAAAAGTCATCTTCAACAATATCAGCTTGGAAGGAGTGCAACAAACATTAACAACTGAAGAAAATACACTACCGGAATTTATTGTGTATCCAAACCCAATTACCGATGTATTACACATAAACCACCGATTAAGTCATTTAGATTACAAACTTTTCGGAATTGACGGGAAATTGATTGAAAACGGACCAATAGAAGGTGGCGAGATAAACCTGTCTCACTTAACATCGGGGTTGTATTTGCTCCAATTGGAAGGAGACGGCAAATCGGAAACCAAAAAAATTCTCAAACGATAATTCTGGCTGTCATCAATTCAAAAGGAGATGTAAAAAACAACTCCTTTTTTTTTAGAAACAGTTGCCATAAACTATTGTATTTTATCGTTTTTAACGGCATACAATCGAATATAATTAACTAACAGTAAGGTTATTAGTAAATTTGTTTAAAATCCGTGCATATGAAAAAAGTTACATTTTGGATACTAACCTTATTGGTTGTTCTAAGCTACAATCCAGTATTTGCACAAAGCATAACCATAAACGAAGTGCTTTCTGGTAATACATCCGTAAATCAGGATGAAAACGGAGATTATGAAGATTGGGTAGAAATATATAATTATGGATCCACGGCCGTGAATTTAAACGGCTACGGCCTTTCCGACGATCCGGCCTTACTGCACAAATGGTCATTCCCTGCCGTGACCTTAAATCCGGGGCAATACCTGTTGGTTTGGTGTTCCGATAAAAACCGAAGAACCGTGGGAAGCCCATTGCACACCAATTTTAAAATCAATGCCGATCCTGGTGAAACGCTGTACCTTACCAACCAGTCTACTCTAAATCTGGCAACTTTTCAGGCCATAGCACTGCCCGATAATGTTTCTTATGGAAAGTTCCCTAATGGAACCGGCAGTTATCTCTATTTCGATGTTCCCACACCGGGGCAGCCCAATTCAACTGCGGGCTATTCCGGAATATTAGAGCCTCCTGTATTTTCAAGAGCAGGGGGATTTTCCACAACCGGATTTAATCTAACACTTAGCAGTTCTACTTCGGGAACCACCATTATCTACACTTTAGACGGCTCCGATCCCGATCAGAATAATTTGAATGGAACCACCTATTCCTACAAAAACAAATACAGAGAAATGGTTGGGGATCAGGATGGCCCTTTATTGCAAAACAGTTATCGTTCTTTTACCTACAGCGGGTCAATTCCAATCACCGACCGTACGTCGCAACCTAACAAGCTGGCTGCAATGTCATCCACCCATCATAACATTCCTTTGTACATCCCCACTTTCAATATTTTTAAAGGGACTGTTGTAAAGGCTAAGGTTATCAAGAATGGTTTTATTCCCAGCAAAATAATCACCAGAACTTATTTTGTCACTCCCAACGGATCCAATGAATTTTCATTACCGGTGGCCTCTTTAAGTATATCCGAGAACAAGCTTTTTAATTATGGTAACGGTATTTTTGTGGCAGGGCAACTCTTCGACCTATGGCGGGAAGCAAATCCAACGGTGAATAGCACTAATTATAATTTCAATGCCAATTTCAGAGTTGAAGATGACCCTTCAGAACGCTCCGCAAATGTTAACTACTTTGTGAATGGTGTTGAGATTATAAATCAGGATATTGGATTCCGAATTAACGGTGGTAATTCAAGAGCCTGGCAAAGCAAATCCTTTCGATTGATTGCCGATTCCGATTATGGAAAGAAAACGATGAATTATCAATTTTTTGCCGACAAAAATTTAACTGTATTTAACCGTCTGATCTTACGAAACGGTGGTAGTGATTTTCCCAGTACCATGTACCGGGATGTGCTTGTCGATGAATTAATGAAAGGAACCGGTATTGAAAGTATGGCCTATCAACCCACAATATCCTTTGTTAATGGGGAATATTGGGGAATTTTACAACTTAGGGAGCGTATTGATAAATATTACTTCGAAAATCTGTGCGGGATTGAGGAAACCGAATTAGACTTGCTCGAAGACGATTTGAGAGTAGTGGAAGGGGACAGAATCCATTATAACAATATGACCAACTTTATGACCAACAACAGTTTGGCAATAGCAGCAAATTATGACTATATAAAAACACTGATGGACGTCGACAATATGAAGGATTATTATATTACAAACATATACACCGACAATTGTGACTGGCCGGAGTGGAATGCTACCTTATGGAGAAAAAGAACCACCTACAACCCTAATGCCTTATATGGATTGGACGGACGATGGCGGGCCGCCTTGAGGGACAATGACGATGCCTTTGGCTTTTCGAAAGGAAACAGCCTTCACGATAATTTAGCACAGGCCACAGCAGTTAACAGTACTACATACCCTAATCGGCCACCGTATACTTTGGTTCTCAGAAGTCTGTTGGACAATCCTACTTTCAAAAATGAGTTCATCAACCGTTTTGCCGATTTAATGAACACCTACTATCTTCCAAGCCGGGTAGTAGCGGTTTCCACGGCCTTGAGAAGTGGGTTTCAACCCGAAATGCAGGAACATATTAACCGATGGAAAGGTGTCAAATATCAAAGCTGGTTGGATGCCACCAACGCCATGCACACTTTTGCCAACACCCGCCCCGCCAATCAAAGACAGCACATCCGTCAGAAATTCGGAATCAGTAGCGATGTCAATGTAACCTTAAATGTATCCGATGAAGCGCATGGCTATGTCAAAATAAATACAATAGATATCCTTCCGTCTACACCGGGAGTACCGGCCGATGCTTATCCTTGGACAGGTATCTATTTCCACAATATCCCCTTAAAATTAAAAGCGATTCCAAAATCAGGCTTTGTTTTCAGTCATTGGAGCGGTGCCTCCAACAGTACTACAGCGGAAATAACTATTACACCAACTGCAGCTATTTCTGTGACAGCTCATTTCATTCCTGATACAAACACGAATACTCCTCAAATAATCTATTTCTGGCTCATGGATTCGAACATCGCTAACGACACCCCATTGACATCTCTTGCCCCAACTTTTATGGCTGGGCCGACAGGTTCGCTTCAGTTTCAGTCGTCTTTGGCAGGATATCCTTTTGACAGTTCTAGTCCGAATTGGCGAAAAGCATCAATGGAACGACGCAATCAGCCAACGCCTTTAAATTATTATCCGGGAGTAAATCAAAATATCGCCTATGTCAATTCGGACATGAAAGGAATTCAGGTTAAACAGCCTTTTCAAAGTAGCGGATTGCAAAATACCATGATTTTTAATCTTCCAACGACAGGCTATAAAGACATTAAATTTGCCTTGGCGGTTTTAGATGAAGGAGCTGCTACCGGAATTTCTTTAGAATATGCGGTAAACCCAGGTTCTCCGGTATGGATAACCACCGGGATGACTACCGCTGCCTTTCCGATTTCGGCAACCTATCAACGTATTGAGGCCGATTTTAGAACGATACCAACGGTAAATAACAATCCTAATTTTAAAATACGGCTTCGTTTCACCGGCCCGAACATGACAGAAGATACCGGAGAAAACGTTACCTTCAATAATATCAGTGTGGAAGGCGTGGTACAGACATTAGCCAGCGAAGAGAATGCCGTTTCCAATTTTATAGTGTATCCAAACCCAGTCACAGATATTGTTCATATCGCTCATCATTTAAACAATTTGAGCTACAGCCTTTTCGGAATAGACGGAAAATTAATTCAGAAGGGACAACTCAAAAATGATGAAATTAATCTGAACAATTTAACCGCAGGCATATACTTGCTGCAATTGGAAGGAGACGGAAAACTGGAAACAAAAAAAATCCTTAAACGGTAATTAGAAACAAGTAGCAGTTAAGCACAAGTAAGCACTAAAACACCTCTTTTTTGGGAGCGAAATGCAAATGTAATTCATCGTTTTTAACCGCATCGTGTCGGTAGCAATCTGTTGACAATTAAGTTATTGACTAACTTTATGTAAATTCTCTGCACATGAAAAAAATTACCTTTTGGATACTAACCTCAATGGTTGTTCTAAACTATGATCCGCTATTTTCCCAAAATATAGTCATTAACGAAATCCTGACGTCAAACAACACGTCCATAACCGACGAAAACGGAAGTCATGAAGATTGGATTGAATTGTATAACACCGGGTCAAATCCTGTAAATCTGCTGGGTCACGGTTTGTCTGATGATCCTGCCGCGTTGTTTAAGTGGACTTTCCCCAGCGTAACCCTGAATCCCGGGCAGTACCTGATTGTCTGGGCTTCCGATAAAAACAGAGCCATCGCCGGCAGCCCGCTCCACACCAATTTTAAACTCAGCGCTTCAGGTGAAACCCTTATACTTACCAATCCATCCGGAAATAATGTCGGTACCGTATCGCCTGTGGCATTACAATCTGATATTTCGTATGGAAGATTCCCAAACGGAAGCGGTCCTTATGTCTACTTTTCCACACCAACTCCCAATGCGGCCAACACGACAACCGGTTATTCTGAAGCATTAAGCCCCCCTGTATTTTCACATGCTTCCGAATTCAGAACAACGGGATTCAATCTTACGCTGACTTCCAACAGTCCGGGAGCAACCATCCTGTATACCTTGGACGGATCGGAACCCAATCAAAATAACCTAGGCGGAACCACTTACAGCTACAAAAGACGATATCCGGAAGATCCGGGGCAGCTGCCTGTAAATGAGTTTTTTCAAAACACTTTCCGTACACAGACCTACAGCGGTCCGATTGCCATTGCCGATCGCACATCACAACCCAACAAACTCTCCAATGTATCTACGACCTGGGATTATCAGCCGGACTATTTTCCGAACGGCCCAATATTTAAAGCTACCGTGGTCAAAGCAAAAGTCATAAAAACCGGCGCGATTCCAAGTGAAACAGTGACCAGAAATTATTTCATTTCTCCCCAAGGCGCAAATCGGTTTACCCTTCCGGTAGCTTCAATAAGCTTTAATGAAAATGAATTTTATGATTATGTTGATGGCATTTCTGTTGCCGGAAAAATCTTTGACGATTGGCGTGTGGATAATCCCGATGACGAAGCAGATAATGATGAAGCCAATTGGGGTCTGCATGGCGAAGCCACTGAACGTATAGCCAATCTGAACTATTTTGTGAACGGCGAGGAAAAAATCAACCAAAAAGTGGGTTTGCGGATCCACGGTGACCATTCGCGAATCTATCCGAATAAATCCCTGCGGGTATATGCAAGATCTGATTACGGCAATGATAAATTAGAGTATCCGCTGTTTTCCGACGAACCGTATACAGCTTACGAACGTGTACTCATTAAAAATCAGGGAGGCGACTGGAACAACACCATGTTCAGGGACTGTTTGTGTAATGAACTGGTGAAAGACCTGCGAATGGAAACCGAAGCACATCAACAGGTGATTACTGTTGTTAACGGGGAATACTGGGGAATCCAAGCCCTGCGCGAACGCTATGACGACAACTATTTTAAACTGGTATATGACATCGATGCCGTAGATTTACTGCATGATCATTATTCGATTGATGAAGGGGATCGCGTAGATTACCTTTCCTTTATCAATGAAATTGAGACCAGGGATTTATCGTTAAGCGCCAATTACACATATATTCAAACCCGAATGGATATTGAGAATTACATGGACTACCATATCAGCAACATCTTTTTAAATAACGACGATTGGGTAACTAACAATGTTGTCTACTGGAGAAAGAGAACGACATTAAATCCTAATGCCCCCTATCCTCATGATGGTCGCTGGCGTTGGGCCTTTCACGATGTGACCAGTACCTTTGACGATGCCGATTTCGATACTTTAGAAGATGCCACTACAACGGATGAAGATATTCATGCTGCTTGGTCAACACAGGTTCTCCGCAAACTTTTAACGAACGCTACTTTCAAAAATGACTTTATCAATCGTTTCGCTGATTTAATGAACACTAATTTTTTGAGCAGTAGAGTCGTTGCGCAGATAAATGCCATGGCTGCCGTTATCGCTCCGGAAATGAACGACCAGTATTTCCGATGGAAAGGCCCTGTAAATGATGGCGACTGGCAATACCACTTGAACCGTGAAAGAACGTTTGCAACAGAACGCCCTAATTACCAGCGTCAGCATATCAGACAAAAATTCAATATAAACAGCAACATCAATGCAACACTGGATGTTAATGATGCATCCCAAGGATATATCAAAATGAACACCATAAACATCAAATATGGTACACCGGGAATAACTGTAAATCCTTATCCATGGACAGGCGTGTATTTTCACAATATTCCTGTTAAGATAAAAGCCGTGGCTTTACCGGGCTATGTGTTCAGTCATTGGAGTGGTGCTTCTTCCAGTACCAGTGAAGAAATAACCATTACACCAACAGGCAATTTTTCTGTTACGGCACATTTTTCTCCGTCCGGAAATCCGAACCTTCCGCAGATTATCTATTTCTGGATGATGAATACCGACCTTCCAAACGATGTTCCGCTAACCGATATTGCCTCTACCTTTGAAGTCAGTTCTTCAGAAGGAAACCTGCATTATGAATCCTGTTTGGTGGGTTATCCTTTTGCTCCAGGTAATCCCAGCTATCGTAAAGCTTCCATGGAAAGACGAAATGAGCCTACTTCGATAAACTACTTCCCGGCAGCGAACCAGAATTTAACCTATGAAAATTCCAATATGAGGGGCATTCAGATAAAACAGCCTTTCAAAAGTGGCAATATGGAAAATGCAGTACAGTTGCATATTTCAACATTAGGCTATAAAGATATCAGGCTGGCTTTTGCAGTTATTGATCAAGGCGCGGCAACCGGCATTACCGTCGATTATTCCATTAACCCGGGAACTCCGGTCTGGATAACCACCGGAATGAGTACTTCTTCCTTCCCTATTTCAAACGTTTATCAGAAAGTGGAAATCGATTTTTCAGCTATTTCTGCGGTGAATCACAATGCAAATCTTAAACTTCGTATCCGTTTTACCGGACCCAACATGACTGCCGATACCGGAGAACAAGTTACTTTTAACAATATCAGCATTCAGGGAACTGCCGAAACATTAACTACCGATGAAAATGAATTGAACGGTCTGATTGTATATCCGAATCCGATAACCAATATCGTATATGTTTTGCCTCAATCCGAATCATTGGAATTTACCATTTACGGAATTGACGGAAGAAAAATTCAAAACGGAAAATTGTATAACAATGAAATTAATCTGTCGCAATTACCTTCAGGTATGTATATAATGCAGCTGCAGAATGAAGACGGAAAATCAACCGTGAGGAAAATAGTCAAAAAATAAAAACCTGATTTACACAACGGATGGGAAAGGCTGCAAGGCTTCTTCCCATTTTTTTATGTCGATTTCAAATGTTCTTTTAATTTTTGTTTTGTCCAATACACTGTATTTTGGTCTTCGGGCCGGTGTTGGAAATCCTGACGTCGGAATCGGATTCACCGTGATTGCGATTTTGTTGACTTCAAATATTTTTTGGGCGAAATCGTACCAGCTGCATTGTCCTTCGTTGCTGAAATTGTAAATCCCATACCTATTTGTTCCGATTGGCTGACCTTCACAAAAATATATCATCCCGACAAGTGCTTCAGCCAAATCAACGGCATTAGTTGGCGTGCCGATCTGATCATTCACTACCGATAAAGTATCTCTTTCAGCAGCTAATCGCAGCATGGTTTTCATGAAATTATTTCCGAATTGCGAATAGACCCAAGACGTTCTTATGATAAAATACTTTTCCCAGGTGTTCATTATTTCTGTCTCACCATCCAGTTTCGTTTGCCCGTAAACACCGGTTGGATTGGGAAGATCATTTTCCGAATACGGCTTTGATTGCTCTCCATCAAACACGAAATCTGTGGAAATATGAAGTAAAGTGGTATTGGCTTTTTTACAGGCCTCGGCTATATTTTTTGCTCCGATGACATTAACCGCGTGTGCTTTTTCCGTTTCACTTTCGGCTTTGTCAACCGCGGTATAGGCGGCAGTATTAATGCAAAACTGAGGTTTGTATTTTTCAAAGACAGACTCGCACATAACGTTATCTGCAATATCTAACTCGGAAGAAGAACAAAAAACGAAATCTATATCCTTATGTTTTTCGGATATGAACTGTAATGCCTGTCCCAATTGTCCATTGGCACCCGTAACCAGAACTACCATACTTTCTTTGCATTTTCAAGATTTGGTAACGTCATGTCTTTTTCGGAAATCAGCAATTCGTTTTGAGGAAAATTCCAATCAATGTTCAAAGCTGGATCATTATACATAATACCGCCTTCGGATTCCTTATTATAAAAATTATCACATTTGTAAAAGAAAGTAGCTGTTTCGCTCAATACAAGAAAACCATGAGCAAATCCTCTGGGTATAAACAACTGTCTTTGGTTTTCGGCCGATAAAATTTCTGCAACGTATTGACCGTGGGTTTCCGATTCCGGACGAATATCTACAGCCACATCCAAAACCTCTCCCTGCAGCACACGAACTAACTTTGCCTGCGCATGTTCCCCACATTGGTAGTGCAACCCGCGCAATACCCCTCTTGTTGAATACGACTGATTATCCTGAACAAAATGAGCTGATTGTCCGGTTCCGTTTTGGAATGTCTGTTCATTAAAACTCTCCATGAAATAACCACGGGAATCATTAATTATTTTAGGTTCCAGGATAAAACAACCGGATAATTTAGTAGGTATGAAATTCATTTTATTTTAAAAAATTCCTTGGGTATTACTGTTTATTAATTTGAAACTAAACTCATTAAATGCTTACCATAACCGCTTTTCAGCAATGGCGCGGCCAATGACTTTAACTGGTGTGCATCAATGAAACCCATTTTATAGGCAGCTTCTTCGATAGCTCCGATTTTTAATCCCTGACGTTCCTCGATTACCTCAACAAACTGTCCGGCCTGCATTAACGACTGGAATGTTCCGGTATCCAGCCAAGCCGTTCCGCGATCCAGTATACTTACCTGAAGCTTTCCTCTGTTCAGGTATTCTTTGTTTACATCGGTGATTTCCAATTCGCCACGATGGCTCGGTTTGATATTCGCTGCAATTTCCAGTACATCGTTGTCGTAGAAATAGATTCCCGGCACGGCATAATTGGATTTTGGCTGTTGCGGTTTTTCTTCAATGGAAAGTACCTTGCCATCAGCGTCAAAATCAACTACCCCATAACGTTCCGGATCGTGAACATGATAGGCATAAATAATTCCGCCGTTCGGATTGTTATTGGCCTGAAGCAATTCTGCCAATCCGGTTCCGTAGAAGATATTATCCCCTAAAATCAGTGCTACTTTATCGTTACCAACAAATTCTTTTCCGATAATGAACGCTTCCGCCAATCCGTTTGGATGTTCCTGAACAGCATATTCAAAACGACAGCCTAAATTGCTTCCGTCCCCCAACAATTGTCGGAACAACGGTAAATCATGCGGCGTTGAAATTATCAGGATTTCACGGATTCCTGCCCACATCAACGTTGAAAGTGGGTAGTAAATCATTGGTTTATCGTAAATAGGCATCAATTGCTTGCTTACCGCCAATGTTAATGGATGCAAACGCGTTCCTGAGCCTCCGGCTAATATAATTCCTTTCATAAACTACAATACGTATATATATTTTTCGAGATACCAGGTAATGGTTTTACGGATTCCTGTTTCGAAATTTTCATCGGCTTTCCAGCCTAATTCTGTCTCAATCTTTGTCGCATCAATGGCATAACGTAAATCGTGCCCCGGACGGTCTTTCACAAAAGTGATTTGGTCCTGGTATCTGCCTTCCGTTTTTGGCTTCAGTTCGTTCAACAGTTCACAAATGGTGTTGGCAATGTACAGATTGTTTCGTTCGTTTCTTCCGCCTACATTATAAGTCTCACCCGATTTTCCTTTATGGAAAGCCAGTTCGATTCCTTTGCAATGATCCAGTACATACAACCAGTCGCGTACATTTTTCCCGTCTCCATAGATTGGGATATTCTCTCCTGTAATCGCTTTGCGGATAATGGTTGGAATCAGTTTCTCATTGTGCTGTTTGGGCCCGTAATTGTTAGAACAATTTGTGGTAACCACGTCCATTCCGTACGTGTGGAAATAACTTCTCACGATCATGTCTGATGATGCTTTTGAAGCCGAGTACGGGCTGTTAGGAGCATATGGTGTGGTTTCAGAAAACAAACCGGTCTCTCCCAAAGTTCCATAAACCTCATCGGTAGACACATGGTGAAAACGGCAATTTTCATAACCTGATTTATATTGGTTCGGAGCACTCATCCAATGTTTTCTGGCCACATCCAGAAGATTGAATGTTCCTATTACGTTGGTTTTGATGAAAGCTTCCGGTCCTGAAATCGAATTGTCAACATGACTTTCGGCTGCAAAGTGAATCACATCTTTAAAATCATATTCCTGAAACAATTGTTCGATAAAAGAACGATCGCAGATATCACCTTTAACAAAGGTATATCTTGGATGATTTTCTACTTCCTTTACATTCTCCAGGTCTCCGGCATAAGTCAATAAATCAAGGTTTACGAGATGGTACTCCGGATTGTTTTCTATAAAATAAGGCACGAAATTGGCCCCGATGAATCCGGCACCGCCTGTCACTAAAACATTCTTCATTAGATTAGGTTTCTTTTTTTCAATTGTCTTCTGTAAAAACTTCTCAATAACCCCAGCGCCACAAAGATCCCTATGAACAAAACCGGTATGATCAATTTCATTTTCCCGTTTACCATTTTATTGTTTTGAACGTTTAAGGTATAACTGCTTTCTTTTACGATTTTATCGGAAGTAACCAGCTCCAATCGTCTATTTCCTTGTTCAGTGATTAACGCCTCTTTTGTTTTAAGTACATCATTCAACTGCGTATTTTCATTGTAATAAACCAATTTATCACTTTTCTGATTATTGCTTACCGCATTTGAAAACTGATTCATCACCCCATTAATCTGTCTGATGATGCTATCGTTTTCCTTGATTTTTAAATTGATGTTATTAAGGCTTTCTTTTTGAATCTTCTGATAGAATTCACTTTCATTCAAATAATTCAATAGAGGTTTAAGGGTCATTTCCTCTGTAGTCATCCCTTTTGTAGTGAAAGAAATGGTGTGAAACGTATAGTTTTTACTCGTAACATTTTCTTCAACTACTTTCTTTAAATCACCGTCTTCGGCCATTAACTTCAGCATTTCAAAATTCTGCTCGTTGTTGTTAATGAAACGGTAAACATCTACAATAGGTTCTACGGCTATTTTAGATAATTTCTTCGGGCTCTTAATTCCGATCTGTTTTAAGAAAACACTGTCGCCTTCAATAATTTTAGCGTTGATTAGCGCAATCTTTGAATACAAATAATCCGTACTTCCGAAATTAGGTATCACAATTACCTGATGATCATAAACTTTGGTGTTTTTGTCTAAATAAAAACCCAATCCGGCACCAACAACGAATAAAATTCCGATGACTACGATGTTTCTTCGGATAAATAAAATTCCGTCAAACAACCAATCGATAAACGACTGAATCTTATCTCCAATTTTTTTCGAAAGTTGACTTAAATCAATTTCCTGATCATTTGGGTTGATCTGAGGGCTATTGCTCATAAAAATGAATTAATGTATGTTAAAAATCTGTTCTAATATTTTAATTGTAATAAGGTATGTTGGTTTTACACCGGTGGTTCCTAATCCTCCCGACGCCAGTGTACTTCCCGTTTCCAAAGGATTATCCGAGGCATAATAAGCATAACGCACTTTTACGTTCGGATTGATGCTCTTGCGTATTTTGGATGCCGACTGTACCGCTTTCTGATAATAGGCACCTTCCATTTCCAGTCCGATGGCTCCCCAGGTCGAATCATGGAAGAACTGCAATAAATCTTTGTTCTGAAGTGATGTTCCCAGAACCGTAACCATTGGTCCGGCAAAAACAGGAATACCGTTTCCTTCAAACATTGCTGCTGTCAATTCGTTTTCAAACGGATAATTATCGGCCGTTCCTTCATTCACGTGGGCATTTGGAATCATGATGTCGCCTTTTCCGCCTTGTAGGATTCCGGCTTTACCCATAATGGAAACCGACTCCACATTCAGGAATATTTTTCCGGTTGCTGTTTTATACGGTTTCAGCAACTCATCGATTGTTTCAAAAGCCTGCTCACCAAAAGCATAATCCATTAC
Source organism: Flavobacterium sp. (assembly GCF_035456225.1). Lineage (GTDB taxonomy): Bacteria > Bacteroidota > Bacteroidia > Flavobacteriales > Flavobacteriaceae > Flavobacterium. The sequence goes on along the minus strand of NZ_DATIDM010000111.1, from coordinate 3,676 downwards.
AATCAGAACCGGATGTTCTTTCCCGAATTTCGCATTTGGAAACGCTGATTTCTTCAGGTTGAATTTCGCCGTATCAAAAATCTGAACATCGATATTGGTTCCTGAAGTGTCCGGCAAGGATATCATTCCGTGCTGTAACGCAAATTCTTCCACTTTCTTGCGCAAGACATCGTTTCCTGATTTGCTCAAATCCTCAAAAATCTGAAAATCGTCGCCTCCTTTGTATTTGCTTCCCAGAACCGGTTCGGCAAAAATCGAATTCATTACACTGTGCATGTTCGCACTGATAATGTGAATCGGACGTGTCAACAAATCGTTCCTCTCTAAAACTTCCTTTATATTGTTGGCCCAGATTTCCCCGTAAATATGATGCCCCAAACGTTCTCTTAAAATCGGACTGAACGTAATGGTTCTTTTATTGTTGTCTGCAATCTCCTCAATGGCCAGTTTCCCTAACCAATAGATGACATGCAGAAAACGATCCGGTTTTTCCTTGGTACCGAAACTTTCATAAATATCGATGACCTCGGCGAAAGTTCTTCCCAAAATACTCGACGCGTGCGAAATGGCTTTTTCACGGTCAATTAACGTTAATTTTTTATTCTGTAGAACAACCTGTTCCAATTTCTCCCAATCGCGGGTTAATCTTCCTTCTTCGTCAATCATCACACGGTCTTTGATTTTGTGCGATTCGATGAAGATGAAGGTCAAATGGGTTAAAATGTCATAAATGTCCGAACGTCCTCTCGTGATTTCAATGTTCATCTGTTCGTCGTCAATGCGGTAACAGTTTCTCTTTCTTTTCGGAGGGACGATAGGCTGAAAATGCGATTTCGAATAACCTTCATCGGAAGTTAAATTGATGTAACGGCACTCTTCAATTCCTACCGGAAGTCGTTCAATAACATATAACAATCCGTTTAATTCTACCTTCTCTTCGGCGATGGAACCGTAAATTTCAGGTCGTAACGATAATAATGCTTCCCGTAAAGTTTCACCTGAAACTCCCATCGGTTTATAAAAACCGCGGTTAAACAAATGACGCATGGTAATGTACAGTCGTTCAATAGCTGCTGACGACTCTTGCGCTCTTGAGCGCGAAATGTTCTTTAATTCTTTCATGAACTTTTTATATTTCTAACCCACAAATATAGTTTTTTATTTATTAGTTGGTGAGGATTAGATTTATTGCAGGTTCAAAGACTTTTCCAAGAGACGAACCATCATTATTACTTGTTTGTTTTAACCACTTTCCTCCCAAGAATGTGTATAAAAAATCCCTTTGTGTATAATTGTACAAAATGAAGGGAAAATAGGTTGGCTGCAATTTTACTTTTTGCGTATTGCCGTCGACTATTTTGTTTTCCTTTTTATTGCTTTCAATCATTAATTTTTCGAAGGAGACAAAGATTCCGGAAACAGGCATTGTCAAATTAAATTCGGAAACATCTATTTTATGATTTATCACTCCTTTTTTTATCGGAATTATGAAATCTTTTCCCAAGAGATCTTCTCCGGGAGAACCGTCTTCAGCTGTGGCATAAATATGGATTTTGAGTGTGGCGTTTTCGATCCCGCTGTCGGTTTGAATAGTCACTTTTTTTATAAACCTTGTTTTTTTATAAGACGGATCGTAAGGGAAAAACTTTGCATCCATCCTCGGCCCGTTATCAAAGGCCTGGAGAAACCCGCTTTCGGTGTTGCCGATCTCCCGTACTTTCGTTTCTTTTTTGTTTACAACAACAACTTCCTTCAGATTGTAAGAGGTTGCTTTTAACTTCACAACCGAAGCTTCCGAAGCTTTTACAATTCTCTTTTCAAAACCCAAAGACGAAAAAATGAGGTTTTTGTTTTCATCCGAAACCTTAATTTCAAACTGACCGTTTTCTTCGGAAGTGGTACCGATATTCTCGTTTTCCGCCCATACACTTACATACGGAATCGGTTTATTGTTTTCGTCTACAACAATGCCTTTAGTTTGTGAAAAAACGGAAAAACCAAGTAAAAACAACAGTAAAAAAAATCTGCCTTCCATCATCTTTACTCTATGCTCTGGTTAATGAATCCGCAATTTCTCTGTCATTGCAAAGTCTTGGGAGCTTATTCTGCCCACCCAGTTTACCAATGGATTTCATGTACTCCTGAAACCCGTTTTTAGGAACTTTCGTGATTACCAGCGTGCGCAAAACGTGGCCTGCAATCAGATCATCATAATATACATTTTGTTTTCTCATGGCCTGATCGATTCTTAAGGCGAATTCGTCAAAGTTATCAGGTTCGTTTTCAAATTCAATGAACCATTCGTGATAGGGCAAACCTTCTGTAGGGCTAACTTGCGGTGCAACGGTAAATTCGTTTATGTGTACTTCGGTTCCTTCCATCGCCTCTTGCATAGCCGCTTCCACCTCTTTTCCGATAACGTGTTCACCAAAAGCGGAAATATAATGCTTGATGCGGCCGGAAACAATGATTCGATACGGTTTTAAGCTGGTAAACTGAATGGTGTCTCCGATATTATAAGCCCAAAGCCCTGCATTGCTTGATAAAATCAACACATAATTAATACCCAATTCCACTTCGCCAATGGTGTGGCGTTTCGGGTTTTCGGTAAAAAATTCTTCGGATTTGATGAATTCATAGAAAATTCCGGAATTCAACAACAGTAACATGCCTTTTTCCTTTTGAGAATCCTGATAGGCGAAAAAACCTTCGGATGCCGGGAACAACTCTATGGAGTCGACTTTTCTTCCGATTAGGCTTTCGAATTTGGCGCGGTAGGGTTCGTAATTTACCCCGCCATAAATAAACAGATTGAAATTTTTAAAAAGTTCCCCGACCGGTTTCTCGGCTTTGGCCTTCAATTTCTCGAAGTACATCTGTACCCAAGACGGAATGCCCGAAATAACCGCCATGTTTTCATGGAACGTTTCTTCCACTACGGCGTCAACTTTCGTTTCCCAATCCTCTATGCAATTGGTTTCCCAACTCGGCATGCGGTTTTTCTGAAGATACTTTGGTACATAATGCGCTACAATTCCTGAAAGCCTACCCAGTTTGATTCCGTTTTTCTCTTCCAGTATCGGACTTCCCTGGAGAAAAATCATTTTCCCGTCTACAAAATTGGCGTTTCCGGTTTCGTGTATGTAACTTAAAATTGCGTTTCTGGCCGCTTCGATATGATAAGGCATTGACTCCTTGGTAAGCGGAATGTATTTCGCCCCGGAAGTCGTTCCTGATGTCTTTGCAAAATAAATAGGTTTCCCTTTCCAGAGGATATTTTCTTCTCCTTTTACCATGCGGTCCACATACGGACGTAAGGCTTCATAATCCCGAACCGGGACTTTTTGGGCAAAATCCGCAACTGTTTTTATTTCCGAAAAATGGTGGTCTTTACCAAATTGCGTCTGTTTCGCATCGGCTATCAATTTCTCGAAAACCTGTTGTTGGGTCGCAATCGGATTGTTCGCCCATTTTTGCGTTTTTTGATAAATGATCGCCGCGAACTGTTTGGCTAAAAAAGCTTTTAAAGACATTTGGTCAGGTATTTGGAAATTTATTTTTAAGGGCTTTTTCTGTTGAAAAAAGAATAAAGAAAACCGCTAATAGCGGAAACAAGATTCCGGGAATCAACGCCATTTTTCCATCCAACTTTATAAACAATCCTAAAAAGGAGGAA
>NZ_DATIDM010000110.1:0-9350 GCF_035456225.1 Flavobacterium sp. | reverse complement strand
CAATTGCTTTCCGTATTCCACCCCAAACTGGTCATAACTGAAAATGTTCCAAATGACTCCCTGAACAAATATCTTATGCTCATACATCGCTATTAACGATCCAAGCGTTTTAGGCGTCAATTTTCGTATAAGCAAGGTGTTCGTGGGTTTGTTTCCTTCAAATGTCTTAAAAGTGGTTAAAAATCCATTCTGAACCCCATCCTTCTTGACACCTTCCATGCATTTACCTACCAACAAGGCTTCTGTTTGGGCAAAGAAATTAGACATCAGTTTATTGTGATGTTCCTTATTGCCGTGAAGCGATTCCACAAAACCAATAAAATCACATGGAACCAATTTTGTTCCCTGATGAATCAGCTGAAAAAAAGCATGTTGGGCATTGCTTCCCGGTTCTCCCCAAAGGATATTCCCGGTTTGATAATTCACCTGTTTTCCATCGCGATCCATTTGTTTCCCATTACTTTCCATAAAAGCCTGTTGCAGATACGCTGTCAATTTTTTAAGATACTGCGAATAGGGAATAATGGCTTCCGTTTCACATCCAAAAAAATTATTATACCAAACACTCAACAAAGCTAAAATAACCGGTATATTATTCTCTAAAGATTCCGACTCGAAATGCTCGTCCATCTTGTGAGCCCCTTCAAGAAGACTTTTAAAGTTATCATAACCGACCGACAGCGCTATCGACAAACCTACGGCACTCCACATCGAAAAACGACCACCAACCCAGTCCCACATTGGGAACACGTTATCGGTCGTAATACCGAATTGGGTCACCTCTTCAATGTTTGTCGAAACAGCTACAAAATGTTTGGCTACATCTTCCTTTTTAGCTAATGTTAGAAACCAATTTTTAAGAGCTGTAGCATTCGAAATCGTTTCCTGTGTGGTAAAGGTCTTTGAAACCACTATGAACAAGGTAGTTTCCGGATCTAATTTTTTGATGGTTTCCGCAACATGGTCACCGTCTATGTTAGAAACAAAATGCAGGTTCAAATGGTTTTTATAAAACTGCAGGGCTTCCACTGCCATATCCGGACCTAAATCAGATCCGCCAATGCCAATATTAACGACATCCGTAAACGTTTTACCGGTATATCCTTTTCGAGTTCCTGAAATAACAGACTCGGTGAATGCCTTGATTTTTTTCTGTACTGCTTCAATTTCAGGAATAACATTCATTTCATCAATCAAAAGCTCTTTTTGCGAAGTACGCAAGGCAGTATGTGATGCCGCTCTGTTTTCGGTCACATTTATTTTATCACCGGAAAAATACTTCTGAATGCTGTCTTTCAGGTTAATTTCCTCTGCTAAATCCAAAAGCAGCTGAATCGTTTCTGAATTGATCCGGTTTTTAGAATAATCCAACAGGAAATCACCCCATAAAATATGGAATCTTTCAGCCCTGTGGGGATCATTTGAAAACATTTCCTTCATGGAAGCATGTTCCATCACGGCAAAATGCTCCTGAAGTTTTTTCCAGGCTACTGTTTTTGTAGGGTTTGTGTTTATCAGCGCCATTATTCTCCAAATTTAGCTAATGAAACACTATCCAACTCCTTTTTTAACGGAGTTGTTTCGGCGATGAATCGTTCTTTGTATTTTGGGTTCATCGGTTCCGAATTAGGTAATTTTTGACGAAGAGGATCCACCTGAATACCATTTTTCCAGAAACGGTAACAAACGTGAGGTCCGGTCGCCAAACCGGTACTGCCTACCTTGCCGATCACTTGCCCTTGTGTGACATGCTGCCCTTGTCTGACAAGTATCTTTGACATGTGCAGGTATTGTGTCGTGTAGGTTCCGTTGTGCTTTACTTTTACAAAATTTCCGTTACCACCGGTGTAACCTGTCTGTATCACCGTGCCTGAAGCCGTGGTCATGATCGGAGTTCCGGTTGCGGCAGCATAATCGGTTCCGTTGTGTGCTTTCCAGCGGAGTTGAACAGGGTGGAAACGGCTTTTGGCAAAACGAGAGGTAATGTTTACGAATTTTAGTGGCGCTTTCAGGAACATGTTTTTAAGCACTTTCCCTTCTTCATCGAAATAATCGACTCTTTTGGAATTCACGTCCTGTTTGAACGGAAAGGCATAGATTTTTTTTCCTTTGTACTCAAAATAGGAAGCTTCTATGCTTTCTACACCTAGGTATTCACCACCTTCAAGATATTTTTCATTAAGGATTACCGCAAACTTGTCACCTTTCTGAATTTTAAAGAAGTCGATGGACCAGGCATAGATCTTTGACAACTCCGGCGCTAATGCGGATGAAACGCCTTCACGGCTTAAGGTACTGGAAACCGAACCGTCAATGGCTGCTGCAATCACCCTTCGTTTGATAACTACCGGACGTTCTTTTTTATAAACCAATGGGATAGAGTCACGCAAATCCACGACATAATAGCTCATCTTATCCGGCTGATAAATGAATACTTTTAAATCGTTGGGCGCTGTTTTATTTTGAAGTAAAGTAAACGGTTTTCCTATTCGGATGTCGCGAACATCGAAAGAGTCTTTTACTTTTTCGTTGATTTGATGCACCTTGGCCGCATCAAAGCCTTGTTCTCCTAATATTTTACCGAAACTGTCTCCCGATTGTATCGTATCGTGAATTACTTTGAAATCATTCAACTTGAATCCGAATTCGACTACGATTTTCTCTTTTGGGGTTTCGGTTTTTTTGGTTCCTTCTTTTTCTTCTTTTTTGTTACAAGCAAATAATATTAATGATAATAATATGATTGTGACGTATCTCAATTTAGTTGGTTTAATTTGGTTACTTGTTTATTCTCCCCATTTCTCCAATTCTTCTTTCGACCAAAGTTCGGGAAAAAATATCCTTCTTTGGTATTTCGGCAACATATATTTTTTCCAGTCACTTCCGCCGGTAGCTTCATGATTGCCGGGTACACTCTCGATATACTTCACAGCCGCATTATAATGCCCCATAACCCAAGTGATATTCACTGTTCTGTCATAATGACGCATAGCAGCTACCAAATCGGCGTTTTTCTGATCTTCCTCCGGCAATTGCTTAAATTTCTGCCATAGGTTTTTCTGGTTGTATTCCTCCATGAAAGCAAGGAACTCTCCTTTGTATTTCTTCTCGAATCCTTTTAACAAGTATGATTTTTCACCAGTTTCATAATCTTTTCCGCCTGCCTGCCAGTACAGGTGTTCCATAGCATGTTCGTATGGCGTATTACGGTCGATAGTCGCTCTGAAACGGTGATCGATCAGGTTGATCAGATCTGTAGATGCGAATTCAATCAAACGATATTGTGCACTTTGGAAACCACTGGCCGGTGTTAATGTATTTCGGAATTTCAAATACTGCTCAACTTCCATCCCATCACCCATAATATCGAAAGAAGTAGTCAGCATGTTGAAATAACGGCTGATTCTGTTAAGTCTTTCGGCAAAAAACTTTGTAGTTAAGGTTGTCGCGTTGGAAACCTGTTCAATTTCCCATAAAATCATTTTAAACAACAATTCATTTACCTGGTGGTACATGATAAAAACCATTTCATCCGGTAACGTCGTTCTCTGAATTTGTAAATTCAAAAGAGCATCCGTTTGTATGTAATCCCAGTAAGTTATGGGTTTGGCCCAAAGAAGGCCTTCCAAATGCGTTTCGGTTTTTTGATTGATTGTTTTGAATTTTTCATCAATATGATTCAGGGTGTTCTGAATTTCAGGTGTAATTTCCATCGTTATTGTTTTACTTTAACCTTAAAAGAGTTTTTTAATCCTTTGAACCCATCCAAATCGGCCTTTAACGAACCTACTGCCAAACTTGCTTTTATTCGGATCGGCATTTTGTTATCATCATCGGAAATCCAAACCGTTAAGCTTTCCTGCTCCTTAAACACCCTTCCGGATTGTACGTAAGGCCTGAAAACCATTGTTGGAATCGTTCCGAATTTTGTTTCTATGTCTTCTCTTCCGATGTATTTAAGTTTGAATTTATATACCTCATCATCAAAGAACATATCAATGACAATTGACTCGCCAGGAGCCAACTTATCAATTTTCGGATGGTTTCTTAAATAATAAAACGAAGATACAATATCCTGAACATTTTCAGGTACCGTAAATGTTTTTTCGGTACTATTTTTATAATCTTTAACAAGTACAGTATTTTTTGTTTGATTGAAAAAACCTTCCTGATTTTTAGTATATCCGCCTTCGTCTATTTTTCGCAGGTATTGATAAGGCTTTCCGGTTTCTTTATCAAACATGCTTTGATAATCATCGGAAACCTTGAAGAAGAATTTCGTCATCCCAACGGTGTAGCCTTTTCCGACAACATGGTGCACTTTTTTATTGTTCCGAACGGCCTCCCGTATTTCTAAAGTTGCAAACCCGGCATTTACCAGTCCGTAATGGATTCGGAATTTGAAAAATTCGCCTGTCGCGAAAGCATCTTCCTGCCTGGCAGTAGTAAAAGAGACCACAACCCCAAGCAGACTAATTAATGACAGAAGTAGTATCCCTTTTTTCATTGTTCAGAATTTATACGATTTACAACCATAATCTCAAATTTTATTCCAAAATTAGGAAAACAAAAAAACTCAATCAAAAAAATGACTGAGTTTTTATGCTATTAACCAACCAAAAAACTATAAATTATGAAAAATTTACTTACTCCAATGAGGGTTTATGACTTCCTCATTTTCGTGATACAAAAGTAGCTGGTTTTATTGCATAATTGCAACTTAAATTTCAACTTTAACACAACATTAGCAAAAAATCAACTTCTAAAAAGTCAATTTTTACATAATTCGCAATAAAAATATAATTTTTACAACGTTCCTCTCAATTGTTGCTCTCTTTCAATCGATTCGAAAAGTGCTTTAAAATTACCGGCACCAAAGCCTTTTGCCCCCATTCGCTGGATAATCTCAAAGAAAAGTGTAGGACGGTCTTCTACCGGCTTTGTAAAAATCTGTAACAGATAACCTTCTTCATCGGCATCAATCATAATTCCTAATTTTTGAAGTTCATGAATATCTTCTTTGAATTTACTCATGTGATCTTTCAAACGCTCCGGAATTCCATCATAATATGCTTGTGGCGGAGTACTTAAGAACTCAACCCCACGTGCACGCATATCGGCAACCGTTGTCAGGATATCATCGGTAGCAACAGCAATATGTTGAACTCCTTCGTCCTCGTAAAAATCCAAATATTCCTCAATCTGCGAACGCTTTTTTCCTTCTGCCGGTTCATTGATTGGGAATTTAATGCGTCCGTTTCCGTTTGACATTACTTTCGACATCAATGCGGAATATTCTGTCGTAATTTGTTTGTCGTCAAACGAAAGGAAATTCACAAACCCCATGACATCTTCAAACCATTTTACAGCTTCATTCATTCTGTTCCAACCCGTATTTCCAACCATATGGTCAATATATTTTAGTCCAACCGGTTCAGGATTGTAATCCGATTTCCACTCACTATAACCAGGCAAAAAGATACCTTTATAATTTTTTCGTTCAACAAAAACAAAAACTGTTTCCCCATAAGCACCGTAAATACCGGCACGTACTACCTCACCATTTTCATCTTTTTCAACAACCGGCTCAAAATAAGGTTTTGCTCCACGTTTTGTAGTTTCTTCAAAAGCTGAACGCGCATCTTCTACCCAAAGTGCAATGACTTTAACCCCATCTCCGTGCTTTTTTACGTGCTCTCCGATTGGTGAAGCACTGTTTAAAGCAGTTGTTAGTACTAAACGAATTTTATCTTGCTTTAACACATATGAAGCTCTGTCTTTCACTCCGGTTTCCAAGCCTGCATAAGCCAGCGACTGGAATCCGAATGCAGTTTTATAAAAGTGGGCAGCCTGTTTGGCATTCCCTACATAGAACTCCACATAGTCAGTTCCCAACAAAGGAAGAAAGTCCTGTGCTCCTTCAAATATTTTCTCTAATCCGTATTCTACTGATTTTATTTCTTGTGACATGATATTATATATTTTAACAGACCAATAAATGACTGTCTGAAGTTGTGTTTAAATTAATCTAACCAGGATTGGAAATACTTCTCGTCAGCAACTTTCATTGCTTCTTCAGTAACCATTAACGGTTTGAAAGTATCAACCATTACTGCCAATTCCTGCGTGTCTTTCTGACCAATACTTCTTTCGTAAGCTCCGGGGTGCGGTCCGTGAGGGATACCGGCCGGGTGCAGGGAAATATGACCCGCTTCGATATCATTACGGCTCATGAAATCGCCATCTACATAATACAGCACCTCATCGGAATCGATATTACTGTGGTTGTAAGGCGCCGGGATTGCCTGCGGATGGTAATCGTACAAACGAGGCACGAAGGAACATACCACAAACGCATCGGTTTCGAAAGTCTGGTGTACTGGAGGCGGCTGGTGGATTCTTCCTGTTATCGGTTCAAAATCATGAATGGATAATGCATATGGATAGTTATAACCATCATACCCTACCACATCAAACGGATGTGTGGCATAAACCATCTCGATAATTTCGTCCTTCTTTTTCACTTTGATGACAAAATCCCCTTTTTCATCATACGTTTCCAGTTCTTCCGGACGACGGATATCCCTTTCGCAGAACGGAGAATGCTCCAACAATTGTCCGAACCAGTTTCTGTATCGTTTTGGAGTATAAATTGGTCGACGTGATTCGACAATAAACAAGCGGTTGTCTTCGGTGTCGAAATCAATTTTATAGATGATTCCGCGTGGCACAATCAGGTAGTCGCCGTATTTGAAATCCAGGTTTCCGTAGATGGTACGTAGTTTTCCGGTTCCGCGGTGGATGAAAATCATTTCGTCAGAATCGGTATTCTTATAGAAATAATCTGCCATGGATTTTCGGGGTGCGGCCAATACAATATGACAATCCGAGTTGGTAAGTACAATTTTTCTGCTTTCCAGGAAATCGTCTTGCGGGACTACCTCGAAACCTCTTAATCGGTAGGACTGAATATTATTGGCTTTTGCAATTTTAGGTGCAACGCTGTATTGATTTTTGATTTGTTTTACCTGTGTAGGGCGGTGCTCGTGGTAGGAGTTGGTTGACATTCCGTCAAAACCAATGGTTCCGAAAAGCTGTTCATAATACAATTCGCCGTTTTCTTTACGGAATTGTATGTGTCTTTTATGGGGTATATTTCCCAGTTTATGATAAAATGGCATGTTCTTTTAATTTGAAAATTTGAAAATAAAGTAATCTGAAAATAAATTCAAACGATAAAGTTTCAACAAAAGAATAACGCCTCATTCAGGATTTCTCTTGATGAGGAATTTAAGGTGCGCTAATAAACCTATCCAATGTTTATTCATAACAGTACAAATATCGGAATTTATATTGAAACTGAATGATATAAAAAAACCCAAAAAGAAACAGCTTTGTTATACTTTTTGGGTTTTTTGTTATGAAAACAAATTTTTTATTAATTCTTTTTATAACTCATCAGATAAATTAAAGCATGAACCGCCGAAAATATCAACGAGAAATAATATAGGAACGAATCGTCAATTGTCGTATCCGCGTGATGAATAATGGCTACAATAATTAAAATCACAACCATCCCAATTCCTGAAAGCGAAACTACTTTATAACTATTGTTATCAAAAGTCCCTTTGTTTAGCATACTGTTTTTCATTCCGTAGAAAAGGTAAAGATCGAATCCAATCATCATCCAAACAATCAAACGAATCCAGGTATCCAATGGTAAAAACACCATCATGAACAAACACACCATAATCCCTAATATCGGCACTAAAGGCACTAAAGGAGTTCTGAAGGCTCTTGGCGCTTCCGGCATTTTCTTACGCATCACCAATACACCCAAACAAACCAGGATAAAGGCAAATAAGGTACCGATACTGGTCATTTCACCAACGACTCTTGCAGGCACAAAAGCAGCAAACAAACTTACGATTAACATGAACAGCAAGTTATTTTTTGCCGGCGTTCTGAACTTCGGATGTACTTCTGAAAACACTTTAGGCATTAAACCATCTTTACTCATAGAGAAAAACACTCGGCTTTGCCCCATAAGCATAACCAGAATAACCGAAGCATATCCCCCCAAAATTGCCAAAATAATCGCTTTATTCAACCATGGGTAAGCTGGTGTAATCATCCCCGAAGCATCTGCAACCCCCATATTATCAATGGCAATTGCCACAGGCGCAATACCATCGGCACCGGCGAAGGCAGTATAATTAACCACTCCCGTCATTACGTGTGCGAATAAAATATACAAAACCGTACAAATTCCTAACGATAAAAGAATTCCGATTGGCATGTCTCTTTTAGGGTTTTTGGCTTCCTGAGCCGCTGTTGAAACCGCATCGAATCCGATATAAGCAAAGAATACGATGGCTGCTGCACGAATAATTCCGCTAAAACCAAATTCTCCGAATTCTCCCTTATTTACAGGAATGTAAGGCGTGTAATTTTCAGGACGGATATATTGCCATCCCAACGCGATGAAAACAAGAACCACAGTAACTTTCAACATAACGATAATACCGTTGACGAAAGCAGACTCTTTGGTACCACGAATTAAAACTAGCGACATAACCATAACGATTAATACCGCTGGAACATTTATAATTCCTCCTTCAAACGGGGAAAGCATGAAAGCATCATCAATATGTATACCGTAGCCCCCGAGGAATTTTCCGAGATATCGGGACCAACTGATGGAAACTGTTGCAGCTCCCACGGCATATTCAAGAACTAAATCCCATCCGATAATCCAAGCAACAAACTCTCCCATTGTGGCGAAAGAATAGGTATATGCACTACCGGCAACAGGAATCATCGAAGAAAATTCAGCATAGCATAATCCGGCAAAAACACATCCTATAGCAGCTACAATAAATGAAATTGTAATAGCTGGACCCGCATTTGTTGCTGCAGCCATTCCGGTAATTGAAAACAATCCTGCTCCGATAATCGCACCAACTCCTAAAGCAGTTAATCCCGAAGCCGTTAATGTTTTCTTTAATCCCTTTTCAGTATCTGACGCTTCATCAAGCAATAACGCCAGTGGTTTTCTTTTCCAAATAGACATAAATTGAGTTTTTGGTATATTAAGTCTCAAAAATAGACTTTTTTCGAAACATTGTTAAAAAAAAATAAAATTAAAACAAGAAAAGAATGGTTTCTGAGCTGAAAGTCGCTAAAACCAGAACCCTACACTGATCCAGGTGAAGTGATCTCTGGTTTCCGGAGACCAGGTATGTTTTAACTCTATGGGACCAATAAGCGTCTCCATTCCGTAACCGACAGCATAACCGGAGTAAAGTGGACGGGAAATCCAGGTGTCGTCTTCAAAAATAGCATTACCT
>NZ_DATIDM010000109.1:0-2608 GCF_035456225.1 Flavobacterium sp. | reverse complement strand
GGATTACATTCGTAAAACCAATGTAATTGCAGGTGAGTCCGGAGGTATTACACAGCATATCGGTGCGTACGGAGTGGAGTTGGATAATGGTCAGGAAATCGCGTTCCTTGATACACCTGGTCACGAGGCGTTTACAGCGATGCGCGCACGTGGAGCTCAAGTTACCGATATTGCAATCATTGTGATTGCTGCCGATGATGATATCATGCCGCAAACTAAAGAGGCAATCAGTCATGCTCAAGCAGCAGGTGTTCCATTGATTTTTGCTATTAATAAGGTAGATAAACCGCATGCTAATCCTGAGAAGATCAAGGAGCGTTTGGCAGGTATGAACTTATTGGTAGAAGATTGGGGTGGTAAATACCAATCGCATGATATCTCTGCCAAAACTGGTATGGGAGTTAAAGAGTTGTTAGAAAAGGTATTGCTTGAAGCTGAAATTTTAGATCTTAAAGCAAATCCAGATAAACCGGCAGTCGGAACTGTAGTAGAGGCGCAGTTGGATAAAGGGCGTGGTTATGTATCCACTATCCTTGTTCAGGCTGGTACTTTAAGAGTTGGAGATTATGTATTGGCCGGTAAAAACCACGGTAAGGTTAAAGCTATGTTCGATGAGCGTGGTAATTCCGTGAAAGAAGCTGGTCCATCGACACCAATTTCTATTTTAGGATTGGATGGGGCGCCAACAGCCGGTGATAAATTCAACGTATTCGAAGACGAAAGAGAAGCAAAACAAATTGCTGCAAAACGTATGCAGTTGTTACGTGAACAATCGGTTCGTACGCAAAAACACATTACACTTGCCGAAATCGGTCGTCGTATCGCATTGGGTCAGTTTAAAGAATTGAACATTATCCTTAAAGGAGACGTGGACGGTTCTGTGGAAGCATTATCCGATTCCTTCTCTAAATTATCTACTGAAGAAATTCAGATTAAGATTATTCACAAAGGGGTTGGGGCTATCACCGAATCTGACGTATTGTTGGCTTCGGCTTCCGATGCGATTATTATCGGATTCAACGTTCGTCCGCAAGGAAACGCGAAGCAATTAGCTGATAAAGAGGAAATCGATATCCGTCATTATTCAATTATCTATGATGCCATCGATGATTTGAAAGATGCGATGGAAGGAATGTTGTCTCCGGAAATGAAAGAAGAGATTACCGGTACAGCAGAAATCCGTGAATTGTTCAAAATTTCGAAAGTGGGAACCATCGCAGGATGTATGGTTACCGACGGTAAAGTCTTCCGTAATTCGAAAATCCGCTTGATCCGTGAAGGTGTCGTTATCTTTACCGGCGAGTTATTGGCCTTGAAACGTTTTAAAGACGATGTGAAGGAAGTAGCCAAAGGATACGACTGTGGTATTCAGATTAAAAACTACAACGACCTTAAGGAGTACGACCTTATCGAGTGCTTCCAGGAAGTTGAAGTTAAAAAGAAACTTAAATAGTAAGTAATTTTTAAAGTATATCAAAAAAATCCCGATTCGTCGGGATTTTTTGTTTTTTATCGATTTTGTAATAATTTGTTATAAAAAAATTTTGTGTAAGAATATTTTTCAATACTTTCGCGGCTAAATTTATCAAATTAAATATGAAAAAGATTACAATTTTATTTTTATTGACTTTGTCACTTTTCGGAAGTCAAAAAGCGATTTCACAAGAGGCTTATATTGGTGAAATCAGAATGTTTGCCGGAAATTTTGCACCAGTAGGTTGGGCTTTATGTGATGGACAGCTTTTATCGATTGCTCAAAACACTGCTTTATTCTCTTTATTAGGCACTACTTATGGAGGAAATGGTACGACTACTTTTGCTTTACCTGATTTGAGAGGTCGTGTGCCGATGCATCCCGGATCAGGTCCTGGTTTGTCGCCAAGAGTTCAGGGCGAAGCGGGTGGTTCAGAAAACAATACACTGACGATTGCTCAAATGCCGGCCCACAACCATACGGTTAATGCGTCAACCGCTGATGGAGATCAAAATGTTCCAACGAATACTGTTCCGGGAAATACCAAGGCTTTGGATAAGGAATATGTTTCAAGTGCTCCAAATACTACTATGAGTCCTTCTATGATTGGAATGACTGGTCAGGGGCAGCCGGTAAACAATATGCAGCCTTATGGAACAGTTAACTTTATCATTGCTTTAAACGGAATCTATCCATCAAGACCCTAAAGATGAAAAAGTTATTTTCTTTGTTTGTGGTTTTGGGTTCATTAACGGTTAATGCTCAAAGTATCACTTTTAATGGTTGTCATCCGCTTTTTGAGAATCAGGATTATGTTTTTGTTAAAGAAACTACTGATGCTTCAGGAAGAAATGTTTTTAGTACAACACCTGTAGATGGCGAGCAGTCGTGTGGTGGATTAGGTACTTGTGAATTTAAGATTTTATGGAATCAGACAAATTCCAGATGGGAGTTTATCGCGGATAGTGGTAACGGTGATTTTGTAAGTCCTCATTTGATTTACTACAATTCATCTACCTCTTTGCCAAATCCGCCTGATTTGACATTGGGAACCTGGATTGAAAATGTTGGACATACCGGCGCTTCATGTGGTGGAAGTTTAAGCGTGGTGAATGCGATAATGACCGGAGCGGT
>NZ_DATIDM010000108.1:0-8103 GCF_035456225.1 Flavobacterium sp. | reverse complement strand
AATCCCACTCACCTACTTCAGAAAACAGTTTTGTTTTCGACCTTTTGGAAACCGAGAACATTTTCCACATCAATCAAATAAAAGAAACCTGCATCGATTACCGTTTGCGATTTCTGGACAGTCATTTATATAAAATTCCGTTTCCGGAAGAAGTGGTGACCAAAATCAAATATCTTGAAAAAGCACACAACACCCAATTGAGTGGTTTTAAATTAATGGCTCCATCGAAAGTCTTTCAGTTGAAAAAATACAACGACCCGATTTTATTTGCTCCCATCGGAAACGATTATTACTACCTGATCCATAAATGGGGAGACGATTTGCAACCCATGAGAAAATGGCTGGTATTGCCTTTTAAAAATTTAGGCACATTGTTGGTTACAATCTTTTTGGTCAGCTTAATCTGCTGCTTTATGATACCTGAAAATTTTTACGGTAAGGCGGAAACCGCTACCATGCGATTGATTTCTTTTCTGTTCATATTTAAATACTGGTGTGCAATCGCAATCTACCTATTCGTTTGGAGAGGGAAAAACTTCAATACCGCCATTTGGAACAGTAATTTTGGCGGATAAAAAAATCCCGACCACAAACCCTAATCGGGATTTCAATCTATAAAAAATATAATTTATTGTTTGATGAACTTGGTATTCGATGTTCCTTTATCCGAATTGATTTTAATGAAGTAATTTCCTGAAGCCAAACCGGAAACATCCGCTTTGGATACGTTATCTGCTTTCGGAATCTCCAAAACTAGTTGTCCTAACTGATTGTAAATACAGATGGACAGCACTTGTATGTTTTGCTTGGTTTCGATATTCAGAATATTAGTAACCGGATTGGGATACACACTAACTGCAGCTTGTTCAAAATCTTCAAGCCCCAAAGCGCAACCATCTGAAACAACACAAGACGTGTATCCATTTTGGTTAAGTCGGGTTTGGAAATAATTGTTGCTAATCGGTTTACAATAGATATTTTGCAATGCGGGAATTCCGGTCATGGTAAGTATTGCTGCATAACCTTGTGGGAAGCATGCTCTTAACGTAGCAAGAGGGTTGTTTGATATTGTAAGGTAACAGGGAACATCCCAATCATAGAAACTACCACAGGGGGTAACGTCGAGATAGGTCAGTAAATTATTAGAGCAGTCTAGCGTATGAAGACCTGATTGTGGCAATAAAAGTTCAGTGAGTTGATTATTATTACAGCGTATAATATCAAGAGCAGGGCAATTGGCAAGGTCAAGTCTGTTTAACTGGTTGTAACTACAATCAAAATTTATAACGAAATTTGGAAGGCTGAGCTGTGTCAATTGGTTATGTGAAACATATAAATAGTTCATCAAACCAGCCGGAAGACTGATCTGTGAAAGTTGGTTGTACTGACAAAAAAGTACATTCAGTGGCATGGCTGAAACATCAAGACTGGTTAACAAATTGTAATCACATGAAAGAGAATTTAGGTTAGTAAATGAAGTAATTCCAGTAAGATCGGTAATCTTTTGGCTGTCGGGCGTTGCCACTGTATTATTGAGTACCAACATCCTAATAACCGCTGCTTCAGAGACCTGAATTTCACCATCGTCATTAGTATCAATTTTTACATAAGACCCAGTAAGATTCAAGGCGGCCACATGGACAGAAGGTGACGCTGAAAGCAATTTCGCTTTAAAATTGGCATCCGGAATGTTTATGATTTGCGCATTAACACTAGGATAAAGGCACAAAACCGCAAGCAGAAAGTAAATATTTCTCATTAGGACGAATTTAATTACTCAAATATACCCTATAAATATATAAATAAATAATTACTTACAAAAAATTGCAAAGTGCTTTTATCATATTAAAATAAAAAATCCCAACCGTTTCCGGCTGGGATTTGATATTTAGGAATCACATTTCGACTCAACTCAATGTGACAGAGAACATTTATTAGTTTTCTCCTTTATCCATTTTAGCTTTCAATTCAGCTAATGCATCTAAATCACCTAAAGTGGTTTTTTCTGCAGGAGTTGAAGTTGTAGCAGTAGTTTCAGCAGTTTTCACATTTTTCTCTTCTTCTTCACGGAAGATAGCAGTGTGAGATGCAACTACTCTTTTGAATTCTTTGTTAAACTCGATAACTTTGAAATCTGCAGTTTCGCCTTTTTTCAATTTTTTACCGTCTTCTTTTTCAAGGTGACGTGTAGGAATGAAAGCAACGATATCATCACCGAATTCTACAGTAGCTCCTTTGTCAACAATTTCAGAGATAGTTCCGTTGTGGATAGTTCCAACTGCGAAAGCATCTTCATATTTGTCCCAAGGATTAGGAGTAGTTTGTTTGTGACCTAAAGATAATTTACGTCCTTCAACATCTAATTCTAATACTACTACGTCTAATTTGTCACCAACGTTAACAAATTCAGATGGGTGTTTGATTTTCTTAGTCCAAGAAAGGTCAGAGATATATACTAAACCGTCGATTCCTTCTTCTAACTCAACGAAAATACCGAAGTTAGTAAAGTTTCTAACGATTCCAGTGTGTTTAGAACCTACTGGATATTTAGCAGTGATATCAGTCCAAGGATCTTGAGATAATTGTTTGATACCTAAAGACATTTTACGGTCATCTCTGTCTAAAGTTAAGATAACTGCCTCAACAGTATCACCAACTTTTACGAAATCTTGAGCACTTCTCAAGTGAGTAGACCAAGACATTTCAGAAACGTGGATCAAACCTTCTACACCTTCAGCAACTTCGATAAATGCACCGTAATCAGCGATTACAACTACTTTACCTTTTACTTTGTCTCCAACTTGTAAGTTAGCATCTAAAGCATCCCAAGGGTGAGCGTTTAATTGTTTTAAACCTAATTGGATTCTTGTTTTCTCATCATCGAAATCAAGGATTACCACGTTAAGTTTTTGGTCTAATTCAAGAACTTCAGATGGGTGGTTGATTCTTGACCAAGATAAGTCAGTGATGTGGATTAATCCGTCTACACCTCCTAAGTCAATGAACACACCGTAAGAAGTAATGTTTTTAACAACACCTTCTAATACTTGTCCTTTTTCTAATTGACCAATGATTTCTTTTTTCTGTACTTCAATATCAGCTTCGATAAGCGCTTTGTGAGAAACAACAACGTTTTTGAACTCATGGTTGATTTTCACAACTTTGAATTCCATAGTTTTGTTTACATATTGATCGTAATCACGGATAGGTTTAACATCAATTTGAGAACCTGGTAAGAAAGCTTCAATACCAAATACGTCAACGATCATACCACCTTTAGTTCTGCATTTTACGAAACCGTTAACGATTTCTCCAGACTCATTAGCAGCGATAACTCTATCCCAAGCTTTGATTGTACGTGCTTTTCTGTGAGATAATACTAACTGACCTGATTTGTCCTCACGAACGTCGATTAATACTTCTACTTTGTCTCCAACTTTCAAGTTCGGGTTGTAACGGAACTCGTTTAAAGAGATAACACCTTCAGATTTAGCGTTGATGTCAACGATAGCATCTCTTTCAGTGATTCTAACAACTACACCTTCTACTACTTCTTCAGCATCTGTAGAGATGAAAGTTTTAGCTACTAATTCTTCAAATTCCAGTAAGTTTTTTTGATCTACTGCATCAATACCTTCTTCGAAGTTGTGCCAGTTAAAATTCGCTAAAAACTCTTCTTGTGTTTTGTTTATTTCAGACATGTCTGATAAAAAATTTGTATGCCGTGCCTCTCGGGTTTCTTAATGTGACAGAAAACAACAGCAGTGTTTTACATAAATAGTTGATACCTAATGGAAACCCTTATCCACCAAAAGGTGTGCAAAATTAACAATAATTATTTAATTACCAAAGTTTTGAGGAAGAGAAAAGAGAAAAGAGGAAAGAGGAAAGAAATGAGAGAATAGAACCAATAAGAAAGAAGAATGATTCTAAAAAATTATGGAGCGAATGGCTAGGGCATACTTATAACCCCTATTCCCGCTTTCCGTCGCACATGGTGCTTCCTGCAATCGGGGCTATTAGATTAATTATATTGAATATCAGCCAACAAAAAACCCAATGAAATTCATTGGGTTTTTATATATTATGCGAAATATTCTCAACATCTTACGCATTGTGATTAATTAACAAAAGTTTACCATTATCCTTTTACGATTTTCTTTGTCAGAGTTCCCTGATTGGTTTGTATTCTAAGAATGTAAACACCTCTTTCCAAACCACTCATTTTGATACTATTTTCAATCTCTCCTCCAAAAAGAACTTTCTTACCTAATAAATCATAAATCTCATAACTTATAACGAAAAGATTCTCAGATAAATTTATATTTAAAACATCTTGTACAGGATTAGGGTAAATTTTCACATCTTGATATTCAGTATCATCTTCTAAACCTAAATTCGAAGAACCATGCAAACGCGCCACGCGATTTCTACCAATTTCATTATACGATGTAAACAATCCCCCAATAAGAATTTTATTATCCTGTTGTAAAGCAACACCAAAAATTCTTGCCCCTGGCGTCCCGGCTCCATCTTGCACCGAAGGACTCATAAAATTAAGTGAACCATCATTATTCCATATAGTAACATTAGATTCGTTGCTGTAACCTACAGCAACAATTTTTCCATCCTGTCTCAAAGCAATTTCATTAAAACTCCAACTTGGCGATGCACTCGTATCAAATGAACTGTCCAGAGAGCCATCAACATTCAATCGGGCAAGACCGTTTCTGGTTATACCATTATATATAGTAAAATCTCCAGCAATTACAATCTTTGAGTCAGGCTGCAAAACAATCGAATTTACTATAAATCTATCCCAAATAGTTGCATTTGAATTAACTGAAGAATCTAACACCCCATTTGCATTCAAACGAGCAATTCCGCCTCTCAAAGTAGAAGTAGATCTAGAAAAATCCCCTCCTATCAAAATTTTCCCGTCAGACTGAACAGCGATAGAATAAATCGATCCGTTTAAATCAGTTCCTTGCAAATTGAATGTAGCATCTAAAGAGCCGTCACTATTTAAACGGGCAATTCGATTACGCGAAATATCATTATAGGATGTAAAATCACCACCAATCAAAATTTTACCATCAGGCTGTAGTGCAATCGCATTAATGTATTTCCCAGGCAATATAGCCATACCTGTACCGGGATTAAAAGTATTATCCAGAGAGCCATCGGTGTTTAGACGGACAATTCCATTTTTATAAGTCCCATCATAATAAGAAAATGTACCCCCTATTAAAATTTTGCCATCTGGCTGGACAAGTACTTTCTTAATAAAACCGGCTATGTCAACAGGATTAAATGAAGTATCCAATGACCCGTTAGAGTTTATACGTGCAATACGAATTGCTTTAACATCATTGTACGCTGAAAATTCACCTCCAATCAATATTTTACCATCTTGTTGTGTCGCAATTGAATTAATTCTTCTATTTGCACCAAAACCAGGATTAAATAAAACATCTAAAGACGAATCTGAATTTAACCTAACAATACGATTCCTTCCGGTTCCATTGAAAAATTCAATAGCTCCTCCAACAAGAATCTTATTATCTTGCTGCACAACAACAGAAAAAACATCATAAATGATACTATTTGGCCCGGTGTTGGTAATAAATGATGCATCTAAAGTTCCGTCTGTGTTTATCCGGGCTATACGATTAACAGCAACATTATT
The DNA here is from genome assembly GCF_035456225.1 of Flavobacterium sp. Lineage (GTDB taxonomy): Bacteria > Bacteroidota > Bacteroidia > Flavobacteriales > Flavobacteriaceae > Flavobacterium. Next base: position 2,414 of record NZ_DATIDM010000108.1, on the reverse strand, counting down.
GAAAGTGGTAAATTTACCCCCAATTATTATTTTCCCATCTGACTGCAAGGAAATTGAATGAACCTCTTTATCTGCCCCTTCTCCTACATTAAAGGAAGTATCTATTCTACCATCACTGTTCAAGCGGGCCAAATGCGGTAAAACTGAACTATTAATTCCCGAAAAAAGACCGCCTACAAGAATTTTTTGATCTGATTGCAAAACGATAGAATAAACTTCTGCATCTGCTCCCTGAGCTTGATAAAAAGATGTATCTTGGGAACCATCAGAATTTAAACGAGCAATATTATGTACCGCATTATTATTATAGTATGCAAAAACGCCTCCAATTAAAATTTTTCCATTGGGTTGTACAGCAATTGCAAAAACTCTAGCCGGAACCCCTTCTATTCCCGAAGTAAATGTCGAATCTACAGATCCATTACTGTTTAAACGAACAATCCGATTTGATGAAACACCGTTATATGATGAAAACTCTCCACCTATTAAAATTTTCCCATCATCTTGTATAGTAACTGAATATACATTAGCATTAAACCCTGTTCCTACATTAAAATTTGTATCTAATGAACCATCTTGATTAAGACGCACAATACGATTCATCGAAATGTTATTGAAACGTGTAAATTCCCCAACTGCAATAATTTTACCATCTGATTGTAGTGCTAAAGAATGAACAATATTGTTAGCACCACCATTAGGAGCAAAACTACGATCAATAGTTCCATCACTGTTTAGACGAGCAATTCTGTTTCGGCCAACATAATTGTATTTTGTAAATTTTCCTCCAATGATAATTTTGCCATCAGGCTGCACTACTGTTTTTAAAACTGCTTCAACCGAATAACTGTAGCCATCAGTTCCATCTCCAAACCCAAAACCCACATCTGTCGAATTTAAGGTCATATCAACATCACCAACATTTTGAGATATTCCAAATTGAAAATAAAAAACAGATAAAAATATTAGTAAAAACTTACTTTTTAATAATACGGGTAATAATGTTTTCATGAAATGATTTTAAGGTGCACAAATATAAAAAACAAATTTTATTCTTATAAAAAAAGCCTTTTTGAAAAATTTCAAAAAGGCTTTCATACTTTATTTAATCTCTTTTAGTGAGTGATAATCGCCACGTCTTTAGGGTTGTGTTTATATTTAAAAACTATTGCGAATAATATCGCTATAATTAGCGCATATAAAGCAAATGAAAACCAGACATTTGTCCATTGCACTTTATTGTCATGCGTAAAATATCCAACTGTTCTTCCAGCAAATTCACCTCCAATTATTGCACCTATTCCATTAGTCATTAACATAAACAAACCCTGTGCGCTCGATCGAATTTTACTATCCGTTTCTTTTTCAACAAATAACGACCCGGAAATATTAAAAAAGTCAAACGCCATCCCATAAACAATCATGGACAATATTAAGAATATTACCCCAGAACCCGGATTACCAATTCCAAACAAAGCAAATCGCAAAACCCATGCAAGCATACTAAATAACATCACTTGTTTTATACCAAATCTTTTTAAGAAAAACGGGATAGTTAATATAAATAACGTTTCTGAAATTTGAGATAACGAAATAATAAACACGGAATGCTCAACCCCAAAAGTCCCTTTATAAGCAGGATCTGAACCAAAATCCCTTATAAATGTATCTCCAAACATATTTGTGATTTGCAAAGCAGCACCAAGCAACATAGCAAAAACAAAAAAGATTGCCATTTTCTTTTGTTTAAACAACACAAAACTATCCAATCCAAATTTGCTTGACAAAGTCTGATTGTCATTTTTATTTTCTGCGGGCACATCCGGAAGGGTAAAACTCAAAAGTCCGGTTATAATCATTGCGACGGACGCGAATACAAACTGCGTAGTTCCCGATTTCCAATCTGTCAAATCAGTAATCCACATTGCAATAATAAATCCTACTGTTCCCCAAACTCGAATTGGAGTGAATGTTTTCTGAACATCAAATTCAAATTTATTTAAAATAGCATAACTTACTGAATTATTTAATGCTATAGTGGGCATATAAAAACAACTGGTCATAAAAATCACCCAATACATTTCTGTTGAATTTGTAGCTTTAGTTGCAAAAAAAATTGCAATCCCAGCAATAACATGTGACAGCCCTAATACTTTTTGAGCACTTAAATATTTATCCGCTATAATACCTAGTAATGCTGGCATAAACAAGCTTGCCCACCCCATTGAACCATAAGTCCTACCTATCGACAATCCTATACTACTTCCTTCAATTGGACCAAATGTTTGTCCCATATAGCCTCCTAACGAAATCAACCACGCTCCCCAAACAAAAAATTGCAGAAAATTCATTAAAACAAGGCGGTTTTTTATATTCATATTTCTTCTTTTGTGATATTAGAATCTTAAATTTTT
>NZ_DATIDM010000107.1:0-2195 GCF_035456225.1 Flavobacterium sp. | reverse complement strand
CCGAAGAATGGGCTTAATTTAGTCCCAAACCCGCTGTAGTGCCAAGACGTTGGCAGTAAGATTCCAAAATACACAGAAATCAAATGATTGAAATTCAGAAAATATTAGACGTAACCTTTCCTTTTGTAGAAACTTTACTTGTGGATTATGGGGAATTTTATCCATTGGCTTCCGCTGTAGATATTAATGGAGAAGTTCAGCAAATTGTGCGTGAAGAAAATATAGAAAACGATTTTCCAAAATCGAATACAGTACTTGGAGAACTTAAACAAGAATTACGGTCGAATAGAAATGAGTTTATTGCGATTGCAATATTTTATGATGTAACCCTCAAAGAAAAACAAACAGATGCGATTGCAGTTTTTGTTGAAGACAAAAGGGAAAAAAGTGGGTATACATTTTATTACCCCTACAAATTTGTTGAAAATAAATTAGTGTTTTCAGAATCCTGGAAAACTACTCAAAATATAGAAATTCTTTGCGACTAAAAATCCTACTGCCAACAGCTACTCCTATGTAAAGCATCATAAAGTTATTCACAACTTTTGAGAGGGTTATATGTCGGTTATTTTTCGAGTATAGAATTCTGTCCCGGCGGCTTGTTGAAAAAGTTGGAAACAACTTTTTGTCTGCCGAAGGCTTAGGACTGAAAAAGTTGTTCTGACTTTTTCAATAATGCCACGAATTTTATACCTCTTTTATTTCATAGTCTTCCTTTTTTTTTAATTCTTAAAGCTCCTACTCCTATATGTGGTTCCCGACAGGTCGGGACCACCAGCATCTGTATGATTGTAAGAATAAAAAACAGCTGCCTGCTACAACGTTGCGGCTTCATTTTTCAGAACCGCCCTAGCTGTTTTGCAGTCTGTTTTCTGTTATGGCTGAGCCTGTTAAGAAGGTTATTTTTATTTTTCCAGCATTAAATTTACCAAATTTCTATTGATTTGATAAGGTGTTTCGGTTTTGATTACCGAGAGTATTCTTCGTGCCAGTTTATGGGCTATTTTAATAATAATGCTCTTGACGTTGCGCCCCTGATGTTTGCGGTAATAGTTCTGCATTTCGGCATCTTTCCTGATGGCAATCCAGGCGGCTTCCACCAAATAACTCCGCAATTGGGAACGGCTTCTGGGGGTGATTCCCAAACACTTTTCCGAGCCCCCGCTATTATAAACACCGGGAACCAATCCGATGTAGGAGCTGAATTGTCCTTCGTTGTTGAATCGCCGTAAATCGCCGCATTCGGCCAGAATCACGCTTGCCAGATAACCGCCAATTCCCGGAATACTCCTCAACAGATCATAATCTTTCTTGTGGGACTTTCGGCAATGGGCACGCATTTGATTGGCAATTTCCAGATACTCCGACCTGATGAATTTGTACATCCGTATTTTGCCCTGCAAAGCCAGATCACCGCAGCTGGTGCTGAATTTTATTTTTTCCAGCCATACAATAAAATCTTTGCTCCAATTCGGGCTGTCAAATTCATCAGGAATCTTTATGCCATGAAAAAGCAACATGCTTTTGATATGCAGTTTGGTTTGTCGGAGTTTCCTGGTGACCTGGGTTCTGTGACGCGCCAAAGTAGTAAACTGTTCATGTTCTTCACCAGGAATATAAACACCCCTGAGAACCCCCGCCTTTAATTGATTGGACAGATTTCTCGAATCCAGGACGTCTGTTTTTTGATACCGCTGCTTGTCCCCTGTCTTGACATCCGAGGGATTGACCACCAAAACATTCCAACCTAAATTTAAAAAATAGCGGGCTGCAGAAAAACCGCAACAGCCTGCTTCGTAAACTAAATCCACCTGGTGATTGGGAAATGTTTGCTCCACATATTGAAATAAATCCCCGGCAACAGAAGGCATCGAATACGTTCTGTGAAAAAACAAATCAGTCTGAATGGAAACTGTCCATCTTTTTTTGTGAATATCTAAACCAATGAATATCTTTGGTTTAATTAAGGCATCGTGTAATTGCATAATCTTCGTTTTTGGTAACTCTAAGTTATGCTTTTACATAGATGCTACAACGGATTTGGGCATTTGGCTTAATTGAAAGTTGGTTTTATATTTGGGATGATTTGGCAAATCCGAAGAATGGGCTTAATTTAGTCCCAAACCCGCTGTAGTACCAAGACGTTATGCGTGATATTGAAAAAACGAAACAAACCAATGATAGATTTTGAAATT
>NZ_DATIDM010000106.1:0-33817 GCF_035456225.1 Flavobacterium sp. | reverse complement strand
AACATCATTTATGCCGAAAGTCAAAAGAATTATTTACTCATAATTACACCTGAAAATGAATACCGATACCGTTCTACCATTACCGAATTTATGGATAAACTCTCCGCTAATTTTGTAAAGACACACAAAGGTTTCATTGTAAACAAAACTAAAATTGACGGATACAATTCCGGTTTTATTACAATTGGGAGCAAAAAAATTCCAATTTCAAAAACCTATAAAGACCAAGTGATTAATGAATTAAATAATTCCCCGTCGTAGAATTTATTACCCTATTTTTAATTGATTTTTTTCTCACATTCATAAAAAAAACCGGACTAAGTCCGGTTTTTTCTTAACCACAACAAACTCACAAATTTATTTTTTTGAAGCTGCTTTAATTACCTCAATTACTTGAGTTGCCTTAATTGCTTCTGCAAGTTGTAAAGCAGTTCGTCCATTTTGATCTTTGGCTGAAACATCTGCCCCTTTTTCAATTAATAGTTTAGCAATTTCAGCATTATTGAATCGTGCTGATAACATTAACGGTGTTAATCCATTTTTAGATTCGTTTACGTCTACGCCGTATTCAATGAATTTTTTAATTGTAGCCACATCTCCTTTACTGATGGCAACAAAAAGAGGTGTGACATCAGAATAGTGAATTGCCACATTTTTTGATGTTGAAGTTTCAACATTTGAAGCTAAAGCAACATTTGCAGTTGCGATTAAAGCTAAACCTAATAAACTGATTGTTTTTTTCATGATGATTGATTTTTTTGATTAATGATTTTTTTGATTAATGATTTAATGAATAGACGTTTTAAATTTTCTTTCGTTACCCGAAAACTCCTATTATAACATAACTTTAACAAATAGATACTGATAATCGATATTTTAAAACCATTTGTCGATATTTCGCAAATCGACTTTCATTTTGTCATTACAAAGAACAAAAAAACCACGCAGAGCGTGGTTAGTTTATCTTTACGATTAGGTTATTTTATTATTTGTTCAAAAAAGCAACAACGTTTTTCTCGATACGTTCATTGATACTTGATATATCTGCTTTCATGAATTTTTCACCAATAATATTCTCGTACAATTCGATATAACGATCGGAAACCGTTTCGATGTATTCATCGGTCATATTTGGAATCTGCTGTCCTTCTTTACCCTGGAAACCATTTTCGATTAACCAACGACGTACAAATTCTTTTGATAATTGCTTTTGATCTTCTCCTCTATCCTGTCTTTCCTGATAACCTTCGGCATAGAAGTAACGTGATGAATCCGGCGTGTGGATTTCGTCAATCAAAACGATTTTACCGTCTTTGGTTTTACCGAATTCGTATTTTGTATCGACAAGAATCAATCCGCGAGAAGCTGCAATTTCAGTTCCTCTTTGATATAAAGCTCTTGTGTATTTTTCTAAAATCAGGTAATCTTCTTCCGAAACGATTCCGTTAGCCAAAATAGCTTCACGGGAAATATCTTCATCGTGTGAACCGTTATCCGCTTTGGTTGTCGGCGTAATAATCGGTGTTGGGAATTTATCGTTTTCTTTTAATCCTTCCGGCATTTCAACTCCACATATTACTCTTCTTCCAGCAGCATATTCACGGGCGGCGTGTCCGGACAAATAACCACGGATTACCATTTCCACTTTAAAAGGTGCACACAAATGACCTACAGCAACATTCGGATCCGGAGTAGCGATTAACCAGTTCGGAACAATATCTTCAGTTAATTGCATGAATTTGGTTGCAATCTGATTTAAAATCTGACCTTTGTATGGGATTCCCTTTGGCATAACAACATCGAAAGCAGATAATCTGTCGGTTGCCACCATTACCAAAAGTTCGTCGTTGATATTATAAACTTCTCTTACTTTTCCGCGGTATACAGATTTCTGACCCGGAAAGTTAAAATTGGTAGTTGTAATTGTATTCATTATTGTCTTGTTGTGTTGAATGTGCAAATGTAATTCGATTCTGAAAGCCAAGCAAAATAATCAGAACAAATTTAATACTCGATGGCGAAGTTAATAGTAACGTTAGCTATTACTTCAATTTCTCCGATTGCCAATGTTTCTCTTGAAGGTGCTGCAGACTCCATATCCATTTTCATCGCCGCATAAACAGGTCTTGGGTAATTCGTCATAGAATTATCGGAAACCATTATGGCCTTCCCTACTTTTTGGTTTAATGCCGATGCATAATCAGTCGCTTTGGCTTTTGCGTTCTGAACCGCTTTAATACGGGCCTGACTTTCATATTCAGCCACTTTGGATGATTTAAAATCAACTCCTTGAATCACATTCGCGCCAGCATCTACCAATCCCATCATCAATTCATCGTATTTAGACAAATCCTTTAGTGTAATAACGATATTTTGCGAAGCTGTATAGCTGTTTTTCTTTTTCTGATAATCATAATTTTTATACAATGATACTCGCTGTGTCTGATAATCGGATGGAGCTAATTTCATTTTTTTGATGTATTTGATAATAGCATCAATCGTTACATCATTTTTCGTTTTTACTTCGGCCGCATCGTTACCTGTATTTTCAGCACCTACAGTGATCACAGCCTGATCCGGAGTCACTTTAATTTTACCTTCTCCTGAAACTACAATCTGCGGAATCATTTTACTTTCCAGCGTCTGTGCAAAAGAAAGAGCCGTTGTCAACAACACAATTCCAAATAAAACTAATTTCTTCATATTTTTTTATTTTAAGTTTTTCATTTCAATTCAAAAGCGATGCCAAAAAGCTTAAATCTTGCCCATTTTTAATAAAATCAGTAAAATGATAATTGGGATTGCTAATAAAACAACCATAAAGGTATTGTCTGTCAGCATCATTGGAACTTTAGCAATCGTGATAATATAACCTCCGATTGCGCCTCCAAAATGTGCAGTGTGTCCAATGTTATCGTTCTTGGCCTTCATCCCGTAAATGGAATACAGCAAATACCCGATTCCAAATAAATATGCCGGAATTGGAATTGGTATGAAAAACAGGTACAGGCTCATATCAGGATATAACAAAATAGCAGAATACAATACTCCAGTAACCGCTCCGGAAGCACCAATTGCACGATAATAATAATCGTTTTTATGAAAATATAAAGTAAGCAAACTGCCAAAAATCAAACTTCCGAAATAAATCACAAGAAAAGTGAATGATCCGAAATTCTGAATTACTACAGGCGCAAAGAAATACAATGTAAGCATATTAAATAACAAGTGGCCAACATCTGCATGTAAAAATGCGGAAGTTATCATTCGGATATGCTCACCTGCACGAATACTGCCAATGTGAAATTCATATTTTCTGAAAAAAGATTCGTCCCCGAAACCTTTAAAACTTGTAATAGCAGTAACCGCAATAATCAGTAATAATACAGAGTTCATATATTTGTATTTTTGTCTGGTAAAAATAACCAATGTTTCTTTATTGAATGTTAATTCTTACCTTAATTAATAAGTATAAAAAGTATCTTTGCAAAAAAATTTAAATAAATGCAGTTATTAATATTTTTATTGGCATATCCAATTTTGTGGTGTATATCAATTCTACCTTTCCGATTATTATACTTCGTTTCCGATTGCATTTATGTACTTGTATATTACATTATTGGCTACAGAAAAAAAGTGGTCAGACAAAATTTGGCATTGGCATTACCTCATTTATCGGAAAAAGAACGTTTAATCGTGGAGAAAAAATCGTATCATCATTTAGTTGACGGTTTCATGGAAATGATTAAAACCATGACTATTTCCGAAAAAGAAATGCGCAAACGCTTCGTTTTCACCAACATGGAACTTTATCACGAGTACGAAGCAAAAGGCAAAAGTATTATTCTTATGTCGGGACACTACTCAAGCTACGAATGGTTAATTATCATGAATAAAGTGTCCGAATTCAAAGCATACGGAGTTTATAAACGAATCCGAAACAAGTATTTTGACAAATTGGTAAGAGACATTCGCAGTAGATTCGACGCTACTTTAATTGATACTACGGAAACCACTCCCACAATGGTATCGAATCATAAAAACAGGGTTATGAGTCTTTACGGATTCATTGCCGATCAAAATCCTAAAGTATGGAAAGCACAGCATTGGACAAAATTTATGGGGATTGATGTTCCTGTACATACCGGAGCTGAAATGCTCGCCAAAAGATTGGATTTTAGCGTTCTGTATCTGAAAGGTGAAAAAATAGGACGTGGCCAATATCTGGCAACTTTTGTTCCGATGGTTGAGGATAATGTTACTATTAAATCAATTCCTGATTATGAAATCACCGATTTGTTTTTCAAAAAGTTAGAGCAGCAAATCCTTAACAAACCGGAATATTATCTGTGGACACACAAAAGATGGAAACACACAAAGGACAGTCAGCAGCCACAGTAATCAGAAGGCAGACAGCATAAAAAAATCCACTTATAACAAGTGGATTTTTTATATGTTTTACTTATAAAGAAAACCAGTTTTTCACCATTTCTTTTTCTTTATGCAAAGCATCTTTATGAAGAAACTCGTTGGAATTTTTATTGTATTGATAGTCTTTCTCCCATTCTTTATGATTTTCGGCTAAAGCAATGATACTGTCACAAACAAATTCAATTTCTGCAGAAGTTGTCGTTGGGTGAATTGACATTCTGATCCATCCCGGTTTTTCGATTAAATCCCCGTGAGTAATTTTATCCGTCAGATAATGAGATGTTTCTTGGTCAACATGCAATAAGTAATGACCATAAGTCCCTGCACAACTGCATCCGCCACGTGTCTGGATTCCGAATTTATCATTCAGGATTTTCACGCCAAGGTTAAAATGTAAATCATCTATATAAAAAGAAATAACACCTAATCTATCATTATGTTGTCCCGCAAGAATATTGATATTAGGAACATTTCCTAGTCTGTCGAAAACATAATCAACGATTTCATGCTCTCGTTTCAGGATATTATCGATACCCATTTGTTCTTTCAGCTGAATCGCTAAAGCTGTTTTGATAACCTGAAGGAATCCCGGTGTACCACCATCTTCACGCTCTTCGATATTATCTAAATATTTATGTTCTCCCCATGGATTGGTCCAGCTAACTGTTCCTCCTCCCGGATGATCAGGAACCATATTTTTATAAAGTTTTTTATTGAAAACCAAAACTCCCGAAGTACCGGGCCCACCTAAAAATTTGTGTGGCGACATAAAAATCGCGTCCAAATAACCTTCCGGATTGTCTGAAGGGTGCATATCGATTTTCACATAAGGTCCTGAACAGGCAAAATCCACAAAACAAACTCCGTTGTACTGATGTATCAATTTTGCAACTTCATGATAAGGCGTCTTGATTCCTGTCACGTTTGAACAAGCTGTTACAGAAGCAATTTTCAAAGTAGTGTCTTTGTATTTCTCCAACAATGCCTTAAAACTGTCCAAGCAAATCAAACCTTTTTCGCAAGCCGGAATCACTTCTACTTTAGCAATAGTTTCCAACCATGAAGTCTGATTGGAATGGTGCTCCATGTGAGAAATGAAAACTACTGGTTTTTTCTCTGGTGGAATCTGAATATACTTTTGAAGATTTTCAGGAACTTTTAAACCTAAAATACGCTGGAATTTATTGATAACACCTGTCATACCGCTTCCATCAACAATCAAAACGTCGTTTTCATCACTGTTAACGTGTTTTTTGATTATGTGACGTGCTTCATGGTATGCCATGGTCATTGCTGTTCCGGATACTGTAGTTTCCGTATGCGTATTGGCAACAAATGGCCCAAATTCATTCATCAGTTTCTCTTCAATCGGGCGGTATAAACGTCCTGAAGCGGTCCAATCAGTATAAATGATTTTTTTTCTTCCGAAAGGAGAATCAAATTCCTGATCGATTCCGATGATGTTTTTTCTGAATTGCAGAAAATATTGTTCCAGTTGTGTAGTTTGTGTTGTAATCATTCTTAAAACTTAAAATGCATTTGCGGCCAAAGATACATCATTTTGATTATTTGAGGATTTTCATGTCTCCGGTTTTAAGGAGAATAACTTAAATTTAACATATTTACCTGATTTAATGATAATTACATTTTAAAATCACTGACTTCCAAAGCTTTAAAAAAGCGTTTCGTAAATTTCGCCTATCTTTGTTTTTTAATCCGCAATCATGAATATCAAACTCCTGGCCATCGGCAAAACCGATAATAAAGCATTGCAAACCTTAATTGACGATTACACCAAACGACTTTCCTTTTACATTAAGTTTGAATTGGAGATTATTCCTGATATCAAAAACGTAAAAAACCTTTCCGAAACACAGCAAAAAGAGAAAGAAGGCGATTTGATTCTTTCCAAACTGTCTTCAACGGATCAACTGATTTTATTGGACGAAAACGGCAAAATGTTTTCAAGTGTTGGCTTTTCAGAGGAATTGCAAAAGAAAATGAATTCGGGAGTAAAAACACTCGTTTTCGTAATTGGTGGCCCGTATGGTTTCAGCCAGGAAGTCTATAAAAAAGCGCAGGGAAAGATTTCGCTTTCGCAGATGACATTCTCGCATCAGATGGTACGCTTGTTCTTCATCGAACAATTATACCGCGGATTTACCATTCTTAAAAACGAGCCCTATCACCATCAATAGAATCCAAGTCAAGAAAACCATTACAATCCTTTGTTAATTACTGAAAATCAAGGTTAAAGTTAATAAAAAATCTAGGGTAATCTTATGAAATAAGCCTAACTTTACTTTGAATGTAAATGCTACGTTATTGTAACATTATGGCTTTATGCGCAGAACTTAAATCAAGCGCTTCTTTTTCTTAAAACTCTATCACATTATTTTTTTAAGATGAAATTGTATATGAGTTTATTAGCAGTTGCTTTATTTTCATTTGGTATGGTTTCGTGTAGCGATGACGATGATGATTACATGCCACCAACACCAAGTAACATAGTTACTTTTAAAGCAACATTAAACGGCGCAAGTGAAGTACCTCCTAATGCTTCTACAGCAACGGGAAATGCTACACTTACATTTGACAACTCCAATAAAACATTTTACATTACTGTTACTCATAATGTAGATACCCCTACTAATGGGCATATACATTTAGGTGCAGCTGGAGTAAGTGGTCCCGCAGTTTTTCCATTCACGAGTTTTACATCACCAATCAATTATACCAGCAGAGCTTTAACTGCTGCGGAAGAAGCAGATCTTAAAGCCAATCTTTACTATGTAAATATACATAATGAAGCACCTTATGAAGGAGGAGAAATCAGAGGCCAACTCATCAAACAAGGCTCCTCTGGCGGAGGTGGCGGTGGCTACTAAAACTATCCCGCTTTAACATAAAAAAGGTCTTCCAATTTAATACCGGAAGACCTTTTTTAGCATAAATTTGAGGCTGTAAAAAATTATTCTAATACACAAATTCCGTAACTCCAGTCATTTTCACCTCTAATATCCTGATAAATAACTTATTCTGAAGATAAGTTTCGAAACTGCTGTTTTTATCAAAACAAAATCTAATATCCTCTAAAGAATGATTAGTATTGTTTATATACAGCTCTAATTCCTCTCTTTTAACAAGCGAATCGTTTACAAACACCCGATTGTCTTTCGTAAAAAACACAATTATTCCCGATTTTGGTTTCTCTTCCCTGTAAATAGTGTTCGTAAATGGCACGAACGCCAGATTTTTCCCTATACTGTCGGCGTACGAATAAAAATTTTTTTTGGGAAGATCTTCATTGCTTTTTCGCTTAAGCTTCTTTGCCTGTAACTTTTTAATTTCTGGAATGATTGCTTTCAGAGGAAGGCGTTTATCAATATTAAAAACCCAGTTCGTCGTGGTAATTACACTGTTTTTTTTAACGTCGGCTAAAGTATCTTTATTTACGACCGAAAAGAAAAAATCAACTTTGGAAAGATCCGACACTTCTTTAACTACTGTAACATCCGATTTTGGCAATAATATCTCCTTTTTTTCACCACAGGAAAACAACAATAACGCTGTAAAAAAGCAGGCTATTTTCTTCATATTTCTAAAAATTAATTTTGGATTAAAGAACACAAACGAACACATTCCGCAGCTTCTTTAACATCATGTACCCGAAGGACTTTTGCTCCTTTCAAAAGAGAAATTGTATTTAAAACTGTAGTTCCGTTGAGTGCTTCATTCTGATTGGTTTCCAGTAACTTATAAATCATTGATTTTCTGGATACAGCCGATAAAAGAGGAACTTCCAACATCTGAAATAATTCCAATTTCTGAAGGACTTCATAGTTCTGTTCCAGTGTCTTTGCGAAACCAAATCCGGGATCAACAATAATATCGTTGATGCCTAATTTTCTCGCAGCGCCAATTCGTTCGGCGAAATAGGAAATCATTTCTTTTACAATGTCATCATACTGCGTAAGTGTAGCCATTGTTTGCGGTGTCCCCCTCATGTGCATCATGATGTACGGAACATTAGCATTAGCCATTATTTCTAACATTTGCTCATCTAATAATCCCGCAGAAATATCGTTAATCATAGCGGCTCCGCTTTCAATTGCCTGTTGGGCTACATTAGCCCTGAAGGTATCTATGGATAAAATGGCCTCTGGAAAATTTTCACCAATCAATTCAACTATCGGAAGTAATCGGGACAACTCTTCCGATTCCGACACAAAAGCCGCATTAGGTCTCGAAGAATAAGCGCCAATATCAATAAAAATTGCTCCTTCTTTAAGCATTTTTTCGGTCTGATTCAGAAAATCTTCGTCCGTTTTATATCTGCCTCCATCAAAAAATGAATCCGGTGTAATATTCAGAATTCCCATTATTTTGGGTTGGGACAAATCGACAAGTTGCCCTTTGCAATTGATATTCATACTATAAATAAGCTATTAAGAAAGTGAATTCCAAAATTATATTGCCTAATCATTCGGCTTTGTACTTCGCCTTAATTTCTTTACATTTGAAAACTCAAGAAACAAAGATAACTTAAATGAATACGACTTCACAGGAATTTGACAAGGTAATTGGCATTTGCCGCGATTTATATACAAAGAAAATGAAGGATTACGGGAGCGCATGGCGAATTTTACGCCTGCCTTCATTAACTGACCAGATTTTTATCAAGGCCCAACGCATCCGTAGTTTACAGGAAAATGAAGTACGTAAAATTGACGAAGACGAAACAGGGGAATTCATCGGTATCATAAATTATTCGATTATGGCACTTATCTCATTGGATTTAGGCGTTGCAGACCAACCGGATTTAGACTGGGAAACAGCCGTTAGATTATACGATGAGAAAGTACAGATTACCAAAGATCTGATGGAAGCTAAAAATCACGATTATGGTGAAGCTTGGCGTGATATGCGAGTAAGTTCGCTTACCGACCTGATTCTGCAAAAATTGCTTCGTGTCAAACAAATTGAAGACAATAAAGGAAAAACATTGGTTTCTGAAGGTATCGATGCCAATTATCAGGATATGATTAACTATTCTGTTTTTGCCCTTATTCTAATGGGTTTTGCAAAAAAATAAATAATAACTAGATATGAAATACGCTTCAACTGCAATACGAATTTTAATAGCAATCTTGTTCATCATTTCGGCCGTAGCAAAAATGTATCCTTCACCCTATTTTGCTATTTCGACTTTTGAAGTGAAACAATTATATCCTCTTGGTTTTTCCGAGATGATAGCGCCTTGGTTTTCCCGTATTCTGATAGGAATCGAATTGGCTCTGGGAATTTTGATTTTGCAGAATAATTATCTGAAAAGATTAATCATCCCCGCTACAATTTTACTATTGGTGGTTTTTATAGGGCATTTATCGTATCAGACTTTCTTAAGCGGTGGAAACACAGGAAATTGCGGTTGTTTTGGTGAATTACTCCCGATGACGCCGATTGAAGCTATCATAAAAAATATTGTTGCGGTTGTTTTATTGGCCTGGCTTTATAAATTAACCGATGATGATGCCCCTACTTCTAAATTCTGGGTGGTAGGTTTAATTACAATCCTTACAATTTTGGGAATCTTTTTATTGGCGCCGATCAAAAAAACTACTTCATACGATGTAATTGAACCAGTGACAACTATTGGAACCTTGGAAACAAGCACCGACAGTACATCTATTCCGGCTGAAGAAAATAATTTACCGATTACCAAAACTGACTCTGTTAAAGAGAATACTACTAAAAAAGAGACTGAAAAAGTAGTTGAAAAAGCACCAGTTAATGAGCCAGCGAAGCGAAAATCAGGTTACGCAAAATATTTTTCCGATATCGATAAAGGCCGTAAAACACTATGTTTCTTCGTTCCAGGTTGTGATCATTGCATGGAAGCCGCCAAAGAACTGACCGAGATGAAAAGGAAAGATCCTAATTTCCCGGAAATAAAAATCATTTTCATGAATGAAGAGCCTGAAAAAATACCGGATTTCTTCAAATTTGCCGGAGCACAATATCCGTATGTGATGATTGACGTTATCCCGTTTTGGGGTGTATTGGGTTCCGGAAAAGACACTCCGGGGGTAAAATACCTATGGAACGGAAACGAATATAAATTTTACTACGGAACAACGGATAATAAATTCAACCCTACTGAATACCAAACCATTATTAACAAAACCTACTCGGAATTAAAAAAATAATCATGAACAAATTTTTAGCAATTCTGTTTTTTGCCTTTACGCTTTCGTCCTGTGCACAGGAAGAGCAGACTACTTTCAAAAAAGAAGCTCTGAAAAATGAAATGGTAACTTTAGACGGAAGCACAATAACGTTTAAAGATATCCTGAAAAAATACAAAGGAAAAACAGTTGTTCTTGACATTTGGGCGTCCTGGTGCTCGGATTGCATTAAAGGAATGCCAAAAGTAAAAGCGTTACAAAGTCAGTTTCCAAATGTTACTTATCTGTTTATTTCGATGGACAAAACAGCAGAAGCATGGCAAAAAGGAATTCAAAAACACGAAGTAACAGGTGAGCACTATATGGCAACTGACGGTATGAAAGGAGTTTTCGGAAAGGCAATAGATTTAACCTGGATTCCTCGCTATTTAGTCGTTGACAAAAAAGGAAACATTGCACTTTTCAGAGCAATTGAAGCCGATGATTTAAAATTGATTGAGACATTAAAAACAATAAACTAATGAGACACAACATAGTTGCAGGCAACTGGAAAATGAATAAAAATGCTGGGGAAACTGCCCAGTTATTAGCGGATATCTTAAACCAACTTCCGTCAGGAAAAGAAGTAGAGGTGATTGTTGCTCCATCTTTTGTTAACTTATCGCAGGCTGTACATATTTTGGAACATACCAATATCAGTGTGGCTGCACAGAACATGCATCAGGCAGAAGGCGGCGCATTCACCGGAGAAGTTTCGGCTAGTATGCTGACATCTGTAGGTGTAAATAATGTAATATTAGGTCATTCCGAAAGACGTGCTTATTTCAAAGAAACGGACGCACTTTTAGCCAATAAAGTTGATACGGCATTAAAACACGAAATGCGCGTGATTTTCTGTATCGGAGAAGAATTAAAAGACCGTCAGAATAAACAACACTTCAATGTGGTGGATAATCAGTTGAGAGATGGATTGTTTCATTTAGGAGCCAACGAGTGGGTAAATATCGTTTTGGCTTATGAACCAGTTTGGGCCATCGGAACCGGGGAAACCGCAACTCCGGAACAAGCACAGGAAATGCATCATTTCATCCGTGAAACTATTCAGCACCAATACGGAAGTTCTGTAGCCGAAAATGTTTCTATTCTTTACGGAGGAAGTGTAAAACCAGAAAATGCAAAAGAAATTTTCTCCAAACCTGATGTTGACGGCGGATTAATAGGCGGTGCTTCATTAGTGTCAGAGGATTTTGTGGCAATTGTGAGTGCTGTTGAATAAATCAGATATGATTACGGTTAACATCATTGGTTCCGGAAATGTGGCGCAACATTTGATTTCGGTTTTTCAGCAAACTGAAACCATAGTGCTGCAACAGGTTTTTGCCCGTAATTCAGAAAGCATAGCTCATTTGATTGCTACGGATAAGATTACATCGCTATATTCCAATCTAAAGCCTGCTGATATAACCATTATTTCTGTTACGGACGGTGCGATTGCAGAAGTTTCAGAGCAACTTCCGTTTGAAAACCAATTCGTAATTCATACTTCGGGAAGTACCGGTTTGGAAGCATTAAACAATAAAAACCGCCGAGGAGTTTTCTATCCGTTACAAACTTTTTCGAAAACAAAGAAAATCGATTTTAAAAAGGTTCCTCTTTGTCTCGAATCTGAAAATGAATCGGATTATGAAATTTTGGAAAAACTAGGAAAAATTGTTTCTGATAAAGTATTTAAAATCAATTCGGAACAAAGACAAAGTCTGCATATTGCCGCTGTTTTCTCATGCAATTTTGTGAATCACTTGTATTTGTTAGGAAAAGAAATCTGTGACCAAAATCAGGTTCCTTTCGAAATATTAATGCCTCTGATTCAGGAAACAGCCGATAAAATCAAAACGCTTTCTCCGCTGGAAGCACAAACCGGTCCTGCAAAACGAAACGACCAGAAAACAATCGAAAAACATTTGTCTTTTTTAGAAGACGAGAATAAAAAAACAATTTACGAATTGTTAACCCAATCCATACAAAAATACAATGGCTAAAAGTTATAAAGAAATCATGAACGACATCACTACGTTTGTTTTTGATGTTGATGGCGTACTTACCGACGGAACCGTTCACATTACACCAACCGGAGAAATGCTGCGTGAAATGAATATTCGCGACGGTTATGCAATGAAAGCAGCTGTGGAAAATGGCTATACGGTTTGCATCATTTCCGGTGGAAGTAACGAAGGTGTTCGTGTTCGATTACGAAACCTTGGTATCACTGATATTCATTTAGGGGTGCCTAATAAAGTTGATACCTTTAAAGAATTCACGGATATCTACAATATCAAGCCGGAACAGGTTTTATACATGGGTGACGATATTCCGGATTATCATGTAATGCAATTGGTAGGATTACCAACCTGCCCGCAAGATGCTGTTCCTGAAATCAAAAACATTTCCAATTACATTTCTCATCGAAACGGAGGAAAAGGTGCCGTGCGCGACGTTATTGAGCAGGTAATGAAGGTTCAGGGAAAATGGATGGAGCATTTTGACGCGAAATTTGACTAGATACTAGTATCAGTATTCAGTGTTCAGTTAGCAGAAAAGTGATCGCTGAAAACTGAACACTAATTACTGATTACTAAACACCAACAATAAACTATGAACTTTCTTAAACTAATCCGTTTTCAAAACCTACTGATGCTGGCCCTGACGCAGCTTGTTTTCCACTTTCTTTTCTTTAAAAAACAACAGGATTTAAGTTTAGCATTAGCAGATTGGCAATTTATACTTTTAGTAATTGCTACAGTTGCCATTGCGGCCGGTGGTTATGTAATTAATAATATTATGGATCAGGAAACCGACAGATTTTCTAAACCAAAAAAGGTTATTGTCGGCAACCATATTTCCGAAGGAATGGCCTATAACATTTATGTAACATTGAACATTATTGGAGTAGGAATCGGATTTTACTTGTCGAATGTCATTGAAAAACCAAGTTATTTAGGAATCTTCATAGCAGTTGCTTTCCTTCTGTACATCTATGCAACCAATTTAAAGCAAAACCTGTTAATTGGAAATATTATTGTAGCGCTGTTAGTATCGTTTAGTATTATTTTGGTTGGTATCTTTGACTTATATCCTGCAACTTATGATGGTAACCGTGAGCAAATGGGAGTAATCTTCAGTATCCTTTTGGATTATGCACTCTTTGCTTTTATCATCAATGTTATTCGTGAAATAGTAAAAGACATTGAAGATATGGACGGTGATTATAATTCAGGTATGAGTACGCTTCCCATAGTTTTAGGTAGAGCCAGGACTTCAAAACTGATTTTTGGATTAACCTTCATTCCGATAACTTTACTGATTTTTTACGTTAATGAAAATTTATCGGAAATACAATGGGTAATGTATTATGCTTTACTTTTTGTATTAGGCCCACTACTCTACTTCTTAATAAAAATATGGAACGCGACAACAAAGAAAGATTTTAATCATTTGAGTCTGATACTAAAACTTGTAATGCTGTTTGGAATACTTTCCATCGTGGTCATAACATTAAATATGAAAGGAAATGCTTAAAGAGAAACTGAAGAATTTCAATATTATTCTGGCATCCGGTTCGCCAAGGCGTCAGCAGTTTTTCAGGGATTTGGATCTGGATTTTGAAATACGTTTAAAAGAAGTCGAAGAAATTTATCCTGAAAATCTGAAAGCCGGAGCAATTACAGATTATTTGGCCGAACTAAAAGCAAATGCTTTTAACAATGAGCTTTCCGATAATGATGTTCTGGTAACAAGCGATACCATTGTATGGCATGAAAACAAAGCATTAGGAAAGCCGAAAAACTACGACGATGCGTTTAAGATGCTTCAGTCTTTATCAGGAAAAACGCATGAAGTTATTACTTCGGTCTGTATAAAAACAAAATCTAAAAAAGATACTTTTCATGAGGTTACCAAAGTAACATTTAATACGCTTTCCGACGAAGCCATTAAGTATTATTTAGACAATTACAAACCCTTTGATAAAGCGGGTTCTTATGGAATACAGGAATGGATTGGCTTAGTGGCAATTGCTAGGATTGATGGTTCCTATGCGAATGTTGTCGGACTTCCGGTAGATAAAGTATACCAGCATTTGGATAGTTTTATCTAAAAACAATTATAAAATATTTCATTACTTTTATCGTTTATCCCAAATCCAAACCCTAAAAATTTAATCGAATGAAAACACTAAAATTATTATTTTTCGGACTAATCGTTTTAGCATCAACTTCTGCAAATGCACAAGTAGATGTTAATGTGAATATCAATATCCCGGCTTGGGGGCCAGCAGATACTCACGATGCACATTACTATTATATACCGGATATTCAGGTTTATTATGATGTACCACATGCAATGTTTATCTATCCTTCCAAAAAAAGATGGATCAGATGTAAAAGATTGCCAGCACACTATTCACACTTTGATTTACATCATGGATGCAAAGTAATCCTTCCTTACAGAGGTGATAGTCCTTATGAATATTTCTACACCCATAAATCAAAATATCCTAAAGGGTATATCGTAAAAGGCCAGAAACCACATAAATCTAAGGGAAATAGTGGTCATCATCATGGTGAAAACAAGCATGGTAAACATGGTAAAGGACACTAAAAAATTAGATTTTATTTATATAGTAAAGACAAGCAATGCTTGTCTTTTTTTGTCCAAACATTTTTTGGCACGGTAGTTGGAAACACTTTACTAACAAACCCACTAAACTAATGCTAATTAAATTTTAGAATCATGAAAACTTTCAAACTATTATTCGCAGGATTGTTTTTAATAACCTTAAGTGCGAACGCTCAGGTTGCTGTGAATGTGAACATTAACACACCTCCACTATGGGGTCCGGTTGGTTATGCAGAAACACGCTATTACTACATTCCCGATATTGAAGTATATTACGATATCCCATCAGCTATGTTTATCTACTTTGATGGAGGCGGATGGATCAGAGCTGCTTATTTACCATACAGATACAGACATTATGATTTATATGGTGCCTACAAAGTTTGTTTGCATGATTATGGTCCTAATCCTTATGTTTATTATAAGCATCATAAAGTAAAATACTGTCACGGATACAAAGGCCCTTACCAAAGAACCATAGGCGTTCGTCCGCAAGTAGTTTACAATGGCCCGAGAGATGGTTATCATAACCATCGAAATGATGATCGAAATGATGATTATAGATCGGATTATCAGAGAGGTAATAATGATAATCGTGGTGAGAAAAAACATGATGACTACTACCGTACAGAATACAAAAATTCCGGAAATGGCCATAGCAAAAGTGACGAAGGTCATGGAAATGGTCGCGGAAATGGAGGAAATGGCAAAGGGAACGGACATGGAAATGGAAATGGCCACGGTAATGGCGGCGGAAGAGACCATGGAGGACAAAGAGGTTAAATTCAATCTATCATAATTAATGCGGAAAAGAAGCAAAGGCGTTAGTGTCTTTGCTTCTTTATTTTTATTAAATACAATCGTCTAAACGTCAATTTCACTATATTTGAAAAACAAGAATAACATTACATTATGAAGAAGCACTGCATACTCTTATATATATTTTCCCTGCTTTTTTTGCAACCTCTTCTTGCACAACAACCGCAAAAACCAACATCTTCCGATATTTACAATCAGATAGAAAAATTAAACTTTCTTGGATCTGTTCTTTATGTCGCTGCCCATCCCGATGATGAAAATACTAAACTCATCTCCTATTTATCAAATGAAACCAAAGCACGAACAGGTTATTTATCATTAACCCGAGGCGATGGCGGACAGAATCTTATCGGTACCGAACTTAAAGAGCTTCTAGGCGTTTTACGAACACAGGAACTTTTAGCAGCCAGAAGAATAGACGGTGGCGAACAGTATTTTACCCGTGCCAATGATTTCGGGTATTCAAAAGAACCGCTTGAAACTTTTGAGATATGGAATAAGGATTCTATTTTAAATGACGTAATCCTTACTATCAGACGATTCAAGCCTGACATAATCATCAACCGTTTTAATCACCAAACACCAGGAACTACTCACGGTCATCATACCGCTTCTGCTATTTTAAGTTACGAAGCATTTGATAAAGCCAGTGACTCCGAAATTTATCCGGAACACCTGAAAACGCTTTCCACCTGGAAGCCAAAACGTTTATTTTTTAATACTTCCTGGTTTTTTTACGGCAGCGAGGAAAATTTCAAAAAGGCAGACAAGTCCAATCTTTTTGCTATCAATACCGGTGTTTATTATCCTTTAAAAGGAAAAAGCAACGGTGAAATTGCAGCTTTAAGCCGAAGTCAGCACCAATGCCAGGGATTCGGAACTACAGGAACAAGAGGCAATGAAACGGAATATCTTGACTTTTTAAAAGGTGATCTTCCAAAAGACAAAAACAACATCTTTGACGGCATAAATACTTCTTGGACAAGAGTAAAAGGCGGCGAAACCATCGGTAAAATCCTTACTGATATTCAAAAGAATTTCAACTTCAAAAATCCGGAAGTTCATTTGACAAAACTGATTGAAGCGTACAAATTAATCAATCAGCTTGAAGACGAACACTGGAAAACTATCAAAAAACAAGAACTTGAAAACATTATTGTGGCTACTTGTGGTTTGTATCTGGAAGGTGTTGCTTCAATTCAAAATACAAATCCAAACAGTGAAATTACATTAAAGTTAGAAGCAACGAGCCGATGCAATGAACCTATAGAAATAATTTCAGCCGAGTTTTTGAATACGGTTCTGACCGAGGATAAAAAACTGGAAAACAACATTCCTTTTAAAACTGAAAAACAAGTCAAGATTTCGGAAAGTGTCCCGTTTTCATCTCCTTATTGGCTAAACAAAAAAGGAACATTAGGCTTGTTTTCGGTGTCCGATATGAACATGATTGGTAAATCCGAAACCGATCTGTTGAAATTACATTGGAAAATCCGACTTTGTGATGTTACGTTTGATATTTATAAAAATGTGATTTATAAATTTAATGATCCGGTAAAAGGAGAAATGTACAAACCATTCGCTGTGCTTCCGGAAGTAACAACCGAAATCTTAAACAAAGTTGAATTATTCCCAAACAACAGAAAACACATTGTTTCAGTAAAAGTCAAAGCAGGAAAAGACAATTGCAAAGGAGACGTAATCTTCGATTTACCGGCAGACTGGAAAGTATGGCCAAAGAAAATTGCCTTTGAAATCGCCCAAAAAGGAGGCGAAAAAACGGTTGTGTTCGAAATAACACCTCCAAACTATCCAACCGAAGCTATTGCAAAAAGCATTGCTGTAATTGACGGTGTCCGATTCGATAAAAAACTGGTTACCATTGATTATTCGCATATTCCGCTTCAACAGGTTTTGTTGCCATCAGAAGCTAAATTCAATAAAATTGAAATTGAAACCCGAGGTACAAATATCGGATACATTATGGGAGCCGGTGACGAAGTTCCTGAAAGTTTACGCCAAATGGATTACAATGTAACGCTGCTTTCACCTGAAAAAATAACAACCGAAAATATTAAGGATTTTGATGCTATCCTTGTCGGAATCCGTGCTTATAATACTGTCGACGCATTAAAGTTCAAACAAAACATCCTCTTTGATTATGTAAAAAAAGGCGGAACGATGATAGTTCAATACAATACAACCGGAAAATTAGTTACTAACGACATTGCTCCTTATGAACTGAAATTATCGCAAGACAGAGTTACTGAAGAAGGTGCTAAAGTAACGTTCTTAAATCCGAAACACCCCGTTTTAAACTTCCCGAATAAAATCACCGAAAAGGACTTTGAATGCTGGATTCAGGAACAGGGATTGTATTATCCGAACAAATGGAGCGGAAAATTTACTCCTATACTTTCGGCTCACGATAAAAACGAAACCCCGAAAGAAGGCGGATTACTGATAGCAAAATACGGAAACGGTCACTATATTTATACTGGTTTGAGTTTCTTCCGGGAATTACCTGAAGGAGTACCGGGTGCTTTCCGTTTAATGGCCAATTTGATTGCTGTTGGAGAGTAATTAGGATAGAAAAGGGATAAAGAAAAAGGGATAAGGGATAAGAAAAAGGGATAAGAATCAAGAATCAAGAAGAGATAAAAAACAATGAAAGAAATTCGGGAATTCAAATGGAAAAGAAGCTACACTTTCGTACTGTTGCTTAATGCTTTTTATATTTTACTGTTCTATTTTTTAATGCAAATGTACGCTTAAGCCATGCAACTAATCGATTGGATTGTATTATCCGTAACCCTTTTATTTATAGTTATTTACGGAACCTGGAAAACCAAAGGAAGTAAAAACGTCGAGGAATATATATTGGCAAACAAGGAGACGCCGTGGTGGATGGTTGGTATATCTGTAATGGCGACTCAAGCAAGTGCGATTACATTTCTTTCAACACCCGGACAGGCATATCACGACGGGATGGGGTTTGTACAGTTTTATTTTGGATTGCCGATTGCAATGGTGGTCATCTGCATCACTTTTATTCCGATTTACCACCGACTTAAGGTTTTCACCGCTTACGAATTCCTTGAACAGCGTTTTGACGTAAAAACACGCTCCCTTGCTTCGATCCTTTTTTTAGTGCAACGCGGACTAGGAACCGGTTTAACCATTTATGCACCGGCGATTATTCTTTCAGCTTTATTAGGATGGAACCTTACCCTGATGAATGTTGTAATTGGCCTAATGGTCATTGTCTATACTTTTACTGGAGGGACAAAAGCTGTCAACGTCACCCAAAAACAGCAAATGTTTGTTATTATGACGGGAATGTTCATTACCTTTTTCCTGATTTTGAATAACCTTCCCGAAGAATTAAGCTTTAGTAATGCATTGGGAATTGCCGGAGCCAATGATAAAATGGATATTCTGGATTTTTCGTTTGATCCTGAAACACGATATACTTTCTGGAGCGGAATTACTGGTGGATTCTTTTTGGCTCTTTCTTATTTTGGAACCGATCAGTCACAGGTTGGACGCTATCTTACCGGAAAATCGATTCGCGAAAGTCAGTTAGGACTGATTATGAATGGTTTACTAAAAGTGCCAATGCAGTTTTTAATTCTGCTAACCGGTGTAATGGTTTTTGTTTTTTTCCAATTTCATTCGGCCCCATTACATTTTAATCCAACCAATAATGAATTGGTAAAAAACTCTTCCAGAAAAGCCGATTTTGAGAAATTAGAAAAGCAACTTGACGCCGTTCAGGAGGAAAAGAAAGAAATCAGCCTGTTATATGTAGGCCAATTGAATCAGGATTTTGACAACCCTATCCTGCAGCAAAAAATGGTCTCTTTATCAGGAAAAGAAAAAGATTTGCGTGAACAGGCAAAAGAAATTATAAGTGAAGTGGACAGCAAAACAGAAACCAACGATAAGGATTATGTTTTCTTGTATTTCATTCTACATTTTTTACCAAAAGGGCTGATTGGTTTGTTGCTTGCCGTTATATTTTCTGCAGCAATGTCTTCTTCAGCTTCGGGATTATCTGCATTGGCATCGACCACAACAATTGACATCTACAAACGAAATCTTAAAGCCGATAAATCCGATAAACACTTTGTAAACTCAACAAAATTATTTACACTGCTTTGGGGAATTATAGCCATTCTTTTCGCTTGTGTGGGTACTCTTTTCGAAAACCTGATTCAGTTGGTCAATATAATCGGTTCTATTTTTTACGGCACCGTTTTAGGCATTTTCCTCGTAGCTTTTTACGTGAAATTTGTGAAAGCCGAAGCAGTTTTCTGGAGTGCGGTAATTACCCAGTTAACCATCTTTTACATTTACTATCTTGACGTGGTTAGTTTCCTTTGGCTGAATTTCATTGGGGCAATTCTCACTATCCTATTGGGAATATTGCTTCAAATATTCGTTAAGGCCAAAGAATAAAAAAGGCTGTCTCAAAAGGCAGAATTTTAAAAACTAAATGACTTAAATGATTTCCACAAAAAAATATTACCTAAATGGATCAACATTTGATAAACATATAAGCCATAGAAGATTTCCTAATCGTCAAAAAACTTAATTGACTATTATGGTCACAAAAGGAATACAGTAAGGGTTAAAAATAAAAAAGGCTGTCAAATAACAGCCTTTTTTATTTTCTTATCAATTATGAATTATTTCTTCGACCATTCTGAAATCGAATCTTTGTTCATCTTAACATAATCTGCATTTTTTGCTTTTTCTGCACCCGCTAAAGATTGCTTTGCAGTTTCGATAGCACCAACTTTATCGCCTTTTTTAGCCTGAATAAGTGACTTCAGACGTAAATACCAAAATGGGGCTTCTTTTTCCATTTCAATAGATTTGTTAACCCATGTCAACGCTTTGTTTAAATCACCGTTAGATTGATATAAATACTGTGCTGATGAAAAATAATCAGCTGCTTTTGGTCCGCCCAATGTTTTTTCGATGCTTTCCATAGCTGTTTTTTGAGTAGGTACTTCAAATTTAACCGCTACAATTGTTTTCTCCCAAGACAACTCAAGGAATCCGAAATCATTATCCACATTATTAACACCGATAGTGAATGTCTCCACTTTTCTGTTTAACGTCTCCGGTTTTACAGTAGTGCGCAATGCTACTTTGGAATCATCCCAACTTTCGGGAAGCCCCCAATTATTAGTATCTTTATAGAAAATCACATCCCAGCTGTCTGCTTTTGGGAATGTAAATAAGGCATATTTTCCTTTTTCTAATTTTTTACCTCCTATAACTACATCTTCACTGAAAGAAATAACAGTATTTGCATTTGCTCCGGTTCGCCACATTTTACCGTAAGGAACCAATTCGCCAAAAACAGTTCTTCCTTTAATACTTGGACGGGAATAATCAATTTCAACATTTGTAAGTCCCACAACCTGTTCTATTTTAGCCCCAGGACTGGCTTGTGGTGTTTTAACCTGCGCCTGCATTGCCAACGTTGCAAATGCAAAAATTGCGGTACAAATTATTTTTTTCATATTGCTATTAGTTTTTTTGAATTATGTAAAACGAAAATAAAGAAAAATATAAACTCAACTGTTAAGAATAGTCTAAAAAATTTTTAATCATGATTATCATTTTTTAATAACACTCGACAAAATTGTAATTTTACAGAAAAAATGTACACTTTAAAAAGCATTCAGCAATTACCTATTGGAATCGACGAAGCCTGGGAATTCTTTTCAGATCCTAAAAACCTGAATAACATTACTCCTGATTCCATGAGGTTTGAAACGCTTTCGGGTGACGAACGAAAAATGTTTTCCGGACAAATCATCCATTATAAAATTTCACCGTTTAGCGGATTTACGACGGAATGGGTAACTGAAATTACACATGTTAAGGAAAAGGAATATTTTGTGGATGAACAACGTTCTGGTCCGTATAAATTTTGGCATCACAAGCATTTTTTCAGGGAAATTGAAGGAGGTGTTGAAATTGAAGATATAGTACATTACAAACTGCCTTTGGGTTTTATCGGAAGATTATTTCATCCAATTCTTGTAAAACCAAAACTCAAGGAAATTTTCGATTTCAGAAAACAAAAACTGACAGACCTTTTTGGAAAATTTAAATAATTTGGCATGACAATTTTCTGGTTCAGACGCGATTTACGGTTATACGATAATACGGGACTTTATCATGCCTTAAACAGCAGTGAAGAAGTTTTGCCTGTTTTTATTTTTGATGAAAACATACTTTCACAATTATCAAAAGACGACGCGCGGGTAACCTTCATTCATGACCAATTAGAAAAAATACAAGCGCAGCTTAAAACTATTGGTAAATCGCTGGCAATTTTTCATGGGACTCCAGAAAATACCTTTAAAAAACTTATTTCCGAAAATAGTATTACCACTGTTTTCACCAATCATGATTATGAGCCGTATGCCCGAAAAAGAGACAAAGAGCTAAATCTTCTGTTTAAAGAAAACGGGATTGAATTCAAAACATGTAAAGACCAGGTGATTTTTGAAAAAAGTGAAATCGCTAAAGATGACGGAAGCCCATACGTTGTATATACTCCTTATTCAAAAAAATGGAAGGAAAACTTCCGAAAAAAAACTTTAGTTCATTATCCGTCTGAAAACTTCCTCAACAATTTCAAGCCACACTCCTACCCGTTTCTGACATTGTCTGAAATCGGTTTTACGACTTCATCAATTAAAGTTCAGGCCTTTGACATATCGGAAAAACTAATCGAAAATTATGAAGCTACACGGAACTTCCCTTCCATTCAGGGCACTTCGATGTTGGGAGTCTATTTGAGATTTGGACTTGTCTCTATTCGGGAAATTGTGAAAAAAGCCGCCGAAGCCAAAAATGAAACCTTTTTAAATGAACTCATATGGCGAGAATTCTTCATGCAGATTTTATGGCATTTTCCACATACAGTGAACCGAAGTTTCAAAGCAAAATATGATGCTATAAAATGGGCTAACGATGAGAAATTATTTCAAAAATGGTGTGAAGGAAAAACGGGGTATCCCTTTGTGGATGCAGGCATGCGCGAACTGAACGCTACCGGACACATGCACAATCGCGTTCGAATGATTGTAGCCAGTTTTCTCTGCAAACATCTGTTGATTGACTGGCGCTGGGGAGAAACGTATTTTGCTCAGAAACTGTTGGATTATGAACAATCAAGCAATGTCGGCAATTGGCAATGGGCGGCGGGAAGCGGAGTCGATGCTGCTCCGTATTTCAGGATTTTTAACCCAACCGAGCAGATTAAAAAATTCGACAAGGATTTGAAATACATTAAAAAATGGGTTCCGGAACTTGAAACTTCAAAGTACCAGAAACCCATTGTAGATCATAAAGAAGCAAGGGAAAAATGCCTGCTTGTTTATAAAGAAGCTGTTGGTTAACCTCTTTATTATATGTTGTTCTTCAACTTAATAGTCGAAACAATATCATAATCAATCTCATCAAAATGATGAATGATATGATCCGCCAAGGATAAATCCTGATGTTTAGAATTTTCGCTATGGTAACCGATACAGAAAATTTCTGCTGCTTTGGAAGCCTTGATTCCGCTGGTGCTGTCTTCGATTACGATACAGTTTTCTTTTGGAGCCTCGGATAGTGATGCGGCATGAAGAAATATAGCCGGATCTGGTTTGGATTTCGGGAAATCTTCGCCACTTACCTTATGCGTAAAATACTGATGTAAATCAAAACGATTGAAAACACGCTGAATCGTTCCTTTCGATGCCGACGAAGCCAAGATAAGCTGCATCCCGTTTTCATGAAGGTTTTTAATCAAGTCATGTACTCCTGAAATCAATTCTAAATCGGGTTTGGTATCGAACGCTTCATTAAAAAGGTGCCGTTTGCGCAGAATCAAATCTTCTACTTCGTGTTCTAAATTGAAAGTCTCCTTGATGCGTTGGAAAACATTTCGGGTTGAATTTCCGGTAAAAGAAGCATACATTTCTTCGGTAACCTGGATTCCCAGTTCGTCAAAATGTGTAAAATAAGCGTATTTGTGAACTGGTTCCGTGTCGACAATCACACCGTCCATGTCGAAAATTACAGTCTTTATCATTATATCATCGTGTTGTGTGGCGCAAAGGTACAAATGCAAGCCGAAATATATGTTAACAAAAATGAAAATGGCTTACTTTTTAGCCCTGATGGGAGCGGCATCCTTTTTACATGGATATTGAGGTTCTCGAAATGACCAGGTAAAAAGATACAGCGGACAGCAGGAATTGCCATTGCCGACACAAAACGACCATTCGCTCCAAAAACAACAAGATTAAACTATTTGCCGTAACTTTAGTCTTAAATATAAATCGATTTCACTTGCAGGACGAAAAAGAATTCATAGCCGACTTACTGAACCCAAAAACGCAAAATGAAGCGTTTCGCAGGTTAGTGCGTGAATACCAGCGTCCGTTGTACAACCATATCCGAACCATTGTGCTGAATCACGATGATACCGATGATGTACTGCAAAACACTTTTGTAAAAGTTTTTCAAGGCCTGAAGAATTTTAAAGGTGAAAGCAAATTGTTTTCCTGGATGTACAGGATTGCAACGAACGAATCGATTACGTTCATCAACCAGCGAGCCAAAAAATCTGGTATTTCCAGCGAAGAAATCAAAGACAAAATGATTAACAATTTACAGGCTGATGTTGATTATGACGGTGATGAAATCCAGTTGAAATTACAAAAGGCATTAGCTACATTACCGGAAAAACAACAATTGGTTTTTAAGATGAAATATTTTCAGGAACTGAAATACGAAGAGATATCCGAAATCCTCGGCACTTCGGTAGGCGGACTGAAAGCGTCCTACTTCCATGCCGTAAAAAAAATAGAAGATTTTTTAAATGAAGATTAAACCTTTAACGGTAAAATTTGTCCAATGTGTATGATATATGAATATGAAAAAGTTTGATTTACATAACGACCCAAAAATTGAAACGGGATTTAAAATTCCGGAGGGTTATTTTGAAAATTTTGAAGCTAAAATAATGAATCAGCTTCCGCAACAGGAAGTGAAAGTGATTTCGTTATGGCAACGCAAATCGGTATGGATTTCAAGTGCTGCGGCCGTTGCTTTAGTTGTTTTTGGTTTGACTTTATATTTTAATTATCAGTCGAAAGCCGCTCTTGACGAAACTACGGTTGAAAACTATTTAGCCAGCAATATGAACGCAGATGAGATTATGATGGAACTCGATCAGCACGATATTAATGAATTAGAAAAATCAATAGCTTTAAACGATGAATCGGTTGAAAGTTATTTATCTGAAAACGAAAACAATGTAGATGTTTATTTAAATGAATAAATTATGACACTAAAGAGAATTTTACCAATAGTTTTTCTTTTGATTTCTACCTTTTCTTTTGCTCAACCAAACGATGAAAAACGTGAGCAAATCAAACAGTTAAAAGTAGCTTTCATTACAACGGAACTAAATTTATCTAAAGAAGAAGCAGAAAAATTCTGGCCTATTTACAACACATTCGAAGAAAAACAATTTGAAATGCGTCATGAAAAAATGAGAAATTTGAAAAAACGCATGGACGGCGAAAGTGTAGACAAAATGAGTGAGAAAGAAGCAGCAACCCTTTTAGCACAAATGGAAGAAACAGAAGAAAAAATGTTTCAGCTGCGCAAAAAACTCAGCAGTGATTTACGTCCGGTAATTGGTTCTGTAAAAATCCTGAAACTGAAAAAAGCGGAAGACGATTTCAACCGGAAACTGATTAAGCAGATTAAAGAGAATAGAAAGTAGAAGAAAGAGAAAAGAACATAGAGAATAGAATATAGAAAAAGGAGTATCTGCTCCTTTTTCTATTTAAATCTTATTTTGAGGATTTTTTTGTTTCCCGCAGCAATTGCGGTTTTGGAATCGATAAAACGGATGGTGAACAAATCCTTATAATCAGCAATTTTCTTCCATTTTTTCCCCTGATCGTAAGAATAAAATACGCCGGAAGCACCAACGGTCAGCAATTCATTTCCATTACTTCCCGGCACAAACTGAACACAGGAACCATAACCATATCCCTCATTTTCACCGACTAAATTCCACGTTTTTCCTCCATCAACTGTGATGATTTTATTTCCGAAATTCTGATTCGGTTTTTCATAATCGCCACCAGTAGCAAAACCGATTTTTTCATTGTAAAAATCTGCAGAGAACATTCCGGTCATCTCACTTCCCTGGATGATTGGTGTTGTAATGACATGCCACGATTTTCCTTTGTCGCCGGAATAAAAAATATTAGATTTCTTTCCGCCTGACGCAATCCAGATCTTATCGCCTTTTATATTGATATTGGTATTGCTGGCTGCAAAAAAAGCTTCTCCATCGGCAACTTTTGGTACATTTTTACAGGATTTTTTTTTCCAGGTTTGCCCTCCGTCATTCGTAGTTATCAATGAAAAACAATCTTCGGTTGGGTCGCCCACAGCTATTCCGTCTTTGTCATTAAAGAAATTGATGGCATCGTAGAAAACTTTTTCGCCTTTTTCCTGATACACCAATTGAGCTTCCTTTTCGTCTTTTGAAATCCGATATAATAACCCCGGATTTCCAATGCTTAAAATGAAAATATTATCTTTCGTTTGCGCGATGCTCCTGAATTCCAGTTTCAACGTGTCTTTGACGATATTGCCAACGAAATTTTTCCCTCCATTCAGATTCAGATAACCGTAATTACCATTATTCGCAGCATACCAGACTTTATTACTGTCGATGCAAATAGCACGGATACTCAATTTTTCAGATAGCAAAGTATCTATTTCCACAGCAGTGAAACTTGGCTTGAAAATCACTTCCTCAATTTTGGGAACTTCTGATTTTGGAGTATCTGAAACCTTTTTCACGCTACAGGAAAAACTTGCCACCGAAAGCAAAACCAACAAACTTTTTTTCATTTCTAAAGTTTTAGAAACGCTAATTTATAAAGATTTTTCCGTTAAAGCTGTTTGTTTTTTCCGTCCAGCATATAAATCCAGAGCATTCTGGAAAACCTGAAATTAAATGTACTCAAAACCACTGAAAGTAGGCCTATTAAAACCACAATGGTCAGATAGCTGTCAATAAACTGATTAGCAATCAGGAAGAAAATAATCATTTCGGCAACAGCTACTACATAACTAACGAACATAGATCCAAAAAAATAACCCGGTTCTTTTTCAAACTTATGATTGCAGTGCGAGCAATTGGTGTGCATTTTTGGCAATCGAAAAAGAAAAATATTCCCTTTTTCTGAAAACACTTTTCCTTTACCGCATTTCGGACATTTTTCGGTGAGTATATCTATTAAAGTTGACATAAATAATTTATTTGATACAAATGTCTGAAATATATAAAAGCAAACCATAGACGAATGTCACAATAATTTGTACTTTTAGGACATTGGAAAAACTATCAGACCATGAAAAATTTTACTGTTTTAGACATTCAGCAATTCGAATCAGATAAAAACAGAACGTATTTTTACGCAAATACGATAGCAAATCATTTAATTTCAAGCCATAAAAACATTTTCAAACCTCACAGACACAACTTCTATTTAACTGTACTTTTTACACATGGAAGCGGAACTCACGAAATCGATTTTGTAAAATACGACGTAAAACCGGGAAGTCTGTTCTTTATGAATCCCGGGCAAATACATCATTGGGAATTATCGGATGATATTCAGGGCTTTATATTCTTTCATACGCAATCGTTTTACGATATTCATTACACTAAAAATCGGGTAAACAATTTTCCGTTTTTTTACAGCGTTCAGAATTCGCCGGTATTGCATTTAAAATCATCTGACATTGTCTGTTTCAAATCACTTTTCGAACAGATTTATTCGGAAAATCAATCAGATAATCTTTTAAAATCGAATAAAATTATTTCGCTCATCGATTTAATTTACATTGAAAGTACACGACAATATATTCAGAAAAACGAATTGGAAGTGATGCCGCAGAATTCATATACACTTAAATTTCAAACCTTTGAAGCTTTAGTGGAAGAACATTATAAATCGGAGAAATCGCCTTCGCAATATGCTGACTGGTTAAACATATCCTCGAAACACCTAAACCGAATCACGCAGAGTATGGTGAGGAAAACCACAACCGACATCATTCTGGACAGGATTTTTCTGGAAGCCAAACGTGAAATGATTGCCCGAAAATTGAATTTCAATCAGATTGCAGATCTTTTGGGTTATGAAGATTATGCTTATTTCTCGAAACTTTTCACGAAGAAATGTGGAGAAACACCTTCTCACTTCATAAAAAAATACAGATAACTCACACGGAAAGATAAATTTGTTATCTTTGCAGGCTTATTTTTTTACAATGAGATTACACAGAAATTTAGTATTTACAACCATTGACTCGCTAATGGCGATTTTCAATGAAGAACAATATGCCGATAAGGTGGTAGCTTTTGCTTTGAAAAAAGACAAACGCTGGGGAAGTCATGACCGAAAATTCGTTGCGGAAACCATTTATGAAATCGTTCGATGGAAGCGTTTGTATGCAGAAATCGCTGAAGTAAAAGAACCGTACGACAGAGATAATATCTGGAGAATGTTTGCGGTTTGGGCCGTTTTACGAGGTTACACCCTACCCGAC
The DNA here is from genome assembly GCF_035456225.1 of Flavobacterium sp. GTDB lineage: Bacteria > Bacteroidota > Bacteroidia > Flavobacteriales > Flavobacteriaceae > Flavobacterium. Next base: position 5,036 of record NZ_DATIDM010000106.1, on the reverse strand, counting down.
TGGAAATACTTTGAAACCACACCTGTTCGAAAAATCAAAGGTCGTTTTGATGAGCTTTCAAAAATCAGAAAGTTCCGTGAATCTATTCCGGACTGGATGGATGAATTGGGCGAAAAAGAATTAGGTACCGACCTATGGACCAAAGAACTCCACGCACAAAATGAACAGGCAAAAGTGATTCTTCGTGTGAATACTTTGAAAACCACTCGTGAAAAATTGCGCGCTATCCTAATGGATTTAGATATCGATACTGATCTTCCTAAAGAATATCCAGACGCTCTAATTCTAAAGGAAAGAGCCAATGTTTTTTTAACAGATGCTTTCAAAGAAGGTTTGTTTGAGGTTCAGGACGCGTCTTCACAATTGGTTGCCCGTTTCCTAGATGTAAAACCAGGGATGAGAATCGTCGATACCTGCGCAGGTGCCGGAGGAAAAACATTGCATATTGCTTCTTTAATGGAAAACAAAGGACAATTGATTGCAATGGATTTGTATGAAAGCAAACTAAAACAGTTGAAACTTCGCGCCAAAAGAAATGGTGCTTTCAACATTGAACCTCGTGTAATTGAAGGAACAAAAACGATAAAAAAACTTCACGAAAAAGCCGACAGAGTTTTAATTGATGCTCCATGCAGCGGTTTAGGAGTTTTAAAACGTAATCCGGACAGCAAGTGGAAACTACAGCCGGAATTCATTGATAACATTAAAAAAGTACAGGCTGAAGTTTTAGAAAGTTACTCTAAAATTGTGAAACCGGGCGGTAAGTTAGTATATGCTACTTGTTCGATCTTACCCTCTGAAAATCAGGAACAAATTGAAAAGTTCTTAAAAACAGAAAGCGGAAAAAATTTCACCTTTGTAAAAGATGTAAAAGTCTTGGCTTCGGAGTCGGGATTTGATGGTTTTTACATGGCTTTATTAGATAGAAAACAATAAATCATCCCAAATGAAAAAAATCTACACTTTAGTGTTTTTATTAAGCATTACCATGGGTTTTGCTCAAATTCCGACAGGATATTACAACACGGCGACAGGAACAGGATATACCCTGAAATCGCAGTTAAAAAAGATTATTGACAATGTTAATGACGGTTTAGCTTCGGAACATTTATCAACAGATCAGGGATATGCAGGACTTTATGTTACATATACTACTTCCGATGTTGATCATTATTACGAAAATAATGGTACGATGCTGGACATGTATACAGAAAACCCGACCGGAACGGATAATTGTGAATTTACGTATGGCGTAAATCAGGATGACGGAACTGGAGGTACTTCTGAATGTCAAAAATACAATCGTGAACACATTATACCTCAATCCGTTTTCAATTCGGCAACACCTATGTATTCTGATGCTCATTTCGTAGTTCCTTCAGATAAATATGTAAATGCCCAAAGAGGTGATTTTCCATTTGGAAGAACAAGTGCCCCAACAAACACTTATTCCAATGGATCGAAAAGAGGACCAAACTTAAATTCAGGTTATTCTGCCGGATATAGCGGAACCATTTTTGAGCCAATCAATGAATTTAAAGGTGATATTGCACGAATGATCTTGTATTTTGCAACACGTTATGAAGATCAGGTGGCCGGGTGGTCGTATACGATGTTTAACGGAACAAGCAATCAGGTTTTAACCAATACGCATCTTGAAATATTAAAACAATGGCATATTTTGGATCCGGTTAGTCAAAGAGAAATCGACAGAAATAACGCGGTTTATGCCCGTCAGAACAACAGAAATCCATATATCGACCATCCTGAATGGGTAGCTGTAATTTGGGGACCAACGTTGGCAACAGAATCTTTCGACACTCTTGCAAACGTTTCAATATACCCTAACCCAACGAAAGATAACCGAATCAACATCACATCTGAAAAAGAATTAGTTGAAATTCAGCTAATCAATGTAAACGGGCAAGTGATCAAGAACATTAAAAACCCTAACGGAATCCAAAACACTTATACATTGGATAATTTAACTCAAGGCTTTTATTTCATAAAACTGTCTTCTGCCGACAACCAAACAACAACTAAGAAAATAATAGTGAATTAATATACTTCACATAATTCATAAAAAATCCACCAATGGTGGATTTTTTTGTTACTTTACTATTATGAAACGAATAGCGAATATCGGTCTTTTAATAACTTCCTTATTTGGCTATACAGAATGGGGACAAGGAAAAAGTGCGTTTCTTTATGAAATTGAATACGAGTTACTATTCAGACAAACTCATTCGTTGGAAAACTTAACGCATCCTCTCATTCTTGCAAGCATTGGCGGTCAGCTAATACTATTATATTGTGTCATTAAGAACAATAGCCCGAAAAAACTCAATGTATTTGGTATGATACTCATTAGTATCCTAATGCTTCTGGTGCTGCTTGTCGGAGTTCTATCTTCCAATCATAAAATAACCCTTTCGGCTTTACCATTTTTATGCTTTGCAGTATTACTGATTATTGCCATAAAAAAAGAGAGGCTGTAAACCTCTCTTTAAATTTATATTCTTAATCGTTCATCGAAATCAGGAACTCTTCGTTGTTTCTGGTTTTTTTGAATCGGTCGTTGATGAAATCCATCGCTTCCACCGGATTCATATCCGCAAGGTATTTACGCATGATCCACATTCTCTGGATTGTATTTTCATCCAACAATAAATCGTCACGACGCGTACTTGAAGATGTAAGGTCGATGGCAGGGAAAATACGTCTGTTGGCAATCTTTCTGTCCAACTGTAATTCCATGTTACCTGTTCCTTTGAATTCTTCAAAGATAACCTCGTCCATTTTCGAACCGGTTTCTGTCAGTGCAGTCGCGATGATACTTAACGAACCACCGTTTTCTACATTACGAGCCGCTCCGAAGAAACGTTTTGGTTTTTGAAGCGCATTCGCATCCACACCTCCACTCAATACTTTTCCGGACGCAGGCTGAACTGTATTATAAGCTCTTGCTAAACGCGTAATCGAATCCAAAAGAACTACAACATCATGACCACATTCCACCAAACGTTTTGCTTTTTCCAAAACGATGTTTGCGATTTTAACGTGCTCCTGCGGCTCCCTGTCAAAAGTAGAAGCGATAACTTCTCCTCTTACACTGCGCTGCATGTCGGTTACCTCTTCCGGACGTTCGTCAATCAACAATACAATTAAATATACTTCAGGATGATTAGCTGCAATCGCATTGGCAATGTCTTTCAACAACATTGTCTTACCCGTTTTTGGCTGTGCCACAATCATACCACGCTGTCCTTTTCCTATTGGAGAGAATAAATCGATAACACGGGTTGAAATCGTGCTTTGTCTTTCTGCTAAACGGAATTTTTCAGTTGGGAAAACCGGTGTTAAATGTTCAAATGAAATTCTATCACGAACTACTTGAGGATCATGTCCGTTGATTTTCAATACTTTTACCAATGGGAAGTATTTCTCTCCTTCTTTCGGAGGACGAACAACACCTTTAACGGTATCCCCGGTTTTCAATCCAAATAAACGAATTTGGGACGTTGACAAATAAATATCGTCAGGTGAAGCAAGGTAATTATAATCTGAAGAACGCAAGAAACCGTAACCATCAGGCATCATTTCCAGAACGCCTTCACTTTCTATGATTCCGTCGAATTCATATTCAGGTTCTCTGAAATTCTGCTTTTTGTGTTTTTGATTCGGATTTTGGTTCTGATTGGGATTATTTTGATTGGCACCTCCCTGATTAGGATTTTGAGGTTTAGCAACCGGAGCTTCTGTAACTGGTTCCGCTACTTCGGAAATTGAAGTTGTTTCTTCAACTTCTTTATTTTGTGCTGGTCTGATCTTGATATTTTGACTGCTTTCTTTCGTAAAGTGCGGTTTTTTGACAAACTCTTTCTTTTTGTTTACGAAATTTTCGCGCTTTGGTTCCGCTGCTTCAGTAGTAGGTTTTTCAACAACTTCCTCTTTTGATTCAGTTTCAGCAGCCTTCTTGTGCTTGGGTGTGAATGTTTTTTTCTCAACCGGAGCAGGTGCCTTTGCCTCTTCTTTAACAGGCTTAATGCGTGCTCGCTTTGCCTTTTCTTCCGGTTGTGGAGTTTCCTGAAGAGCCGGTTTAACAACTTCAGGATTAGCCGCCTGGTAGTCCAAAATCTGATAAACCAATTCGTCTTTCTTAAGATTACGATATTTATTGATTTTGGCTATTTTAGCAATTTCTTGAAGCTCAGGAAGCTTCATTTCTTTTAATACAGAAATATCAAACATGTAGTGTATCTGAATTTAATTATAGTAATGTGATACAAAAATTTGGGTAAGGATCTTTTTTGAATTGAAACAATCGTAAAATGAAGTACTTACGATTTTGTTATGCAATAATACGAATTTTATTTAAAAAACAATAGTATTTATTGGAAAAAGAAACTATTTTTGTCCTACAATAAACCAAAAAATGATACAAAGAATTCAGACTGTTTATCTTTTCCTTGCCTTTGTTTGTTCAGGGGTTCTGTCGTTTGTTTTGCCGTTATGGGAAGATATGCAGGGGAAAGATTTCTATGCAAGGCAAGATATAGCCTATTCTGCAATTTTTGGATTGTGTACCACACTTGCCTTAGTAAGCATTGTTAGTTTTAAGAAAAGACAAAATCAGTTTGTGATGAACCGACTGAACATAATATTAAACTTTATATTACTAGGATTATTTGTGTATCGTTTACTAAGTCTATCCGGAGAAACTACGGTTTCTGAGAAGGGTATTGGGATGTTTCTTCCTGTAATTTCTATCGTTTTGTTAGTCTTAGCCAATAAGGCCATCAAAAAGGACGAAGATCTCGTAAAATCTGTAGACCGATTACGATAAACCTTTCATCTTAGTTTATTAGTGCGCGAAAAATCCGAATCTTAACTGGTTCGGATTTTTTTATGACCTGAAATGACATTCAATAGTATCAAAAAAACACAGGATTATTATTTTACATATCACCAAATTTGGTGATATAAAATCACCAATTTCGGTGATGCTAATTCTAGATTAAAATCTTACATTTGGA
>NZ_DATIDM010000105.1:0-33039 GCF_035456225.1 Flavobacterium sp. | reverse complement strand
ACTTCACCTAATTTTTCGCGAATGGAATAACTGTCCAATAATGCTTGAGTAGGATGTTCATGTGCTCCGTCTCCGGCATTTACAATACTCGCTTTAACATTTTGCGATAAAAAATGAGCCGCTCCCGGGTTTTTATGACGCATGACAACCATATCAACTTTCATTGAAAGAATATTGTTTACGGTGTCAATCAACGTCTCTCCTTTTTTAACAGAGGATTGTGCCACAGAAAAACTCATTACATCCGCTGAAAGACGTTTCTGTGCCAATTCAAATGAAAGTTTGGTACGCGTACTGTCTTCAAAAAAGATATTGGCAATTGTAATATGTTGTAATGAAGGTACTTTTTTGATCGGACGATTGATTACTTCCTTGAACTGATCGGCAGTTTCGAAGATTAAATCGATATCGTTTTTGTTGATGTATTTTATTCCTAATAAATGATTGACGCTTAGTTCTTTCATCGTTATTGTTGTGTTGTTGTAATTCTTAGTTGTTTGTTGTTTTGGCTACTAAAAGCACTTGATCCACTCCGTCGTTTTCTTTCCAGTTTACAAGAACTTTTTCATTATTAATTGCATCGACCTGTCGGCCACGATAATCGGGCTGAATCGGTAAATCACGACTGAAACGTCTGTCGATAAGCGTTAAAAGCTCAATTCCTGATGGTCTTCCAAACGATTGGATTGCAGTCAAAGCCGCACGGATACTTCTCCCGGTGTATAAAACATCGTCTATGAAAACCACTTTTTTATCTTCTACTAAAAAGTCGATTTGAGTTTTATTGGCTTCCATTGGTTTTTCGGTCCTGCGGAAATCATCTCTGAAAAAAGTAATATCCAAAAATCCGAGTGGTATATTTTTAATGTTGTATTCTTCTTCCAATATCTGTTTGATTCTCTCTGCAACATATTTACCGCGAGGCTGAATCCCAATAAGTATAGTGTTTGAAAAATCGAGATGCTTTTCGATTAACTGGCAAGCCAAACGATGCAGAATGATATTGACTTCTTTTGAAGTGAGCAATACTTTTTGACTCATAAATGAAGTGTTGTGTTTGGTGTGTAAAAGTACAATTTTTTTGTTTAAAAAATGTCCCGCTATATAGTTTACATAAAAAAAGACCGCAGTTCGAGCGGTCTTTATAAAAATATTTTTGAATAGAATTATTCTTTGATGAATCGTAATGTTCTTACAGAACCATCTTTTGCGATTCTGATAAAATAAACACCAGCCTGATATTGAGACATATTCACTGCTAAATCCAGTTCGGATGCAACTTTTACATCTTTGATTGTCTGTCCTAAACTATTGAAGATTACGAAATTGTCTGGCAATTCAGAATTCGACAATGCAATATTGATAATCTCATTGGTTGGGTTCGGATATAACTGAACTGAATTAAGCAAATCAAATTCCTGTGCTGAAAGCGGAGCTGTACAAGCATTTGATGTTTTCAATGATGCTCTTCGTAAAGAGTTATTCATTACTGCTGTAATTCTGTCTTTCTGATTGATTGTAAATATGTTCATACATGAATCATCTGTATAGTCCATGTAATTCTGAACCATTTCATTTCCAGTGCTCGAACAATTTGTTACTGTAGGACATCCGAAATTAGCATCATGAGCAACCGGCGTATCAGCGCAATAATCAGTTCCACAAGCTGCATCTCCCCAAATATGTAACAATCCGAAACAATGCCCTATTTCATGAGTAGCAGTTCTTCCTAAATCATACCCTGTATAATAAGGTCCTGCTGCAATAGCCGAAGATCCGAAAGCTCTGTAATCAACGACTAAACCGTCTGTAGTGCCAGGCCCTTCGTCTGAATTTAGTCCTGTTAATCCTGATGTACTTGGGAATTGCGCATAGCCCAAAGTTCCATACATTTCCTGTGACGAGTTATTGGTAAAGAATACGGTCCAAATATTAAAATATTGAGTAGAATCCCAAATTGTAGCAGCTTTCATCGTTTCCGTAGCACTGTAAGTGTTGTATGCTGCACTGGTTCTTGTTACACGATCAATACCTGTTGTAGCTGTACCGTCAGGTTTTCTTTGAGCAAGACAAAATTCAATTTCAATATCGGCTCCTACTGGATTAGTGTTGTATCCGGGAGTCCCAAACATTTTTCTGAAATCCTGATTTAAAACTGTAATTTGCGATAAAGCTTGAGCATTTGAAATGTTTTCATTCGTACCAATAGCATCCCCATTACTGATAATATGTATTACCACAGGTACACTAATTACAACTTTAGAAGTCGAATTTTCTCTGTTTCTCTTCGCTTCTTCAATTTTCGGAGCCAACCAGTTTTCAAATTCTTCAGACGTTGCTCTGTTTGGATACTGTTCTCTCAAAAGAGTTTCGTACTCTGTGGTGGCACATCTGATATGCCCGGATGGTGTTCTTTTTGAAAAGGTAGTTCTGTTTTGACTGAATCCTGAATAAGATACAAGCATGCATACGGCTAATTTAAGCAGCGTAATTTTTTTTCTCATAGATTAAAATTTTTTGGGTTAGACCTTTTCTTTTAAGAGAAGCTAAAATAAAAGGGGTTGCAAATATATTTTTTTTACAACATTTTGACAATTATTTGTTATTAATTTTTTTATATATAAATTCAATATTTTTTTAACAAATCGAGACATGTTTAATATAATCTTGATGATAAAATGAACTAAAAATAATTTCTTTACTACTTCTTAATCACTTTTGTTCTACTCATTTCTTAACCTAAATTAAGTGCTTTTGGCAATCATGTAAACTAACTTTGTGTATCGATTTAAATAAAATAGTACAATGGCAACAAAAAATATTGAATTAGTAGCTGCTCCAAAAACGCCCCATTTTGTTGGTGACGGCTTTAGAGTACATAATTTTATTCCAAGCGGTTATCATTTGGATATGGAACGTATGAGTCCGTTTATCATGTTAGATTACAACTCAAAATACAACTTTCCTCCTTCTGAAATCCCAAAAGGTGTTGGCGTACACCCGCACAGAGGTTTTGAAACCGTAACCATTGCCTACAAAGGGAAAGTAGCGCATCATGACAGTGCCGGTGGTGGCGGTGTTATCGGTGAAGGTGATGTACAATGGATGACTGCAGCATCAGGTGTTTTACACAAAGAATATCATGAAGAAGAATTCAGTAAAACCGGTGGCGAATTTCAGATGGTACAATTATGGGTAAATCTACCGGCTAAAGATAAAATGTCGGCTCCCAAATACCAGGGAATCAGCAATGAGCAAATCAGTAAATATAAACTTCCTGATAACGCAGGAATTATTGAAGTAATCGCCGGAAATTATGAAGAGGTAAAAGGGGCTGCCTCAACGTTTACTCCCGTTCATCTTCAAAACGCAAAACTGAATGCCGGCGGGAAAGTTTCTTTTTCATTTCCGGCCAATTACAATACAGGATTATTGGTAATAGAAGGCAATATTAAAGTTAATGACGACGAAGTGGTTCCAACCGATCACTTTGTGCTGTTCGAAAACAAAGGAGAGGATTTTACCATCGAAGCTTTGGAGAATGCCATCGTTTTGGTTTTGAGCGGTGAACCAATCACCGAACCAATTTTTCCACACGGCCCATTCGTAATGAACACACGTGAAGAAATCATACAGGCAATCGATGATTTCAACAATGGAAAATTCGGATTTCTTGAAGACTAATCATTAAAAAACAACAATCCTGCTTCTGGGTTGTTGCTTTACTATTTTTGAAAAAACCAAAATCTAATCATAACGATAAAAACAAATATATGAAACCTGAATATTTAGACATTCCTCTGATTAAAAACGAAGAAAAGCAGCAGTTTGAAATAACCATCGACGGATACAAAGCCCTAATCGTTTATAAAGAAAGACCGCATGTCATTACTTTGATTCACACGGAATCTGAACCCGAACTGGAAGGAAAAGGTGCCGGAACAGCAATCGTCGAAAAGACATTAACTTATATTGAGGATAGTGGTTTCAAACTTGTTCCGCTATGTCCGTTCGTGTTCGCTTACATAAAAAGACATCCGGAATGGAAACGAATAGTGGATGAAAATTTTAAAGGATTTGACGAATAATTTGGTATCTTTATAAAAAACTGCTTATGTCAAACGTAAAATTAATAATAGAAGAACGTGCTGCCGATATTGGAAATTTTATGGTAGGGCGTCTTTTGCCTTTTCGAGAGAAAAGAACTGTTGGGCCTTTTGTTTTTATTGACCATATGGGACCGACCTATTTAAGTGACTATGAGAATTTTGATGTAGCACCGCATCCGCATATAGGCCTTTCCACGCTGACTTATCTGTTTAAAGGCCGAATAATGCACCGCGACAGTTTAGGAACCGAAATGGTAATTGAGCCAGGAGCTGTAAACTGGATGACCGCCGGGAAAGGAATAGTCCATTCCGAAAGAACACCGCAGTTTCTTCGAGGATTTGAAAAAATGCTTCACGGATTGCAAATTTGGGTTGCCCTTCCAAAAGAATTAGAGGAAATGGAGCCCAATTTTACACATATTGAAGAAAAAGACATTCCGCATTGGGAACAAGATGGCCTGTCTTTCAAACTGATTGCAGGAGAAGCGTTTGGCAGAAAATCGGCTGTACCGGTTTACAGTCCGCTCTACCTGATTGAAATAAAAAGCACTACTCCACAGAAAATAAAAATGGGCGATCATTTATTTGGTGAAAGCGCCTTATACATTTTAGAAGGAAGTATTAAAAGTGACGATGTCGTTTTTGACTCAAAGCAGATTTTAATCGCCAAAGACACAAAACTTTGTGAATTTGAAATTGGTGAAAACACATCCGTTTATATTTTTGGTGGTGAGCCTTTTCCTGAAGAACGATTCATTTATTGGAATTTTGTTTCTTCGGATAAAGACAAAATAGAAAAAGCCAAAACCGATTGGGAAAATCAAAAATTCCCGAAAGTTCCCGGAGAAACCGAATTTGTTCCTTTACCTCCGCCGCCAAAGTTTTAAGAAAATAACTAAAGAATCATTAAAAAAGATTTTTTAGTGAAATCAATTATAAATTCACCTTGTTAACTGCTCCATTTCTTTAGTAAAACCTGCCCTATTTCTTTTTGCATTTTATCAATTTGATTGAAATTCATTGATTCAATTCTAATATAAAAAACAACAATCATGTCGCAGAAAAAAATTATTGCAGTATTCGGAGCAACTGGTGCTCAAGGTGGCGGTTTGGCACATGCCATACTCAATGACCCAAATAGCGAATTTTCTGTTCGCGCGGTAACAAGAGATGTCAATTCGGAAAAAGCGAAAGCGCTCGCAACAATGGGAGCCGAAGTTGTATCCGCAAATATTGATGATATTGAAAGCATCAAACGTGTTTTGGAAGGGGCTTACGGAGCTTATTTTGTGACGTTCTTCTGGGAACATTTCTCGGTGGAAAAAGAAATGAGCGAAGCGAAGAATATGGCAGCAGCAGCCAAAGAGGTTGGTTTACAACATGTAATTTGGTCAACCCTTGAAGATGTAAGAAAGTTTGTCCCGCTAAGCGATGACAGTATGCCGACATTACAGGAAAAATATAAAGTCCCACATTTTGACGGTAAAGGTGAATCGGATCATTTTTTTAAAGATGCTGGACTGCCGGTAACTTTTTTGCTGACATCATTTTACTGGGAAAATCTGATTTATTTCGGTATGGGACCTAAAAAAGATGCTAATGGAAATATGGCAATAACATTCCCAATGGGAGATAAAAAATTGGCAGGTATTTCATCAGAAGATATTGGTAAATGCGCCTATGGTATATTCAAAAAAGGCAAGGAATTAATAGGTAAAAGAGTTGGTATTTCTGGAGATCAGATTACTTGTACTGAAATGGCCGAAAAATTATCAAAAACTTTAGGTAAGGAAGTTGTCTATAATGAAGTTACGCCTGAACAATACAGAAACTTTGGATTTCCTGGCGCGGAAGATTTAGGAAATATGTTCCAATTTTATCGTGATTTCGATGGTCCTTTCAATAGTGTTCGCGATATGAAATTTGCCAAAGAACTGAACCCTGCATTACAATCATTTGACACTTGGGTTGAAAAAAATGCCAACAGGATTCCGATGGATTAAAATCAAAAAAATACAAACACAAACAATAAAAAATCCCGCTTACTAGCGGGATTTTCATTTATTTAAGAATACATTTTCTTTCTCATCTCCTGAATTTTATCATCTTCAAGATATTCATCGAAAGTCATATATCTGTCTATTACTCCGTTTGGCGTGATTTCCAATACTCTGTTAGCAACCGTTTGTGCAAACTCGTGGTCATGCGTAGTAAACAACACAGAACCTTTGAAGTTTTTCAATGAGTTATTGAAAGCAGTAATCGATTCCAAATCAAGGTGGTTGGTTGGTTCATCTAACATTAATACGTTGGCTCTAAGCATCATCATTCTAGATAACATACAACGAACTTTTTCACCTCCGGACAAAACACGACCTGTTTTTAAAGCTTCTTCTCCCGAAAAAATCATTTTCCCCAAGAAACCGCGAACGTAAACTTCATCTCTTTCCGGTTCTGTTTTTGCCCATTGACGTAACCAATCCACTAATGTTAAATCATTTTCAAAGAAACTGTGGTTATCGTTTGGAAGATACGATTGCGTAGTTGTAATTCCCCAATCAAAAGTACCTGTATCGGCTTTCATGTTATTGTTCAAAATTTCGTAAAAGGCAGTCGTAGCACGGGCATCTTTAGAAAAAACAACCACTTTATCCCCTTTTGCCATATTTAAATCAACATTTTTGAACAACACTTCGCCATCAATTGAAGCGCTTAAATTCTGTACATTCAAAATCTGATCTCCGGCTTCTCTTTCCTGATCAAAAATAATCGCAGGATAACGACGGCTTGAAGGTTTGATTTCGTCCAAATTCAATTTATCGATCATTTTTTTACGGGAAGTTGCCTGTTTTGATTTTGCAACGTTCGCCGAGAAACGACGGATAAACTCTTCTAATTCTGCTTTTTTCTCTTCCGCTTTTTTGTTTTGTTGCGCACGTTGTTTAGCCGCTAACTGAGAAGATTCATACCAGAAAGTATAGTTACCGGAAAAATGGTTGATTTTTCCGAAGTCGATATCCGATACATGAGTACAAACCGCATCCAGGAAGTGACGGTCGTGAGAAACTACCAATACCGTATTATCATAATTGGCAAGGAAATTTTCCAACCAACCAATAGTTTCAAAATCCAGGTCGTTGGTAGGCTCATCCATGATTAATACGTCAGGATTACCAAATAGTGCCTGTGCCAATAACACACGAACTTTCATTTTCCCTTCCATATCACTCATCAATGTATAATGATGTTCTGCACTAATTCCTAAGTTGGAAAGCATAGCACCTGCATCTGATTCGGCATTCCATCCGTTCATTTCATCAAACTGCATCTGAAGTTCACCGATTCTGTCGGCATTTTTATCATCATAATCTGCATACAACTCGTCCATTTCCTTTTTAATGGCAAATAATGTTTGGTTCCCCATTAACACGGTTTCCAAAACAGTATGCTCGTCAAACATATTGTGGTTCTGGTTTAAAACCGACATACGTTTGCCCGGCTCAAGAATCACCCGACCTGATGTGGGATCGATATCTCCTGATAATATTTTTAAAAAAGTAGATTTTCCTGCACCGTTTGCTCCAATAATTCCGTAGCAGTTCCCTTGTGTGAAGGTCACGTTTACTTCGTCAAACAAAATTCGTTTACCAAATTGAACTGATAAATTTGATACTGTTAACATTGATTTCTTATTTTTTGTGAAAGTGTTGCAAAAGTAAAAAAAATAGCTGAGTTTTGACCCCATATTATAAGAATGTTCATTTTGGCATTTTAACTGTACATTAACAGCAAGTTATACCTTACAGACCTATATTTGTGTTGAATTAATTTAGATTAAATGTTTGCCTATCTAAAAAATCTACTACTACCTATCTCGTCTGTCGTGCTATGTGGTCTTTGTTCGTGTAACAAAGAGTTCAAAGACGACAACTACACTGCTTATTTTGGTGGCGAAATAATCAATCCAAACAATCGTTATGTGCTTCTTTTAAAGGATAATGAAGTGATTGATTCTTTACTTTTGGATGATAAAAACCGGTTTTTCAAAAAATTCGATTCGCTGGCTACCGGGATGTACACTTTCAGACATGAACCGGAATACCAATACGTTTATTTTGACAAAAACGACAGTATAATGCTTCGGTTAAACACAAAAGAATTTGATAATTCATTGGTATTTTGCGGGCGGGGTGATCAGAAAAACAATTATCTGATTGAAATGTTCCTTAAAAATGAATCCGACCGAGGTTATGATGTTTTTGATAAAAACTACAAACAATTCTCAAAAACCATAGATTCTTCTTATTCTGCCAAAAAAGCATTTTATCTCAGAAGGAAAACCGAAATCGGCTGGAATGAAAAATTCGATGTTTTTGCAAAAGCTTCACTGGATTTAGATTATCTGGCAAAAAAAGAAATTTATCCGATAGCTCATAAAAGAAGAAACGGCGAAGACATCTGTAAAGCTTTACCTAAAAACTACTATGCTTTCAGAAACAACATCGATTACAATAATGAGGATTTAACCACTTATGTTGATTTTGTGCGCTACATAACTGCCCTGCTAAACAACATCGCCTATAAAAACTGTACCACTGAAAAAGACTATGAGCAAAGCGCATTAGCTTCCAATATCAAAAAACTAAACATTACCGATACGCTGATAAAGAACCAGAAAATAAAAAATGGTGTTTTAAACAATATTGCCTTCATGTATCTTCTTGAAGATCAAAACATGGCAAACAACAAGAAATTCTTAGACCGTTACTTTCAGCTTTCCACAGATAAAAGCAAGCACAATGAAATCAGAAAAATTTCAAGTGCCGCACAACTTTTAAAACCGGGAAGCACACTTCCGCCACAAACCTTCTTTAACAGCCAAAATGAAAAAATCGATTTCAATTCAATCGAAAAAAACAAAGGAGAGACTATAGTTTTCTTCTGGTCTTTAAGTGCGAAATCACACTTGGAAAGTGTTCATAAGAAAGCACACGATTTAAAAGTAAAATATCCGGATTTAAATTTTGTCGGCATCAACATGGATGATTCAAAAGAAGATTGGATAAAAACACTTAATTCATACAAGTTCGATAACAGTGTTGAACTTCGTGCAACAGATATGCAGAAATTAAAAGAAGAATGGGTTATTACAAAAATCCATCGTGTATTGCTTCTAAATCCGGACGGTACAATCAAAAACGCTTTCGTTAGCTTATTCGATGCTGATTTTGAGAAATACCTTAAGTAAGTATTCAGTCGCAGTCTCCGTTTTCAGTTTATAAAATAAAAAGGCCTTTTACTAATGACTAATGTAAAAGGCCTTTTTATTTGTATAATTAATATGTCACAACTATTCAACAGTATAATGGTTTGTCAAAACCGCAACTGTAAGCTGTGACTGTAAACTACTTATTCCCTTTCTCAAAATCAGCGACAAATTGAGCAATTCCGATGTCTGTTAAAGGATGTTTCAATAATCCCAAGATAGACGATAATGGTCCTGTCATAACATCAGCTCCGATTTTAGCGCAATTTACAACATGCATTGTATGACGAACGGAAGCAGCTAAAATTTGTGTTTCGAAAGCATAGTTATCATAAATCTGACGGATTTCGTCGATAAGATTTAAACCATCTGTTGAGACATCGTCCAGACGACCTAAAAACGGAGAAACATAAGTTGCACCGGCTTTTGCAGCCAAAAGCGCCTGACCAGCAGAGAACACTAATGTTACATTGGTTTTGATTCCGCGATCAGAGAAATATTTACAAGCTTTGATTCCTTCTTTTGTCATTGGTAATTTTACTACGATCTGCTCATGCAAGTCGGCCAGCTCCTCACCTTCTTTGATCATGCCTTCCAAATCCAAAGCATTTACTTCGGCACTTACATCACCATCAACAATAGTACAGATGTCTACATAATGCTTTAAAATATTGTTTTTCCCTGTAATTCCTTCTTTAGCCATTAACGACGGGTTTGTTGTAACGCCATCTAATATACCTAATGCCTGTGCTTCTTTAATTTGCTCTAAATTAGCAGTGTCTATAAAAAATTTCATATCTAAAATATTGTGTTCCTAAATTGATAAATCGGTTGCAAAATTATTCATTAATTTACTTAAAATCTAAATTTAGCCGAAAGATTTAAATCTATACGATGCAAACGTTCTCTGGATTCTTCATCCATTTTTATAGTTTCCTCACTGTTATCCGGATAATCAACTTTGATTTTTTTCAAAAAACCTCCGGTATACCCCAGTTGCGGCCCTATTAATAAATGATCCGTAATACGAAAATGATAAGCAAGTGAAGTAGAAAAACCTATGTTTCCGCCCCTGTAAGTTGTATGTTCGTTTGCAAAAGCATAGGAATCATTTTTATAATGAATATATCCCAACGCGAATTCTGCAAATAGTTGTCCCGATTGTTTTTTACCATTAGATATGTTGTTTGTCGAAAGAAAAACTGAAGCACCATAAAATGTTATGTTGATATCATCTCCGAAACTGCCATACTCATCCGAATACCCACTCCCCTTGGAATGATAATTACTATATTTCAATCCTAAACCACCGTCTATCGAATTAAACTTGTAATACAGCCCGATATCAAAATTTGTTCCGGTTTTTAAATCTTTCAAATAATCCCTTTCTTCTGACGGCAAGTCTTTAGGAACTTTAACGGTCCTATAACTAATGCCATAACCACCTGTTACAATAACAGCAGATTTTACAGTGTCATTTTCCATTAAAGATTGCGAAAAGCAGCAATTGGATATCAAAATGAAAAACAGAAGAAATTTAAACTTCATAAGTCTTTTGTTTTTTAGAGCTTATAATGATTCATTAATAATTTCTCATACATTTTGTCCGGAAGAACCCGTTTTAATACAATGGAAAACCTTTGCATAAAAGCGCCAACTTTATAATGCACATTCGGTTTCGGACTCTGAATGATGGTATATATTGCCAATGCCATTTCGTTCGGATTACTTCCGCTGTCTACATGCTCATCCATCGTTCTTAAGGTGTTTCCATACGGAATTTCATAAGGAGAACCATTCACTAAAGGCGCATGATAACGACCAGCCGCGATATTTGTAGCAAAATCACCCGGAGCCACATTCGTAATATGAATTCCGAAAGATTTGGTTTCCATTCGTAAGGCTTCGGTAATTAATTCTAATGCTCCTTTTGATGCTGAATACACGCTTCGGTAAGGCAATCCCATATAACCTGCAATGGAAGTTACGTTAATAATCAAACCTGATTTTTGAATACGCATTTGCGGCAAAACAGCTTTCATCACTTCGATAGGTCCGAATAAATTGGTTTCGAAGTTGTTTTTTATTTCTTCGGCCGGAATTTCTTCTAACGGACCCGTAATTCCTACTCCGGCATTATTGATAACAATGTCCAATCGCCCTGATTTAGCAATTACTTCAGTAATAGCATTTTTGATGCTTTCCGTATTTCTGACATCCAAAGCAACCAATGGAAAAACAGAATTTTCAACGCGGTTTGGGTTTCGACTTGTACCATAAACAGTGAAACCTTTCTGGCACAGGAATTCACCAACAGATTTCCCAATTCCGGAAGAACCTCCGGTAATTAAAACTACTTTACTCATTTTTTTATACGATTAAAGAATGTAGAACAAAGATGAAAGGATGAGGAATAAAAGTCATTTTTCTATTTTCTATATTCTATTCTCTTAATTTCAAGGGCGAAAATATGGATTTTTTAAAAGTTTTCCGACTATAAAATCTGAATTCCCAATCCGGGTTTTTCCGAAAGACGAATGATCCCGTTAATAACCTGACTTCCTTTAGCGATATCGTTGGCTATTAAATTGGCACCATCCAAATCGGCAAAATCCACTAATGAAGCTAAACACGCTCCTGCTGAAATACCAACAGTCGATTCGGTCATACAGCCAATCATGATTTTGAAATCCAACAATCGGGCTTCTTTTATTAATTCTAATGCAGGTGTTAGTCCGCCACACTTAACCAATTTTATGTTGATGCTTCTGTAATGGGGTTTCAGCACATTTAAATCGATATTTTCCTGGCAATCTTCATCGGCCATCCAATTTGGATACCTGTCGGAATGCAACGATTTAAAATTAGCCGTTCCGGGTTTCATCGGTTGTTCCACATAAGTAAAATCTTTTGTTGTCTCTAAATTTTCAAGCCAATGACATTGTGCCGAAGTGTAACTCCCATTAGCATCCAAAGCCACCGATTTCCCCGTTTGCAAAAGCATTTCGATTTCCTTTTCGTCAAAACGATTGCATTTGACTTTGACTTTGCTCCAGGAAGAATTGGCGATTTTTTCAAGTTGAGTTTCAATAGACGCTGCACTTATGGTTATTGATGATTGTGGAACAACATTTATTTCAATCGAATTCAATTCGGAGAAAGTTTTCTTTTCTAATTTTCCGAACAGATCCCAATAAGCGCAATCCAATGCAGAGCGCAAGAAACTTGGCAATTCCAATATTATCAGGAATTTGTAGAAATCAGTAGGATGAAGAATTTTTTGGGATTCGATTTTGTCTTTTACAAGATGTAGTTTTTTGTCAAATTCCGACAAATTTATATGGTAGTAATCTATCTCTGTACATTCGCCATAACCACTTTCTCCGAAATCATTCAGTTTAACAATAAGCGCTTCCCTAAAAGCATAACTACCGTAAGATATAGAGAAAGTTTCCTTAAGATTGAGACGGACGATTTGCCAGGACAGGTTCATGATATAGATTTGAATACCCTAAAAATAAAAAAATCTCCACAAGGGAGATACATAAACTTAAAAGATATTCTAAAAAAAATGGCAAGCGACCTACATCGCACCGCTACAACCGCGTACCTTTGCTGCGTTCCCACCCTGGAGGAGTCTGCAGGAGCTGGTCGTGTAGGACTTGCCGGTGCAAATATACAACCTTTTTATTTTTTTGCAAGTCAATTGAAGATATAAAAATAACATTGTATATTGCCTCTATCAATTTTAAAACAATGAAAAAACATAACCTATTAGCATTCATTTTATTAGGAACTGTAATTATTTCCTGCAACAGTGATAAAAAAGCCACAGAAAATTTATTTTCTTTCGATTCTTCCCAATTTAAAGAGCAATATAAGCCGCTGGAATCGCTTTCTTTGGCCTTAAAAAATCCTGAAAACAAAAAAATTGACTCAATCGTTTACTATATCAACGATAAAAAAATAGGTACAGCAAAAGGAAACAACAAAATGGATTTTGCTTTTGCCGATCAAAAATTAGGATACCAAAACATTAAAGCATTGGTATATTTTGAAGGTGAAAACAGCGAAATAACCTCTCGCGTAGAATTAGTTTCTGATGTAGAACCGAAAATATTGAAATATACGATCGTAAACACTTACCCACACGATTTGAAAGCCTACACACAAGGATTGGAATTTTACCGTGACACTTTAATTGAAAGCACCGGAAATGGTACCGGAAATGGTACCGGATTAAAAGGAATTTCATCCCTGCGCAAAACCGATTACAAAACAGGAAAAGTTTATAAAATAGAAGAGCTTCCTGAAAGTGTATTTGGTGAAGGCTGTACTGTTTTAAACAATAAAGTATTCCAGATCACATGGCAGAATGGTGAAGGTTATGTTTATAATGCTGATACGTTTAAAAAAGAAAAAACGTTCACTTATTTCAAAAAAATGGAAGGCTGGGGATTATCTAATGATGGTGAAAACCTTATAATGTCGGACGGTTCTGAAAAGATTTATTTCGTAAATCCGGCTGATTTTAAAGAGGTGGACTATATCAATGTTTATACTTCTAATTCCAAAATCAAAGCCGTAAACGAAATGGAATGGATCGATGGTAAAATCTACGCCAATATTTACACCATGGACGCTATCGCGATTATCAACCCGAAAAATGGCGCTGTGGAAGCCGTTGTTAATTTAGCCGATTTAAAAACAAAAGTTACCCAACACCCGGATGTTGATGTATTAAACGGAATCGCTTACAACCCAAAAACGAAAACCATTTTTGTTACCGGTAAAAACTGGGACAAGATGTTTGAGATTAAAATTACGGAGTAACACTTTTCCTTTATTATTCTAAAAGTTAGCCACGAATTCACGAATTATATATTAAAATTCATGAATTCGTGGCTTAAAAATTCATCTCCCTACTGCATACATTACAGCGAAACTTTTTAATTATGAATCCAAATCAATCTTAATTAAAAATTTTCACCAGCATCTCTTTCAACAAATCGTGTTGCGGAAGGTTGTTTGCTCCCACTCCTTTGCTTTTTACATCTATATCACGAAGCGTACTCACAATGGCACTCACCTTTTTCATTGGGTAATTCTTCAACGCTACATCGTAATCTTTCACAAAATAAGGGTTTATTTTCAGGGTCTTTGCCACATTTCCCGGACTTTTATCTTTCAATCCGTGATACTGCAATAGTTGCGAAAAGAAACCAAACACCAGACCGATTGTCAGCACAATAGGATTGTCTTTAGGATTTTGGGCAAAATGATCCGCTATCTGGTAGGCTTTCAGTTGATTTCGTTCTCCGATGGCTTTACGCAATTCAAATGGATTAAAATCTTTGCTGAAACCGATGTTTTCCTCAATTATGGCAGGTGTAATTGTTTCACCAGGCTTTAAAATGATAGCTAATTTATCAATTTCGTTAGCAATTCGGCTTAAATCAGTTCCTAAAAAATCGACAAACATAGCTACGGCTTTAGGTTCGATATTTAATTTCTTACCTGCCAAAACGCGTTTCATCCAATCACCCACCTGATTTTCGTACAGTTTCTTGCTTTCAAAAACAACCCCGGTCTTAGCAAGGGTTTTGGTGACTTTCTTGCGCTTGTCTAATGTTTTGTATTTATAGCAGATTACCAGAACCGTCGTGGGCTGTGGGTTTTCAGCGTAAGCATCCAACTTTTCAATGGTTCGGGATAATTCCTGCGCTTCTTTCACAATAACCACCTGACGATCGGCCATCATTGGAAAACGTTTGGCATTCCCAACAATGTCTTCAACAGTTACATCACGTCCGTACAAAACGGTTTGGTTAAAATCGCGCTCGTGTTCCTGCAAAATATTATCTTCAATATATTCGGCCAACTTATCAATATAATAAGGCTCCTCGCCCATTAAAAAATAGATTGGCTTAATGTTTCCGGCTTGTATGTCTTTTATGATTTTTAAAACTTCGTCCATAAATTAGTGGTCAGTAAACAGTGATCAGTTTGTTTACGATCATTTTAAAATTATATTTGCTTCATGCAAAAACTGAATTTTCCAGCTTATACGTTTCGGTTCAAAAATAGTGAAAATAAACTCGCTGTGTTTGATGAAATCCGTAAAAAATTTGTGGTCCTAACTCCCGAAGAATGGGTGCGCCAACACGTGATTCAGTTTTTACTGCAACAGAAAAACTATTCAAAATCATACATCAACGTTGAAAAATCCATTAAAATTAACGGTTTAAACAAACGTTATGATGTTGTTGTATTTCAGCCTGATGGAAAAATATTTCTTTTAATCGAATGCAAAGCTCCGGAAGTAACAATTACCCAGCAAACTTTCGATCAGATTGCGCGTTACAACATGACACTCGATGCAAAATATTTAATGGTGACCAACGGACTAAATCATTATTTTTGTCAGATGGATTATGAAAACGAAAAATATCACTTTCTTCACGATTTACCTGATTTCATAACCTAATAACCAAATCCGAATCCAACTTTGAAAAAAGTAGCTGTTGTTATACTAAACTGGAACGGTGTAAAACTATTAGAACAGTTTTTACCATCAGTAATTCAATATTCCCCGGAAGCAAAAATATATGTGGCTGATAATGCTTCCACCGATGCTTCTGTATCGTATCTAAAAACCAATTTTCCATCAGTTACCATTATCGAAAACAAAGCGAATTTCGGTTTTGCGCAAGGATATAATGAAGCTTTACAATTTGTTGAGGAAGATATTTATGCTTTAGTCAATTCGGATATCGAAGTAACCGAAAACTGGTTGCAGCCTATTATCAGTTTATTTGAAAACGAACCAACCACGGCGATAATCCAACCAAAACTTTTGGATTTTAAAAACAAGGCTAATTTCGAATATGCCGGTGCTGCAGGTGGTTTTATTGACAAATATGGCTTCCCATTCTGCCGTGGACGCATTTTCGAAACAATAGAAAGCGATTCAGGTCAGTACAACGATACCTTTGAAATCTTCTGGGCATCCGGAGCCTGTTTTTTTATCCGAAAAGAGATTTTCAGGGAATTAAAAGGTTTCGATCCTGATTTTTTTGCCCATCAGGAAGAAATTGATTTGTGCTGGAGAGCTTTCAATAAAGGCTATCGCATCAAATACTGCGGAGCTTCAACAGTATATCATGTTGGCGGAGCTACACTTGAGTCTGGAAGCCCACGAAAAACATTCCTGAACTTCAGAAACTCGGTTTGGATGATGCTCAAAAATCTCCCTTCTTCACAGTTGTTTCCAACCCTTTTCATTCGCATGTGCCTTGACGGCGTTGCCGGTGTACGTTTTCTTCTTCAGGGAAAACCTAAACATTTATGGGCGATTTTATGTGCTCATTATTATTTTTATATTCATATGATCCGATTTTTAAGAAAAAGAGAAGGTCATCAATCTAAAAGTTACTACAAAACAAAATCGATTATATACCGTTACTACTTTAAAAATGGTAAGATTTTTGATATTAATCTTTAACATTTGTTTATCATTTCAAATTTCGAAACATTTTCATAAGTAAGTAACTTTGTAAAAATCCTAAAAATCATTAATCATGAAGAAACTACTCATTTTAATTTCTGTAGCCGCCCTCACCCTCACCTCATGCGGATCAAAGAAAAAAATAGCGGAGTTGGAAGCTAAAAACAAAGAAATTCAGGATTTACTGAATACCTGTACCGTTAAACTGAATACTTGTCTTACCGAGAAGGAAGCTTTAAACAATCAGAACGAATACTTAAAGAAAAACAACACCGATTTGATCAACAGTTCAAAAGAAATGACAGTTTTGACTACGAAAGGTGCACAGAATCTTGAAAAATCATTGGAAAGTTTAAAGGAAAAAGACTTGAAAATTTCACGTCTCCAGGATGCTTTAACCAAAAAAGACAGCGTTACTTTGGCTTTGGTTACCAGTTTAAAACGTGAAGTAGGTATTGACGATCCGGATATTAATATCAATGTGGAAAAAGGAGTGGTTATGATTTCCATTGCCGATAACCTTTTATTCAAATCAGGAAGTTATGAAGTAAGTGACAGAGCTAAAGGCGTTTTGGCTAAAGTTGCCAAAGTAATCAACAGCAAGCCTGATTTTGAATGTATGGTAGAAGGACACACTGATAACGTGCCTATTAAAAACGCCGTATTGTTGGACAACTGGGATTTATCGGTTAAAAGAGCTACATCAATCGTGAGAGTATTACACAAAGATTTGGGTGTAAATCCGAAACAATTAATCCCTGCCGGAAGAAGCTATTTCATTCCGCTTGCAGAAAACGATACACCGGCTAACCGTGCTAAAAACAGAAGAACAAGAATCATCATCATGCCTAAAATAGATCAGTTCTATGATATGCTTGAAAAAGAGATGAAGACTTTGAGTAAATAGTTTCCAGTCACAGTCGCAGCGACAATAAGTAATATAAAAAAGAGTTTCAATTGAAACTCTTTTTTATTTAGTTGGATCAATGATAAATGTTCAGTTAAAAACAACATTGACTATTTGACAGCTATTGCCGCACTTGTTGGACCAGCTAAAGGCATTATCGATGTCGATTTGAAACCGACTTGCGTTGCCCATTTATTAAAATCGGCCAATGTATAATCAAATCCGGTTCCTGTTTCTATCAGCATATTAAGACTCATCATTAAGCCAAAAGCATTTTTATTTCTGTTTTCGTCTATTACGTTTTCAACAGCTACAAATACACCGCCTTCAGGTAAAGCATCATACGCTTTTTTCATGAGCATCAATTTGGTTTCCTCATCCCAGTCGTGAAGGATATTACCCATCGTTACAATATCTGCTTTAGGAAATTCGTCTTTAAAAAAATCACCTTGAGCCGTTTTAACACGATCTCCAAGTTGAAATTTCTGAATGGTTTGATCAGCAATCGGTGCAACAGCAGGTAAATCCCAGGTGATACAGCTCATGTTCGGCTGGTGTTTAGCCACCATCAACGACAATATTCCTGCCGAGCCTCCAACATCTACAAGTGTTTTGGATTTTGAGAAATCCAGTTTTTGAGCCAAAGCCATAAATGCGCCCATCTGAACGCCACTCATCGCATGAATGAACTCCTTCAGTCTTTCCGGATCCGCATACAATTTATCAAAAAGATTTTCTCCCTGAACCGCTTCATTTTGAGGATTACCTGTTATCAAACCTTCCTCAAGATTTCCCCAAAAACCATACAGCCTGTTATTTAACATATCAAGTAATCCTCCAATGTAAGAGGGTTTGTTTCTGTCCAGGAAAAAATCGGTATCAATACTATTACTGTATTTGGCAGTTTCCAGTAGGCCCTCACGGTTTAAGAAACCAAAAGTCGTAAGTGCATCTAAAAAATCACACACATTCCTATGGGAACATTTAAAACCTAAAAGTGATTTAATTTCGCTGGCCGTCATGCTTTTTCGTTCGGCAAGCGTTGTGAAGATTTGAAATTTTACGGCACTCAAAAGAATTTTTGAAGCCCAGAAACCCGAAGCAATTTGTAAAATATTTTCAGGGTTTGGATGATTTTGCGTGTTGCTCATTTTTTTTATTTATCTGTTATTGACTATTCTGACCGTTTTCAACTCACTATTTCACTTCTTCAATATCGCCCATTTTCCATGATTTATCGTACAAGGCTTTTTGAGGGCCATAAAAACGCGCGAGTACTTCAAATTGTCCTTTAGGATCTGTCGGAATCCAGTTCGATTCTCCACTTGCCGGAGGTGTTGGTCCGAAATAGATATCCACGGAACCATCAGCGTTTTTCTGAATACCGGGAGTTTGTGAAGAACGTCCCATCCAGTTTGCATTACGAATGAAGGTGTGTGTATGTCGGTTGTATACCGTCATTGACCAATATTGGGTCACCGGTACGTTCGCGGGCACATTCAATTTATAATGTTTGCTGCCGTCAAGCGGTTTTTCATCTTTATCTTTTACCGTCATCAAATAATATTGTGACTCACCAATATGTTTAGCACTGAAGAAAGCCATCGTGTAAATCACGGCACGATTATCTACAGGGTATGAATCAGGAACTTTGAAATCGTTTACGATGCTTTGATGTGTTTCCTCCGAGGCCGGAAAAAACCAATGCGCATCCGTATAATATCTTGGCATCGATTCATAGTTAACATCAAGCCAAGCTTTTGCAGCTTTGATCGCATGGTTTAAGATTTCCTCTGTCCGGGGATTAGGATTAAAAGGTTTTCCCCTTTCAATACCAATAGTTTTTAAAAGATCAATCATCGCCTTATCACGCTCAAGCCAAGGTTCTGCCTGAACCATAATGTTAAGCGATTTAAAAAACCTGATATCATAGGGGATGGAAGAATCATACACTACATTGCTAGCATCCAAAAAAGTAGTCTGCGGTGATTGGCTTGCCTGTGATAAAGGGTAAAGTTTGATTCTTTTTGAATATTCGATTGCTGCTGCAACATCGGCAGAATTGCCACTTTTAAGTACCGAACGTATTAAGGCATAACCCTGGTACGTATTAGAAGCAAGCGGAATATAACCTTTCGGAACCATATTAAGGTCATAATCCGGCGGAAGAAACAAATATTTTCCTCCTTTACCTTTATCAACTCCACCAGGCCCGATATCTTCAATAGCTGCCTGCCAGTAATTCATAACACTTCCGTTCAGCATCCCTTTATCAGCAGGAGGAATTTCCAAAACAACAGGACCAACATCTTTTGTATTGAAAAAAGGCATAATATAGATAACATCAGGATTGGGTGTGAGTGTCTGATTTTTCCAATCCAAAAGTTTTGGCCAGATAACAATCTGATTGAAATTACCATTAAGTTTAGTAGCCATCTCCTGATACATCAGTTGGTAATTTACCACAGGCATACTCCATACCGCCGCTGTTAAGGCACGACTGTAAATCATTTCTTCCTGAATATTTTTAGGTTTGAATGTTTCGCCATGTAAGTCGGCTGAATTTGTTGTGTCTGCGGTATTCGATTGTTTCGAATTCTTATTACAGCATATATGCAACAATATGACAGGAAAAAAAAGGAAAATCTTTCTCATAATGTTTTTATAATTTATACGCTAAACACTTATAACTAATCCCAATTCAGAGTAATAAGGTTTCGCTTTTCAATTAATTATTTCATTTTGTTTAGTGAATCTCATTTTCAAGATCAATGGCTTATCTCTCCTATTTTTCAGGATATTAATGTAAGATTATACAAATTTTTGTAATACTTTTTGTATTCTATAAATTAATCGTTGTAACAAATAAAAAAACCGACAAGTATAAATTGTCGGTTATTGGTTTATGAATTTAATTTCAAATTCTGAGTTCTTCCTTCATTTTACGATCCGGCAAACGGTGTTCCGAAAATACCCACAGCCAATTCAATCCAAATAAGTGCAAGTAGCAAAAGAAGCGCTGCACAGAGAGCAACTTTATGCTTCGTTTTATTTACCTTCCTCATTACAAACTCACACATGAGACCCGTTCCGAATAGCAGAACCCCTGCTGCCACAAAATCCGAAAATGTCCAGTTAACCTCATCTGTAAACTGCATTGCAATTAATGGAATAAGTAATAAAACTGTAACCACAAGCACAATTCCTAAAAGCCTTTTGTTTTGCATGATCATAGATTTATAGTTTTAATAATTATCTAGTTTTTAATTAATATCGGATATTTACTTCTTTTAAAACTTTAATTGGATTGCTCCTGATTTCTTTCACAAATATAATAAACTTTGAAATACAAAGTACTTTTATTTTTAAAACAATTTGTAACTTAGCAAAAATAAATCTCACGTTATGGAATATTTTGTAGCAAGGAATTCGGTAGTTAGAAAAATTTGGGGCAAGAGTGATACCATCCTTTTTATTTTTGCAGGTGCATCAGCAGAATTTGCACTTAATAAAGCGGTGGATTGGCTTTATTTCACGGGTAAACTCCCTTCCGATCCGTTAAAAAGGCTGTTCTCCACTGTAGAATATGCTAGAAAAATCGTTTTTTCGTCTATGGATGATGCTAACAGATCAATTGACAGCATGCGTAAAATACATACATCCGTAGAACAAAGTCGGGGAACCACTATACCTGATTGGGCTTATCGTGATGTGCTTTTCATGCTGATTCATTATTCCATTTCTGCCTACGAACTGCTCGAAAATAAATTAAGTGATGAAGATAAGGAAGAAGTCTACAATGTTTTTTATCGCGTTGGCATAAGAATGGGATTGAAAGAGTTACCGTCAACCTATAACGAGTGGTTACCGGTAAGGGATATGCATTTGGCTGAAAATCTACAAAAGAGTGAATACACTGCCGATCTTTTTAAACAATATAAAAAACACCTCGGCACCATGCGTTTCAAAGTATTGATTGAAGGTCAAAAACTGGTGGTCCCGTTCAGAGTAAAAGAATTATTGGATTTCAGTGATTTTTCTTTGCTGACACCTATAGTTCCAATATACAAAGTCAGCCGACTCATGAAAACAGACTGGCTAATTAAAAATATACTACTTCCCTCCGATTATAAAGATCAGATAAACGAATTGGATGTGCAAGTTGGTTGAAAATTACACACCTTCAAACAATGTTAAAAACAGAATAATAATATGGTAAAGAACAAAACCAACGGCATTACCGTTAGAAAGATAAATTTTTTAAATAATTTCATAACACTATCGTTTTATAATTCATTTCAAAATTCATTGTAATCAAATGAATTAAAAAAATAAACATAGTGAATGGTATTATTTTTAAAGTGAACAGTAAATTACAGTATATCCAAACTACCTTTTCCTTCACGAATCACAATCGGTTCGCCTTCTGATAAATCGATAATCGTTGAGGCGTGATTATCTCCATAACCTCCGTCAATAACCAAATCAACAAGGTTTTGCCATTTTTCGAAGATTAGTTCGGGATCCGTAGTATACTCGATAACCTCATCCTCATCATGGATTGAGGTGGAAACAATTGGATTTCCCAGCTGGCGCACAATTTCCAAAGCAATTTCGTGATCAGGAACACGAATACCGACAGTAGTTTTCTTTTTGAATTCTTTCGGAAGATTATTATTTCCCGGAAGGATGAATGTATATGGACCCGGTAATGCTCTTTTCAGGATTTTAAACGTCGACGTATCAATCTGCTTCACATAATCGGAAATATTACTTAAATCATGACAAACAAAAGAGAAATTGGCTTTTTCCAGTTTTACTCCTTTGATTTTAGCAATACGTTCCAAAGCTTTTGTATTGGTAATATCACATCCCAAACCATAAACCGTGTCCGTAGGATAGATAATCAATCCACCTTCTTTAAGCACTTTAATCACCTTTGCGATTTCTTTTTCGCTTGGGTTTTGCGGATATATTTTAATGAATTGTGCCATTTTTTTAGAATATAGATTAAAGATACAAGAAAAAAGAAAGGAAAAACACTACTAAAAACTATTTTTACTTTAATTATTTTCCGAGCTTTTAGGCTTTACAGTTAAACTCATTATTAAACTAAAAACTGAAGAGACAACAATTGATATCACTATACGTGGCAAAGTTATCGGTTCGTTACTAACAAACTTCGGAATCAACACTGCATTCAACAATGAAAAAACTACGAAAAAAATAAAAAATGTTTTCCAATTAACCTTTTTAAAAATACTCCCCATCCCCATATTCAATTATAATTATTTAACCAATTATATCCAGCTTCGCGAAACGTAACAGTAGTTTCTTGATTCCTCCAACTTCAAATTTAATTTCGGCTTTTTTGTCTGCCCCTGCCCCTTCCATGTTCAGGATTTGTCCTTTTCCGAAGCGTTCGTGCATTACGATATTCCCTACTGCCAAATTACCGTCAAACAAATTGGCTTTACCACTTGCCGCAGAACCTGAAACCGGCTTCAATTTTCGAATATTTAAGTCAGGTTTCGGCTGATTATCTGTAATATATTTAGGAGGTGTACCTGCAACCGGTTTTGCCAAACGCAATTTCGTTTTATCCACATCTCCAAAAATGTCGGTATTAATCATCGGTTTATAACGGTAATTGGTTTCAACCGGCGTCAGATATTCTAAATACTGCGGATCAATTTCTTCAATAAAACGAGATGGTTCGCTGTCAACCAGTTTTCCCCAACGATAACGCGATTGAGCGTAAGTTAAATATGCCTGATGTTCGGCACGGGTTAAAGCCACATAAAACAATCGGCGTTCTTCTTCCAGTTCGCTTCGGGTGTTCATACTCATCGCGCTCGGGAACAAATCTTCTTCCATACCAACGATAAAAACCGTTGGGAATTCCAATCCTTTTGCCAAGTGAATAGTCATCAATGCTACTCGATCATCGTCACCGGTATCATTGTCCAAATCAGTAGCTAATGCCACATCTTCCAGAAATTCTGATAATGCACCACGAGCACCATCAACTTCTTTCTGTCCTTCTATAAAGTCTTTGATACCTCCCATTAAAACCTCAATATTTTCAATACGGGCAATACCTTCCGGAGTGGCATCTTTCTTTAGTTCCTGAATTAAACCGGTTTTCTTGGTTACATGATCCGTCAAATAAAGTGCATCCTGATTTTCGTTGATGACCTGAAAACTCTTAACCATCATTACAAAATCCTGCAATTTATTTTTAGTTCCCGATGTCAGCTTCAAATCAATTTTTTCAATGTGTTCCATAACTTCGAAGATGGAACGTTTGTAATGATTGGCCGCTACCGTTAATTTTTCAATCGTAGAATTACCTATTCCTCTTGCTGGATAATTGATAACGCGTATTAAAGCCTCTTCATCTTTTGGGTTAATTACCAATCGCAGATAACACAAAACATCCTTAATCTCCTTACGCTGATAGAATGACAATCCTCCGTAAATTCGGTATGGAATATCCCTTTTACGCAAAGCGTCTTCCATGGCTCGGGATTGCGCATTGGTACGATACAAAATCGCGAACTGTCCGTTCATCATTTGCTTTTGCATCTTCTCTTCAAAAATGGTGGAAGCTACAAAACGGCCTTCTTCCCCATCGGTCAAACTGCGGTGGATTTTAATTTTGGGTCCGAAATCATTCGCGGTCCAAACCACTTTGTCCAACTTGGTTTTATTCTTATCGATAATCGTATTGGCGGCTTCTACAATATTTTTTGTTGAACGATAATTCTGCTCCAATCGGTACGTTTGAACTCCGTCGTAATCTTTTTGGAAGTTTAAAATGTTATTGATATTCGCTCCACGGAAAGCATAAATACTCTGCGCATCATCACCTACTACGCAAATATTCTGGAATCTGTCGGATAGAGCACGAACAATCAGATACTGTGAGTGATTGGTATCCTGATACTCATCCACCAAAATATAACGAAAACGATCCTGATACTTGGCCAATACATCCGGAAAACGGTTTAATAATTCATTGGTTTTCAATAATAAGTCATCGAAATCCATGGCTCCGGATTTGAAACAACGCTCTACATACTGATTGTAAATCTCACCCATTCTAGGTTTTTTGCTCATGGCATCAGCTTCCTGTAATTCGGGATTATTGAAGTATGCTTTTACTGTAATAAGGCTGTTTTTATAGGATGAAATACGACTGAAAACCTGCTTTGGTTTATAGATATCCTTATCCAGCTGCATCTCTTTAATGATCTGTCCGATCAAACGAACAGAATCTTGAGCGTCATAAATCGTGAAATTACTTGGATATCCTAATTTATCTGCTTCGATACGCAAAATCTTGGCAAAAACCGAGTGAAAGGTTCCCATCCAAAGATTTTTAGCCTCGGGACCAACAATATCCGTAATACGTTTTTTCATCTCACGTGCCGCTTTATTGGTGAACGTAAGTGATAAGATATTGAAAGCATCAACGCCCTGATGAATCAGATTGGCAATACGAACCGTAAGCACACGTGTTTTTCCGGAACCGGCACCCGCAATCACTATCATTGGTCCGTCTTTTTGCAGTACGGGAGCACGTTGGGCTTCGTTAAGCTGGTTTATTATTTTTTGCATTTTATTTGAATCACTGGGTTTCAAAATAACCTAGTTTTTAGTTTTTTGAAATTATAATTCACAAAAATAACCATAAAAAAAAGACATTCAAGTTTTGAATGTCTTTAAGTGTAATTTTTATGATTTGGCGGCTAATTTTTCGATAATTTTCTCTTCATCGGTTGTTGGTGTCAGACCCGAATCAAATTCCCAATATTTACTTTTAATATTATTTTCATTTCGCGCCAAAACCGGTTTATTCATGATATCTTTTTTATCATAACTAAAGTTTTCATCAGAATGCCCTTTTACAACCAAAGCGTTACTTGCTTCAAGATCATAATTCATACTTCTTTTATTCCATGCTTTAAAGCAAACATCCGAAAATGTATTGGCAAGGAAATACCTGTCTTTCTCTAATTTAAAATTAGCTTTAAAATTTTCTTTTTTAATTAAAAATTTAAGAATTAATAAATTCATTTCTTTTGAATACTGAATATGGGAATCCGCTATTTTATATTCTACGGAAAGAATCAGGTTTTCGGTACGGTTATAAGCCACTTTAAAATTATAAAGTAGTTTCTCAACCTCTTTTTTAGGCGTGATATTGATGATGTATATATTCTCATCTGAAGGATTACTTTTTATTTCAAAATCATAATCCTTCTCGCTTTTCTTGTTACACAATTTCTTTAGGGCCCTAAATTCATATGTGTTTTCTATTATCTTATCTAAATTAAAACCTATTAACTGTTCTGAAGTAGGATCATCTTCATTCAATCCATAAGATCTGTTTTGAATTGCAATAGCATCAATATCGACTTTTTTTGCTTTACCCTTAATATGCAAATCAACCAAACCATCTGTAAAGCGGGAATATTTACCTTGATTCTTAATAAACTCACGACAATATGTATTTAAATGAATTGGCATTGACAGTCGTTTTGCAGAATTATCCACTAATACGGAAAGAACCTGATATATAGGTATTTTGGAAATAATCATTTCCTCCATCTGAATATCATTTTCCTGCATAAAAACAACATTTTCGTCCAATTTCAGATTGTCTGAAGAAAGTACAATGGTTTTAAATGTTAAATGTGTAATTACTATTTCGGAAGTAGCCTGTAAAGTAAGTCGGAATGTTCCATCTTCGTTACTGACTGCTCCCTGATTGGAATGTACAACACTAACGGTAGCTCCCGGAATAACTTCTTGGTTTTTTTCATTTTTCAGTACAACGGTGATTTTTTTTTCTTGTGCGAAAGAGACAACTGTACAGACAAAGAAGATTAGCAATAATAACTTTTCTTTCATAAGTATAATTAATTTCTTACGAAGAAATAAAATTATTATAACAAATCAAAGCAGAATTGAAATAAAAAAGACATCCAGGTTTTGAATGTCTTTTAACGTCATAATTTAGAAGCCAAACTTTCTATTATTTGTTTTTCTTCTTCCGTTGGAGTTAATCCGGAGTCGAATTCCCAATAATTGGTCAGTATTGTATTTCGTTTATTGAATAACGATTTTTCTTTGTAGACATCACTTTTATCGTAAGGAACCGGCTTTTTGCTGAAGTTAGTTGTAACCAGATAATTTTTTACTTCGATACGTTCTTCCTCTTTTTTCTTATTGGTTGTTTTGAAGCCTATCTCTTCTTTTGAACTGGATAAATAATAATTTTTTCCGTCGTATTTATAAGTAGCGTTAAAAACCGAATTAAATATTTTTCCTTTAATCACTAAAAAATCGGTTACTCCTTTAAATTCGTAACGCTCTGTCAGTACCGAAGAGTTAATTTCAATGATAATATTTTTTTTATAATCATAAACAATGAAGAAATCGGGGTAATAACCATCAATATTTGGCAATGGCCTGATATTCATTAAGTAGTAATCTTCATTGTTGGGATATGTTTTAATTTCGTAATCGTATTTTTTCTTTGAATAAGCCTCTACGACTTTGTTCAGATATTTGAATTCGTAGTAATTACCTATGATATCATTTAAATTATATCCCAATGTACTTTCATCCACTTCATCATTTATAAGTCCGTAAAAACGGTTTTGCTCTACCAATATATCGGTCTTAACACTTGTTGGCCTCCCCTGAATATAAAAATTCAAAAGACCGTCATTAAAAGAAGTATACTTGTCGTTTTTCTTAAAGAATTCACGAACATAAATTTTAAGATTTACAGGAATTGTCAGTTTATCACTTGAATTCTCGACCAGTTTCTTTAAAATTTCCTGGGGGTGTTTTGTTGTGATGATAACCTCTTCCAAAATTTTAGTATTCCGGTCCATATAAATTATATTTTCCTTTAACTTTAAGGAAGCTGAATTGACAGTAATGGTCTTATAAGACGCATGGGAAATTTTTATTTTTGAAGGTTTATCCAAAGAGAGTTTAAAAACACCTTCCATGTTACTTACAAGTCCCTGATTTGTATTGAGTACTGTTATGGAAGCGTCTTCAATGGGCAGATTGGTTTCATAGTCTTTTAAAGCTACAGTAATCTCGACGTTTTGTGAAAAAACGCTTAAGTGTATCAAAAACATAAAAACCAGTAATAACTTTTTCATATTTTTACTGTCTTGTAAACAAAATAAGGAAAAAGATTTCAAGAATACAATCTAAATTCTGTTATTCTTTTACTTTTGTAAAAATTAAACCCAAAAATGGATTACACTAAAATAATTGATATTGCAGCTTATACACTACCCTCAATCATTACCGGTGGTGTAGCGTATTATTTTTTTCAATCTTATTTGAAAAACGAAGAAGGGCGCAGACGTTTTCTTTTGCATAAAGAATCTCAAAAAACAGCTCTGCCATTGCGTTTACAGGCCTACGAGCGCATGGCTTTATTTCTTGAACGAATTAACCCGGGAAAACTATTGGTTCGCATTGGTCCGATTTCCACTGATAAAAATGACTATGAATCGCTTTTGATCCGTCATATCGAGCAGGAATTTGAACATAATTTAACGCAGCAGGTTTATATTTCGGATGAATGCTGGAACATAATTCTTACAGCAAAAAACACCGTTATTCAAACCATCCGTAAAACAACACTACAAGTTGATAACGCTGATAAATTACGTGAAAAACTTTTAACGGACTTAATGGAAAGTCAATCCCCAACCGTTTTGGCGCTGTCCTTTATAAAAAATGAAATTACTGAAATCCTAGGATAATAAAAAAGCCCTGAAATTTTCAGGGCTTTTTTATTGAATATGATTAGTTTCTTGTGTAGACTGCTGTATAAATTCTCAATCCTGTAAATGTAATTTGATACGTTATTTGGAAGCTATTAGCATCTATAATTTGTCCATCGATTGAATTATTCGAACTCAAACCGCTGACTTCATTTCCGAAAGAAGAAGCTAGTCTTTGATCAGGTACTGTAATATACTGACAGCTGTTTACATTGAAAAAAAATCCCGCATCACTTACTTGCAGATATTCAGCAGTAAAATTTCCCGTTGTTGTTGTTTTATAACTATTTTCCCCCACCCTATATATCATTTCATTTGGAAATGTAAATACCTCACCTGTACCAGATTTAGTTACTACAAGTGTATAACTTCCTTCAAATATATAATCACAATTAGCGGGACAAGCTACAATATTTTCAATAGTTGTTGTTTCATCTGTAAATGTTCCGTTATACAATTGTGAAATGACATTAGTGCTGGTATCAAAGCCTCTTATTGAAAATGACGGATTACAAAACATTAAATTGTAACTATAGTGGCCATTAATAACAGGAATACAAAAAGCAATATTATTATTGTATAACATTACATATCCGGAAGTAACTCCTGAATTATCACAATCTAACAGGTCTCCACTCAACACTGTCGAATTATCACCAAGATCAACTATTACTGTTATAACGGTATCGCCTGTTAGTGGTCCTATAACTGTTGTACTTTGAATAACTCCACAACTGAAATCCGGATTAAGCATCAAGTAGAATATTTCATTTGCAGGCACTAATCCACTCACAACTCCCAAGTTATTTGTCGAATTATAAAAGAAATAACCATTCTCCTGGAATCCAATTCCAAGTTGAGTATGCGGAACTGGATTTCCGTTGGTATCTACCACATTTATTGTTAAAGTAACTGTTTCATAAGGATAATCACAATTCCACCACGAAAAGTGCGAAACAGTTCCAACGTAATTATTACCCACTTTTTGAGCACTTCCCTCCTCTATCCAATAACCCTTAACTTCATCGAAATGCCATAACGGAATAGAACTTGGTGCAGTAGCTAATTGAACATTATCGATTGCCATCGTTATCTGAGCTGTATGTCCGTT
This sequence comes from Flavobacterium sp., assembly GCF_035456225.1. Classification (GTDB taxonomy): domain Bacteria; phylum Bacteroidota; class Bacteroidia; order Flavobacteriales; family Flavobacteriaceae; genus Flavobacterium. The sequence continues at coordinate 3,313 of NZ_DATIDM010000105.1, read as the reverse complement.
TGCGATTTGCAGTTTTTGTCCGCTATCTCCTTTTAACTCCACATTCATCATTCCGTAGGTTTCCAGAACTTTTTCGTCGCCATTATTGTCTTTGGCATATAACATTCCCGGCATTAAACTGCTCAGATTTTCATTGGATGATTCTAAATGAAACATAGACACCTGAACAGAACCGGAATAAGCGTTCCCGTTTGCATCCTGAAAAGAACCATCAAAATTCACCTTTGTTCCGTTTGGTAAAGTCACTTCGCTGGCTACACCCGATTGAATGGTTTCAACCTGAGCATTGGAAATCAGCATGATTTTCACATTGTTCTTTCCGGTTGTTGGCACCATTGCTCTTGAACCATCGATATATCCGGTTTTTTTAGCTGTGATGTAAGCAAATCGATTATGTACATTGGCACCGTTAATTATGAAAACACCGTTAAGATCGGTTTGAGCTGTTGTGGTTCCGATTTTTACTTCGGCACTCTGAATTGGATTTCCATTCTGGTCTACCACTTGTCCGATAAAGTCTCTGAAAACCGCACTTCCGAAATTTTCGGAGAAATCATCTGACGAATTGTTAGGGTTGTCATCATTAGTATTACAACCTACCATAAGCCCAAGTGTAAACAATCCTATGATAACCGATTTGATTTTTCTCATAAATAACTTTTTTAAGTTTTTATAAAGATACTTTTTTCAGAAGAAAGGTTGCGTATAAATCTTACAATAATCACTATTACTTATTTATTTTTCCACCAGCACTCTAAACTATCCTTAATTTTCAACAAAAAAGCCCTGAATTTAGATTCAGGGCTTTTTTATAAATTATTTCCGATCACATGAACCTAATCATTAATTGCAGACCTTCCTAAATCATCATCAACAGAACTGTCATCACAATTACAACTGATTGCAAATCCGAACACTAATAATCCTCCAAAAAATAATTTAAATTTTCCCATAAAAATAATTTTTGATTGTATTAGAGTTCCTTTTTTTTTAATTGAATGCTGTACACAAATCTCAAAATAATCGTTCCAACTGAACCTTTTCATTATCAGGCAACGTAGGCAACAATTCCTGAAAATACTTTTTAAATGTGTCCTGTTTGAGCATTTCCCTAATTTTTTCACGGCAAAATTTGGTAAACTGCCATTTAGGATGCGTCAATCCGTTTACAAGATTGGGTAACACGTTTTTATCGGCTTTATTAAGGAACAACATATTTACAATCGCACTCTGTCTTGTATTGGCTTCAAAATCAGGTGAGGTATAAGCTAATAATTCGTCATAAAACTTCACTTTGTTTTCAGACTGATAGTCTTTTGTGGCCAAAGCCAATGTTAGCCAGGTAATTCGCAAATTCTTATCGCTAAAACCAATCCAGTCTTTAGTCTGATCTAGTAACGAAAATCGATCATCTGGGAATTGTGTCATTAAATTTTTAAACACCATTTCTCTAGTCAAATAAGACGGATCATTTAACATCGTCAGGTATTCCGATTTGAAATCTAAAGGAATTTGCTTCATTGTCAAAGCAATAGCTTGTCGTACTTTTACATTGTTCGTTTGCATTGTTTTCATCAGAATGTCCTTTTTTTCTTCGAACGGAACTTCGTTCATCTGATAAACCACTTCCTCTTTCATCGGATAAAAAGCATCCGAATTCAAAATGGCTTCAAAACGGCTTTTCTTTTCTGAAAACGGCAATTCTGTTTGCTCTAACAAAACAAGATAATCGGAAATAAATTGATTCTTCTTCAAAATAGCCAACGCTTCATTGACCTGAAATCCGGAAGCTTCCAACCAGTTTCTTTTAAAGGCATTGGTATCGAATTTTGAAACTTTATTTATTTCAGCCAGGAAATTATCGGTATTCACATTTTCGAAGCCAAATTTCTTTAGGTAACGATTAACCGCCTTTTGGAAATTTTTATCGCCAACATGCGCTCTTAAATAATGTAACGCCCAAGCTCCTTTCTGATAAAATGTCAGCGAACTTGCTTTTTCATTTAGCAGCGGAATCGTATCTGCCTTGGAAGCTCTTTGCAATGTTTCTGCTGTCTGATACAATTCGAAATTAAAATGGTCTTCACCGAAAAGTTTCTTTTCAGCCAATAATGCATAAAATGTCGCAAAACCTTCCTGTAGCCAATGATGTTTCCCCGATTGTGCCGTAACCATGTCTCCAAACCACTGATGGGCTAATTCGTGGGCATTTACATTCATATAGGTACGATCATTAAATCCGATTTCATCGACCACAAAATCCTGCGCAAAGATCGTTGAAGTGGTATTTTCCATTCCAGCGTATAAAAAATCCATTACCGGAACCTGTCGGTATACTTCCCAAGGATACTTCACCCCTATTTCCTGCTCAAAAAATTCGAATATCTCTTTTGAATGTTTGTAGGTAGTTGGGAATTTGTCTTTATCTTCTTCCTTCAGATAAAACTCTAATAGCGTTCCCGATTTTGATGTTTCTGTCTTCTTCACAAATTTTCCAATAGCCATCATAACCAAATACGAACTCATCGGCTTTTGCATTTCATAATTCCAGGTTTTCAAATTCCCTTTAGAATTCATGCTTGTACTTTTTAAAACCCCATTCGATAAAACTGTAAAATCATTTCTAAACTCGGCAGAAATATTAAATACTACTTTCTCATTCACATCATCAAAACTTGGTAACCAATGCGAAGTATATTTCCCTTGACCTTGTGTCCAAATCTGTCCTGAACCTGTTGAAAAATCACCAACGAAATACATGGTTTGCTTTGGTTTTGCCGAATAGGAGAATTCCAGCTTATTCTTTCCTTTCTTAAACCCTTCAAAGAGATTCAGGCTCTTACCGGAATTTTTAAATAGAACCGGTTTCCCGTTGATTTTTACATCACTGAATTCCATTCGGATCGCATCAATTTTAATGGTGTCAATTTTCGATTTCACCTTAAAATCATAAGTAACATTTCCGCTGATTGATTTTTCCAAAGCATTTGGGGTCAGATTGGCGTACAGCGAAATAAAATCGACTTTTGAGGTTTGCTGTGCAAAAGCGAATGAGGAAACGAGCAGGAATAAATATTTCATGTTTTTCATATCAGAAAACCAAAAATACAAAGGAATTTCGGACTTTTTAGTAAGTTTACGGCCAAATTAATTTTCGTGAAAAAGAAAGCCATTTTCAACTGGAGCAGCGGCAAAGATTCGGCTCTGGCGTTATATAAAACACTTCAGAATGATGACATTGAAATTGTTTCGCTCCTAACGAGTGTGAACAAACAATACAATCGCATTTCCATGCATGGCGTACGTGCGGAAC
>NZ_DATIDM010000104.1:0-19126 GCF_035456225.1 Flavobacterium sp. | reverse complement strand
TTTTACAACCCAAAAATTCCTTTTTTAAACTGTAGTTGCATTGCGCGAAGATTTTATCATCTGAAATAGGAATATCTTCCGGAAAACCATCAAGTTGTAAGTCAACAAATGAGCAAATTTTTGTGTAGAAGAATTTGAAATTTAACTCCTTTACTTTTTCAATAAATGCGTAACTTGCAGCCTCAAAATTTATTACCAAAAAAATGGAACAAGTACAACCATATCAACCAAAAAATAAAGTTAGAATTGTTACCGCGGCTTCATTGTTTGACGGACATGACGCAGCAATCAACATCATGCGCCGAATTATTCAGACTACCGGTGTTGAGGTAATTCACCTTGGACATGACAGAAGTGTGGAAGAAGTAGTGAATACTGCTATTCAGGAAGATGCGAATGCCATTGCGATGACTTCTTACCAAGGAGGCCACAACGAATATTTTAAGTACATGTATGATTTGCTTAAGGAAAAAGGAGCAGGTCATATCAAGATTTTTGGAGGTGGTGGAGGAGTAATCCTTCCTTCTGAAATTTCCGAATTGCATGAATACGGAATCGAGAGGATTTATTCTCCGGACGACGGACGTGCATTAGGATTACAGGGAATGATTAACGATTTGGTTCAACGTTCTGATTTTCCGGTTGGTGAAGTGCTAAATGGAGAGGTGAATCATCTGGAAGATAAAAATGCGGGTGCGATTGCAAGAGTGATTTCTTCTGCAGAAAATTTCCCTGAAGTGGCAAAATCGGCTTTGGAGGCTATTGCCGAAAAAAATAAAGACAGTAAAACACCGGTTTTGGGAATCACAGGAACGGGTGGTGCCGGAAAATCCTCTTTGGTGGATGAATTGGTACGTCGTTTCTTAATCGATTTCCCGGAAAAAACCATCGGATTGATTTCTGTGGATCCGTCAAAACGTAAAACAGGAGGGGCTCTTTTAGGAGACCGTATCCGAATGAATGCCATCAATAACCCTAGAGTTTATATGCGTTCATTGGCAACCCGTCAGTCGAATCTGGCTTTGTCAAGATACGTTCAGGAAGCTATTGAAGTGTTGAAAGCGGCTAAATATGATTTAATCGTTTTGGAAACTTCGGGTATCGGACAGTCGGATACTGAAATTTTAGAGCATTCAGATGTTTCCTTATATGTAATGACGCCTGAATTTGGTGCAGCTACGCAGTTGGAGAAAATCGACATGTTGGATTTCGCTGATTTAGTTGCGCTTAATAAATTCGACAAACGCGGTGCTTTGGATGCGATTCGCGACGTAAAAAAACAATACCAGCGTAACCATAATTTATGGGATGTTGACCCAGATAAAATGCCGGTCTTCGGAACGATTGCTTCGCAGTTTAACGATCCGGGAATGAATACGCTTTACAAATCCATCATGGATAAAATTGTAGAGAAAACAGGAATCGATTTACATTCTACGTTCGAGATTACACGTGAAATGAGCGAGAAGATTTTCGTAATTCCTCCTCACAGAACGCGTTATTTATCCGAGATTTCCGAAAACAACCGTAAATATGATGAAACGGCTGTTTCTCAAGTAGATGTGGCGCAAAAATTATACGGAATTTTTAAAACGATTGAAACCGTTTCCGGAAGAGTGCCAAAACTTGATAAATCCGGAATTGTCGAAGAGTCTTTAAATCATTCGCCTGAAAAACACGAATTCCTTTCGTTACTTACAAAAGAATTCGATCGCGTAAAAATGAATTTAGACCCTTACAACTGGGAAATCATTTTAACATGGGACGAAAAAGTAAACAAATATAAAAACCCGATTTACTCGTTTAAGGTACGTGATAAAGAAATCAAAATCGCTACACATACCGAGAGTTTGTCGCATACTCAAATTCCTAAAGTAGCATTACCGAAATACCACGCTTGGGGTGATATCCTAAAATGGTGTTTACAGGAAAATGTGCCGGGAGAATTCCCATTTGCATCCGGGTTGTATCCGTTTAAGCGTGAGGGTGAAGATCCGTCACGTATGTTCGCTGGAGAAGGTGGGCCGGAGCGTACCAACAAGCGTTTCCACTATGTGAGTGCGGGAATGCCTGCGAAGCGTTTATCGACTGCTTTTGATAGTGTGACGCTGTACGGAAATGATCCGCATGTTCGTCCTGATATTTATGGAAAAATCGGAAATGCCGGAGTTTCCATTTGCTGTTTGGACGATGCAAAAAAATTATATTCAGGATTTGATTTATCGCATGCAATGACGTCGGTTTCGATGACAATCAACGGTCCGGCTCCGATTTTGCTTGGGTTCTTTATGAATGCGGCTATCGACCAGAACTGTGAGAAATACATCAAAGAAAATGGTTTAGAGAAAGAAGTTGAAGCTAAAATTGAAGCGATATATAAAAAGAAAGGTGTTGAACGTCCGCATTACCAAGGAGAATTGCCTGCAGGGAATGATGGTTTAGGATTGATGCTTTTAGGAGTTACCGGTGATGAGGTGTTGCCATTGGAGGTTTACAACGACATCAAAGTTAAAACGCTGGCACAGGTTCGAGGAACGGTTCAGGCGGATATCTTAAAAGAAGATCAGGCGCAGAACACTTGTATTTTCTCAACTGAATTTGCCCTTCGTTTGATGGGAGACGTTCAGGAATACTTTATCAAAGAGAATGTGCGTAACTTCTATTCGGTTTCGATTTCCGGTTACCATATTGCAGAGGCGGGGGCTAATCCTGTTACACAGTTGGCATTCACGTTGGCTAATGGTTTCACTTACGTGGAATATTATTTAAGCCGCGGAATGGATATTAACGACTTCGGTCCGAACTTGTCGTTCTTCTTCTCGAACGGTATCGACCCGGAATATGCGGTAATCGGTCGTGTGGCGCGTAAAATTTGGGCAAAAGCCTTAAAACTTAAGTATGGTGCCAACGAAAGAGCTCAAATGTTGAAATATCATATCCAGACATCTGGTCGTTCGTTACATGCTCAGGAAATCGATTTCAACGATATCCGAACGACTTTACAGGCATTGTACGCGATTTATGATAACTGTAACTCGCTACATACCAATGCGTATGACGAAGCGATTACTACGCCAACAGAAGAATCAGTACGTCGTGCTATGGCAATTCAGTTGATTATCAATAAAGAATTAGGATTGGCTAAAAACGAAAATCCAATTCAGGGTTCATTCATCATTGAGGAATTGACGGATTTGGTAGAAGAGGCTGTATTAGCAGAATTCGACAGAATCACAGAAAGAGGCGGAGTTCTTGGAGCTATGGAAACGATGTACCAGCGTTCTAAAATTCAGGAAGAATCATTGTATTACGAAACATTGAAACATACCGGGGAATTTCCGATTATCGGTGTGAATACATTCTTAAGTTCTAAAGGTTCGCCAACGGTTATTCCAGCAGAGGTTATCCGTGCAACGGAGGAGGAGAAGAAATATCAGATTGTGATGTTAGGGCATCTTCACGAAGCAAACAAACATGAAGTGGAAGAGCAGTTGACTATTATCCAGGAAGCGGCTATTCAGAACCATAATATTTTTGAAAAGCTTATGGACGCCACTAAAGTTTGTTCGTTGGGTCAGATTACTTCGGCCTTGTTCGAAGTGGGAGGTCAGTACAGACGAAATATGTAAGACTTATAGGTTTAAAAAAGGCTCCAATTCGGGGCCTTTTTTTATGTTTAATTTAAGATTACTTTTTACCCTTAAAAATGGATTTTTACTAATTTTGGTTGTGTACCCTTGAGGTCAAATACCACGAATTGCATTAAGCCCCGTAATATTTAGAAATCAATCAATCAAATATAAATATTATGAAAAATTTTATTGCAATCGGAAACTGGAAGTCATTCGGCTTCCTATGCTTGGCATTATTTGCAGGCTTGTTTATTTTTTCTTGTTCGGATGACGATGATGACATACCTCCGGGAACAACAGCATCATCTATTACGCCTTACAATTGTACTTCTTGTTCTGATGTCCCTCAAGGACTTCCTGAAAATGATAATTTAGCTAAAGGAATTTACAAAGGAATTTTTCCATCAGGTACTCTTGCCATTAACTATAAAAATGAAGTTCCAAATGCAAGTGATATCGGATCGGCTAATGGTGTTGTTTATTACAAAAACAAAGTTATTACTTTAACTGAATATCCTGAAATCATTATTTCTGCCGGAAGACCTGTTTATACTTTGTTTGAAGGTTCTATGGGAGATACCCGGGTACAGCTTTATTTTTCTGTAAATGAAGATGGATCTAATCCTCAAGTTTCAGATTTTTCTATTTCAGATCCTACTATGCCTAGTGAGCGATCTATCTCATGTGTTATTTTTAAAGAAAGATCAAATGCGCTTCTTGAGGCTTTTGAAGGAAATTATTTCCGCTCTAATACAGTTGTTCCAGGTAATCCTAATCCAAGTGTTCCTGATGATACTTCCTCTATTCCTGATGGCACCACCGCCAGGGTTGATCCTGGTTTGGTTCATCCTGATGCAAATGCTACAAATGTAGGATCAGTGAAATTGGTTTTATCCCGGGCTGAAGGGATGTGGCTTTTGTATAAAGTTATGGATGGTGCAAATGGATCAGTTTTGGATAAAGGAAGTATTGATGATGGTACTTTGATTTCAGATATCACCGGAAAACGAGTTTCTTATTTAAGAGGCGATGAATTAAATTACTCTGAAAATGTTTCGTCAGGTACGTTCTTTCTGCATGCTGAAAGAAAGCGATAATGATGAATGATAAAATAAAAGCTGTCTTAAACAGGCAGCTTTTATTTTTATGAATTTGTTGAAAAAAGGCAAGTTTTTAGTCCTTTTGAAAATATAAAAGAGGCTGTTTTTTTGAGACAGCCTCTTTTATGGTTATTATCCGAAGTTTTTGTGTGGGATAGATTTATAAACCAAAACGATATTGAAGACTGGTCAGAAACTGTGTACGTGAGGACAGGAATCCGACTTCAGCTCTAAGCATCCAATGTTTATTGTATTGATATTGAGAGCCTATAATGAAATTCCACATGTCTTTTGGTCGTTTATCCATTGAATATTGTACCGTAGAATTTGAGATGTTATTTACGGCGGTATCTGCTGCAGCAAAAAATTCACCTGCTCTGTCCAAAATTTGATTTGCCCGGTCGTATTTTGCCTGATTGATTGGGTTGTTTTGTTCTGCTTGGCTTAAACCGGCCCACCAGTTGTCTACATCTTGTCGTTTTTGCTCTACACCTGCAATACCTTCGTCTATTTTTTGGCCAAGTTCTCCTCCTTCAAAAACTTCACTAAGGCTTAAAGATCCGTTGGTCTCGGATTTAAGTTTTACACGGAATCCTCCAACCCAAATAGCAACGTTTTGGTCGGGTCTTCCGAATTTGAAGTTCTTACCAAGTCGGGGGCCAAAGACAAAAGTACGGGCGGGTTTTTGCAGTTGTGGGACATCGGTCCAAGCAACGTTCATGTCTAAAGCAAGGAATCCGCCCGCAACCCCTATGGTTGGAGTCATTCCAAGACCAAAGGTGGTGGCCTCAAATTCCACTTTCGTTCCAAATGAGGTGATTTGTGTTTCCGAACCGGTGGCAGGGTCCTGAAGCCAAATGCCTATTCCGATGTCGGTCGAAGCGGAAGTATGTCCTAAAATACCATAAACATTTAAAAAAGGGAAGAGCCATATGTCAGGACGGGCTGAAATGGTACTTGAAGTAGCTACCGCTTTATCGAAGCGGACGATATTGTCTAAATTATGCATCGGTCCATTATTAAATCCAACTTCCAGATTGTTTATGATAATGTCTGATTCCTGCCAGAGATAATTTATACTCATTCCCGCCGAATAAGGAAGGTTGTATCCTTTTTGGGTTGCCTTGTCTCCCCAAATAGGCAATGAATATGGGTAATCTGCTACTTTTAAACTGTCAATCAGCTCCTGGTTTTTCTTGCCTACTTCTTTATTTGAGAAGACTTGAGCGTTTGTCGATATCGTTATTAATAGACAAAAGGCAAATAAAATATGATTTTTCATAGTATACAGAGTTTGTTTTACGGTTCTTATTCAGTTGTTTTATTTTCTGACTGTTTTTCCTGTTTCTGTTTTTCTTTTGCTTTACCGGCGCCTATAGGAATACCAGCGGTGATGTAAAGACTTTGGTTAAAGACACTGCTGTTACGATCATCAATTTCGATATCGACCAAACCATAGTAATAGCGAAGGCCTAAATTCATTCCGTTACCACCCATTAAACGATATCCTAATCCTACTATGAGTCCTGCGTCAAGCGGATGATAATTGTCTTTAATGGATAATTTGTACTTCAGGTCTTTTTTGTCTTTTACTTCCGCAGTGAATTCGTCTGTAGCTTTATATAGTAAACCCAATTGAAATCCGCCTTCAGCATAAAAGCTCTTTGGTAATTTTTTTTTCATCATCAAAGGAACGTTGAAGTATTCTAAATTTCGTTTGACTTCCCCATTGGCAAATTCGCTGTCCAATTCAGGGTCATTGAGTAGGTATGGTTTCAGATCAGCCGCTCCCATGGTTGATTTTACTATAACACCGGTGTGTAACATCCAATCGTTCTTCATTTTAATGTCAAAATAAAAACCTAAATTAAACCGTGCGCTTGCATTGGAATCATCCAGACCTCTCAAGGAAGCAAAATTGACACCGCCGTCAAGTCCGAATTCTATTTTACCGGTGTTTAGCTTGTCTCCCAAAAGCAATGAGATTAACACCTGTCCGTTTATGGAACACGAGAACAATAAGAGGCATGCTAATAGTATTGTTTTTTTCATATTGCGCAATGATTCTCAAGTGTTATTTCTCAATTAGGTGTATGGAATACTTGTCATACACTCCAGAACATGAAGTGGTGAGCAGTAGAGGATAGAAGTGGGTAGCGGCTGTTTCAGCTAAAGTTACATAAAAATCTGATAGTAATGTAATTTCATTGTGTTATTTTTCTTCGTTTTTTTATGTTAAACTTATTGTAAGTTGTTTTAGTATAGTTGTTTATGAAGTTTGTAAGTTGGTTTCTTCGTAATTTTGTTAAGCGTCTTTAAGTTTTAAAACTCCCGTAAATTCATCTTTGCAGAAGTTTGGCACGACTATTGGTAGTTAATGAACATGCCGGTGTTGAATTCATTTTACCGCATTTGAAATTATTTATTTTTAGAAATTTAAAAAATATAGCCATGAGCAAGAAAATTACCATATTGTTATTAGCATTCATCGGAATGATTGGGCTTCAAAGTTGTACTACGGAAGAATATTATGTTCAAGGGGATACCTATGATGAGGATACTATCAGTGAAGTGTTTGAATATTCACATGTTGATTTTCTTCCTTTTGATTACAGTGTTTTTTTAGATTTCCCACATCCTATTTATACCTCGGATATGGTTTTGGTTTACCGTTTGGCAGGGGTTGGGCCGGAAGGAGATGAATGGAGGTTGTTGCCTGAAACCTATTATTTTAATGATGGGACTTTAGATTTTGGTTACAGAAATGATTTTACCCAATATAGCGCGAAAGTAGATTTGTACGGTTATGATTTATCAACTTTGCCAAACGAGTTTAAATTAAATCAGGTTATCAGGGTGGTCGTTATACCGGCTTTTATAAGTCACAAACAAATCAACAAGGTTGACTTTAATGATTATAATGCAGTTGTTAAGGCTTACAACATAGATGAATCAAAAATTCAGAAAATAGAATAATGAATTAATAAATATTTGAATGTTAGTTTAAAAAAGACTGTCTTTTGACGGTTTTTTTTTATGTTTTAGTGTATTGGTAAAATGAAGATAATGAGATGTTTGGATTCCTTTTATGTTAAAAACAACTAATATGCTGTTGTACGAAATCAAGTTTGAATTGATATTGAGTTGCTGCATAGTGTGTAAATTGTGGGGTTTTGAAGTGGATAAATGATTATTTTTTTGTCGACCCCTATTTTTTTAGGGGGTAAGTGTTTTTGTAATGTAAAAATTTATATTTTTGCGGTGTATAACTACAGGTCATAACCTTAAAAACACAACTTATGTCAACATTTCGTTTCCATGCTTTACAAAAAGCAACAGACAGAACACCCGTAGCGGTAGATGATTCGGAGAGAAAATCAGTGATTTTCGGAAGTAACGTTTTTAACGATAAGTCAATGCGACAATTTTTGACGCCAGAAGCTTATAAGGCTGTTAAAAATGCTATCGAAAACGGAATTAAAATTGATCGTAAAATTGCAGAATATATTGCAATGGGAATGAAAGAATGGGCACTTTCTAAAGGAGTGACTCATTATACACACTGGTTCCAGCCATTAACAGGAACTACAGCTGAAAAACACGATGCGTTTTTCGAAACTTCTATGGACGGAAGCGATCCTGTTGAGAAATTCGGAGGAAGCCAATTGGTACAGCAAGAACCGGATGCGTCGTCTTTCCCGAACGGAGGAATCAGAAACACATTCGAAGCGCGTGGATATACTGCTTGGGATCCAACATCTCCGGCTTTCATCTTCGGAACTACTTTATGTATTCCAACCGTTTTCATCTCTTATACAGGTGAAGCTTTAGATAACAAAACACCTTTGTTGAGAGCATTACATGCAATCGACAATGCAGCGACTGATGTTGCTAAATATTTTGACAAAAACGTTAAAAAAGTAACGCCTACTTTAGGTTGGGAGCAAGAATATTTCTTGGTTGATGCTGCTTTGGCAAATTCAAGACCTGATATCCTGGCAACCGGAAGAACTTTATTAGGACATACTTCTGCAAAAGGACAGCAATTGGAAGACCACTATTTCGGTTCTATTCCGACTCGCGTATTACAATATATGAGAGATTTGGAAAAAGAATGTATGTTGTTGGGTATTCCAGTGAAAACGCGTCACAATGAAGTAGCTCCAAATCAATATGAATTAGCTCCTATTTTCGAGGAAACAAACTTGGCGGTTGACCACAACTCTTTATTGATGGATGTTATGCAAAAAGTAGCAGAGCGTCATTTCTTTAAAGTGTTATTCCACGAAAAGCCATTCAAAGGAGTTAACGGTTCAGGGAAACACAATAACTGGTCATTGGCTACAGATACAGGTGTTAACTTGTTAAGCCCGAGCAAAACGCCAATGAGTAACTTACAATTTCTGACTTTCTTCATCAATACAATCAAAGCGGTTCACGATTATGAAGAGTTGATGAGAGCTTCAATTGCATCTGCAAGTAACGACCACCGTTTGGGAGCAAACGAAGCACCACCGGCTATCATCTCTGTTTTCATCGGTCAGCAACTGACAAATGTTTTAGCGGAATTGGAAGGTGTTTCTAACGGAAAACTTTCTCCGGAAGAAAAAACAGACCTTAAATTAAACGTAGTAGGTAAATTACCGGATGTAATGTTGGATAACACCGACAGAAACAGAACGTCTCCATTTGCCTTCACAGGAAATAAATTCGAATTCAGAGCGGTAGGTTCTACGGCAAACTGTGCGGTTTCAATGACTACTTTAAATACGATTGTTGCAAAACAATTAAAAGATTTCAAAGTCGAGGTTGATGCATTGATCGAGAAAAAAGACATGAAGAAAGACGATGCGATCTTCAATGTTTTAAGAGAGTATATCAAACAAACCAAAGCTATCTTGTTTGAAGGAGATGGTTACAGCGAAGCTTGGGAAAAAGAAGCTAAAAAACGCGGATTGAGTAACCATAAAACAACTCCGAAAGCGTTGAAAGCAAAAGTATCTAAACAAGCGATTGCTTTGTTCGGAGAGATGGGCGTAATGGATCATGTTGAGGTAGAATCCCGTTACGAAATCGAACTGGAAGAGTACACTAAAAAAATCCAGATTGAAGGACGTGTGTTAGGAGATATCGCTCGTAACCACGTAATCCCAACAGCCATCCGTTACCAAAATACGTTAATCGAAAACGTAAAAGGATTAAAAGAAATCTTCGGAAAAGAATTCGAAAAAGTGGCTAAAGAGCAAATTGGATTGATCAAAGAAATTTCAGAACATATCGAAGGTATCAACACAAACGTTGAAGCGATGACTGAAGAGCGTAAAAAAGCTAACGGACTTACAAATTCAGAAAAAATGGCCGACGCATATTGCGATAAAGTAAAACCATATTTCGATATTATCAGAAATCACTGCGATAAATTAGAATTGTTGGTTGATGATGAAGTTTGGACATTGGCTAAATACAGAGAATTGTTATTTGTGAAATAATTTTTCTTCAGTTTATAAATTATGAAAAGCCTCCTTTGGGAGGTTTTTCTTATTTAGAAATGTCGTTGGGCGGTTTTTTATTCGCTTTATAGAAAAATTGTAATTGTCTGAAAAATAAATAATTAAAAAGCTTTTTGCTTGAAAAAATTGTGCTACTTTTGAAATGTAAATCAACCACAAGATTTCTTTTCCAACTTCACAATCTTATTCAGATTGTTTAATCCTCACGTTTTAATTCCTCTGTTTTAGTACGAGTTTTTTTTATTGTTAATACTGTATGGGTTGTAATTAAAGTTTACGATTTTCTTTTTTGAATTTCGTTAATCGAACAGGAGCAAACATCAACTTAATCTTATCTGCCTATAGATGAGATGTAACACAACAGTTGTGTTAAAAAATTCGATAATTTGTTTAATGTTTCTCCTGTGCTCAGAAACAAACAAACCCATAGGGGAAAGTGAGACGGACGATGTCTGTCTCACTTTTTTAAAATTCAGGACACTTGTTTTTTAATTGTGAAAAGCACTTTCTTTTATAAGGGGAGTGCTTTTCTTTTTTTTTGTACTAAATTTCGGCAGAATTCGTTATGTTAAAAAAAGAAATATGAAAAAGTACCTGCTTTTATTACTGATTGGTTTTATTACAAAATCCTATTCACAGGAAAAATTTTCTGTTTATTTTGATTTTGATATTCACGAAGTAAATCAGGATTCCAAACAAAAACTAGCTGATTGGATCTCAAAAAATAAGGATGCTGAAATACTGAAAGTATACGGTTATTGCGATAGCGTAGGTTCGAACAGCTATAATGATAAATTAGCTTTAAGAAGGGCGAATTTCGTTTTAAAGACTTTGAAAAACAATAGAATGAAGTTGATAGATCAACTTGAAGTGAAAGGTTTCGGAAAACGATTTGAACAATCAAAAAATCAGGCAGACAATCGTCGGGTAGATATTTATTTTCGGCTGAAAGAGGAAAAAATGTCGGATAAAATCGTTCAGTTGAAAGTAGGGGATAAACTCCGACTCAAAAACCTGAATTTCTACAATCGTTCCGGAGTGGTACTTCCAAAATCAGAACCGGTATTGGTTGAATTGTTGCAAATCATGAAGCAAAATCCAAAACTTAAAATTGAAATCCAGGGACATATCTGTTGTCAGCCACAAGGAGATGTTGAGGATATTTCCACGTTGCGCTGTAAAACGGTTTACAATTATCTTGTCGAAAACGGGATAGACAAGAATCGCCTGTCTTATAATGGTTATGGAAATACCATGCCACTATATCCTATTCCGGAAAGAAATGAGTTTGAGCAAGATGAAAACAGAAGGGTTGAAATTCAAATTTTAGAAAATTAAAATTCTCACCGTTTTATCAGATTATTTTCGTTTATTCGTTATAGTTAAAAAGCCTTTTATGAAACGATTTTCAATATTCCTGTTGCTTGTTTTTCCTTTTTTAGTATCGGCCCAGGAACAATTCACAGTCTATTTTGAAAGCAATAAACATGATTTGAATAAGAATCAGATAGCCTTGCTGAATGACTGGATGTTGGCGAATAAGGAATCAAAAGTTGTTGCAATTAATGGTTTTGCAGACGAAGACGGAAGCAGTGCCCACAATGACACGCTTTCCCAACGCCGTGTGGATTTTATCTATAATGTCATAGTGAAAAATCATATAAAAATAAGAAGCGACTTTAAAACCAGAAGTTTTGGAGAAGGGCATAATCAGTCGAAAGTAAAGGCAGAGAACCGAAAAGTGGTCATTCATTATTTACTGTCGAAAGATTTGGCTCGTGAAGAAGAAATCTTGGGAATCAAACCTGTTCAGCCTGTTGTTGCGGAGATTGTACCTATTGAAGAGGAAGATATGCATTTTCCAACCAATGCAACTTTAGAAGAAAAAGTAGCCATGGCGAAGCCCGGAACCCGAATCGTAATCAAAAATATTTTCTTCTATCAGAATTCGTTCGGGATGATGCCAACGTCTAAACCTGCAATGGATGAACTGATTGATGTCATGTTGAAAAACTCAACAATGGTAATTGAAGTTCAAGGACATATCTGTTGTGTTGATGCTGACAGAAGAAATCTTTCGTTGGAAAGAGCCAAACAGGTGAGAAGGGTGTTGGAAGGAAACGGAATCGATCAAAAAAGAGTCAAAGTGAAAGGCTTTGGGGTAACGCATCCCAAATTCCCAATTCCGGAAGCCAATGAAGAGCAAGCGCTTGCCAATCGTCGTGTTGAGATCATGATTTTGAGTAAGTAGAAGCAAGAAGCAAGAAGCAAGAAGCAAGAAGCAAGAAGCAAGAAGCAAGAAGCAAGAGTTAGGGATAAGGGACAAGGGGAATGTCAAATCGGTATTTCTTTGTTCTATATTTAGTTCTCGTGTCTTGCCTCTTGTCTCTTGCTTCTTGTCTCTATTTTCTATTATCTATTTTTCTAACTTCTATTTTCTCCTTATCTTTGCCGACACAACACACAAATAAACCACATGAGTTCTTCTGATAACAGTCAACGTTATAACCTTCGCGGAGTTTCGGCTTCCAAAGAAGATGTGCACAATGCCATAAAAAACATCGATAAAGGATTGTTTCCTAAAGCTTTCTGCAAAATTGTTCCCGACCATTTAACCAATGATGATCATTATTGTTTGATCATGCATGCCGACGGAGCCGGTACGAAATCTTCGTTAGCGTACATGTATTGGAAAGAAACCGGTGATATGTCGGTTTGGAAAGGTATCGCACAGGACGCGTTGATTATGAATATCGACGATTTATTATGTGTGGGAGCCACGGATAACATCATGTTGTCTTCAACCATCGGAAGAAATAAAAACCTTATTCCGGGAGAAGTAATTTCAGCTATCATTAACGGAACGGAAGAATTAATTGCAGAATTAAAGGAATTCGGAGTAACAATTCATTCCACAGGTGGAGAAACGGCCGATGTGGGTGATTTGGTACGCACAATCATCGTGGATTCTACCGTAACAGCACGAGTTAAAAGATCTCGCGTTGTGGATAATGCCCATATTCAGGCAGGAGATGTAATCATTGGATTGGCGTCGTATGGTCAGGCAAATTATGAAAAAAGCTATAACGGCGGAATGGGTTCTAACGGATTAACATCTGCCCGTCACGATGTATTTGCTCATTATCTTGCTGAAAAATATCCTGAAAGTTATGATGCCTCTGTGCCGAAAGACCTAGTGTATTCCGGGAATGTAAAACTTACGGATGCAGTGGAAGGTTCTCCGATTGATGCCGGAAAATTAGTGCTTTCGCCAACCCGTACTTATGCGCCAATCATCAAAGCGATATTGGATAAATATTCAGCCGGACTGATTCACGGAATGGTGCATTGCAGTGGCGGTGCGCAAACCAAAGTATTGCATTTTGTGGACAACGTTCACGTTATTAAAGATAATTTGTTCCCTGTTCCCCCATTGTTTAAACTGATTCAGGAACAATCGGGTACGGATTGGAAAGAAATGTATCAGGTGTTTAACTGCGGTCACAGAATGGAGTTATATATTCCGTCTGATATAGCCGAAGATATCATCGAAATTTCAAAATCATTTGGCGTAGATGCACAAATAGTTGGAAGGGTTGAAGCTTCCGAAAATAAAAAGTTAACCATTACTTCAGAATACGGAGTATTTGAATATTAAAAGAAATCCCTCGACCGAGGGATTTTTTTATGATTGCGGTTTTTCGCCGTAAATGACAAGGGAGCTGGCATCAATTACAACGTTTCCGTCCGGATATTTTTGGTTTACCAGATCGTAAACTTCCTTTTTTATTTTTGCTTTCATGGCATCATCAGCAGATGCTAATGCAGCAACAACAGGCGCGGCTATCTCTGTAATCATATTCCAATAGTTGTCTGCAGTTTGACTGTTTAGTTTTCCCGCAACTTCATTTTGCGAGACGTTTTTAAGTCCGACTTGCGTAAATAAATCGGTCATTAAACCTTCTTTGGCACAGCGGAACATTCCCGGGGTTCCAGGAGGAGGTGGTGTTATTTCCATATTTTTATGAATGGTTCCCATCATGGCTGTGATCCAGAAGTTTTTTTCAGGGACATTCCAGACGGATGTGGCGATTTTTCCTCCGGGTTTCAGTACGCGTACCATTTCTTTTGCGGCCAGTTCCATATCGGGGAAGAACATGAACCCAAAGCGACAGCTTATAGCATCAAAAGTATTGTCGGGAAAAGGGAGATCGCAAACATCACAGACAGCAGTTTCAATATTATTAATACCTCTCATTGATGCATTTTCTTTGGCAATTTCCAGCATGTCTTCGGCCAGGTCGGTAAGGATTACTTTTCCGCCGTTTAGTTTGCTGGCAATTGTTAAGCCCGGTTCGCCGGTTCCGGTTGCGATGTCCAAAACAATATCGTTGTTTTTTGTGTCGAGAAGTCGGATTATTTCATCACCCATCGGCTTTAAAAAATCCATAGTCAGGTCGTCCCATTTTTTCCATCCTGGAGAAAATTTGTTCCAGGAAGCTTTTTGCTGTTCGCGGATTTGTTCAAGTTGCTGTTCCATTGTTCTTGTAATTTAAATGGATTTACTATTCAGTTAGCTTCACAACAACATCAGTAGGATTGTAATTATTTGGTTTTTAATGAATTGAAGTATAAAGATAATGCAAAAAAGAATTGGTCAGTATCGTTTTTGAAATTTGTATACCACTTTTTTTGAAAGAAATAATTGCTTTTGAAACCGAAAAATACAGTATCACTTCAATGCTGAAAACCTTACCTTTGTACAAAATCAACAGTTATGAACATCAATCCAAAAAACGGTGTAGGAGAGTTGCTTTTCGGAATGAAACAGCAGCACATAATGGCTATGTTAGGAAAACCTGATAAAGAATTTAAAGATGAAGATAAAAATGTCATTTATCTGTACAACAAGCATAAAATTCGCCTGACTTTTTATGAGGATGAAGAGTTTCGTTTGGGGTACATCGTAATATCCGACGTAAATGCAATGCTTTTTGATAAGCCTGTGATTGGAAGGACCGCAAAAGAGATTCAGGGTGAATTGCCCCAAAAGCAATTCAAAGAATGGGAAGTTGTTGAAGAAGACGGGATAGAAAGTACTTTCAATGAAGATAACTGGCTGATGCTTATTTCGGAATTTGGCGAAATCATTAAAGTTGAAGTCGGGGCAGTTATAATCAACGACGAGTTTGACTGGAAGTTTTCAGGGTAAAAAAGAAAAAGGCACAAAAGTAAAAACCGATGTGCCTTTTTGTATTTTGAAATCCGAGGATTATTGTTTCGCAGGAGCTTCTGTCATTTCCAATTCGAAGATTAAATCGGTATTTGGTGGGATTACGTTTCCGGCACCTCTTTCTCCATAACCTAATTTAGACGGGATGAAAATCAAAGCTCTGTCTCCGGAATTCATATTTTCCAATCCTTCGATAAAGCCCGGGATTAAACCGGTTTTGTTTCCGTATGTAAAAGGGAAACCGGCATAACCGCCCTGTTGTGCACGCATCGGATCATGTTTTCCGTATAATTTAGCCACATCTTCAAAGCTTGCATCAAATAATTTACCGTTTTCGAAATACCCTGCATAACCAATTTGAACCTGAGTACCGGCAGCTGGTTTTTTACCGCTTCCTTTTTTAGTGATCACGTATTTCAATCCGCTTGGGGTCGTAGTGGCAGTAGTTTTCAGTTTTTCAAACTCCGCTTTCTTCATTTGCATAACCTGACCGTATTTATCAGTATACTCTTTGTCTTTAACAGCGTCAAGTTCGGCTTGTTTTTTCTTTTTCTCTTCTTCTAAAGCGGCTAATTTTTTATCGTCTTCAGCCTTGTTTGCGAAGTAATCTGCAAATGTTTTAGCTGCGTCGAATTTTTTAGCGTCTTTTCCTTTACGGATGATGGTGACTTTAACGATTTTGTCACCTTGTTCGATACTGTTTACCACATCCATTCCTTCGGTAACTTCTCCAAACACAGTGTGTTTTCCGTCTAACCAAGGCGTTTCTTTGTGAGTAATGAAGAATTGACTCCCATTAGTTCCAGGACCTGCATTTGCCATAGAAAGAATGCCGCCTTTAGTGTGTTTTAAAGTAGGATCGATCTCATCTTTAAATTTATAACCGGGATCTCCTCCTCCTGTCCCAAGAGGGTCTCCTCCCTGGATCATGAAATCTTTAATTACACGGTGAAATGTCAAGCCATCGTAATAAGGTTTTCCTTTGTATTGTTCCGCTACAATTGGATTGTTTCCTTCAGCTAACGCTACGAAATTGGCAACGGTTACCGGGGTTTTCTGGAATTCTAATCTTACCGTGATTTTACCTTTATTGGTTTCAATAGCAGCGAAAAGTCCATCAGTAGAGGTTTTAGGAGCCGCTGTAGTGGTTTTTGTTTTTGATGCAGATGTTTTCTTGGTTTTTTGAGCATACCCACTCATTATTCCCAAAAACAATAAAAGCAGAATTTTGTTTTTCATAGTTATGGTTGTATTCGCCTTACTCTTTTCGCCTTATGCGGGGATTTTCAGGATTTTTCCCTTAGGTTAATTGTTATTTTGCAGATAATTCGATTTCAAAAATAAGATTCGTGTTAGGCGGGATTATCCCTTGTGTACCTCTTTCACCATAAGCAAGGTAAGAAGGGATAAATAAAAGTACTTTATCTCCGATGGACATTTTTTCCATTCCTTCAATAAAGCCCGGAATCAAACCGTCTTTTTTACCGTATTCGAAAGGGAACGGGTTATAACCGCCCTGTTGGTCTCTCATTTTGTCATAAGTTCCGAATAATTCAGCTACATCTTTATAGTTCGTATCAAAAAGCTCGCCATTTTCAAAATAGCCGGCATAGCTGAACAATACATTGGTACCCGGAGTTAATTTTGGCTGGTTTCCTTTTTTGATGAAAACATACTGTAAGCCAGATTCCGTTTTAATAGCTTTGGTTCTTAAGGCATCAAATTCGGCCAATTTATCCGTTTTGATTTTTGCTGTTTTTTCAGCCAATTTTTTCAATTCTACCGCTTCAGTATCATAATAGTTTTTAAAAACTTTTAAGGCATCGAATGTTGAAGCCTGGGTTCCTTTACGGATGATGGTCACTTTTGTTATTTCATCATGAGTTTCAATGGCAGCGACAATGTCCATACCTTCAACTACTTTTCCGAAAACCGTATGGATTCCGTCAAGATGCGGTGTAGCCGAGCGGGTAATGAAAAATTGGCTTCCATTGGTGTTAGGACCGGCATTGGCCATCGATAAAACTCCGCTGTCGTTGTGTTTTAAAGTAGGATCGATTTCATCTTTGAATTTATATCCCGGACCACCATTTCCGTTTCCGTCAGGATCACCACCCTGAATCATGAAATCCTGAATCACACGGTGAAAGGTTAAACCATCATAAAAAGGTTTTCCTTTGTACTGTGCTTTAACAAAAGGGTTTTTTCCTTCTGCTAATGTTACAAAATTTGCCACTGTTACCGGGGCTTTCGTGTATTCCAGTGATACAAGTATGTCACCTTTTGGCGTTTCTATACTGGCGTATAATCCGTCAGGCAGATTTTCGTGATTGTTTTTGCAGGAAAATAATAATGCAGTAAAAAGTAATAATATACCGTTAATTGTTTTTTTCATTGTATTGGGTAAAAAATATAATTTAGGAATTAAGGTTTTTCAGTCGAAGTTTTAAAATCGTTTAAAGTCACTTTACAGATGACAGGCTGGTTGGTTCCGATTTTCTCGTTATCGCCGTGGTAACCATAAGCCATATGAGAAGGGAAAAGGAAAGTTACTTTTTCACCTTTTTTCATCAGTTTGATACCATCACGTAAACCCATCATTATATGTTGTTTGTCTACAACGTAGGTTTGTGTTTTCAGCTCTTCGGCAGTATAGATAACGTTTCCGGACAAATCGGTTACTTCATAATCAAAATTAGCGATGTCTCCTTTTTTTGGAGTCAGGGTTTCGGTGTCACTTTTTAGGTCATAGTAATACCAATATCCTTTTGGAGAGGCAATATATGTGTTAGCTGTGTCCTTTGCGATAATTTGTTTTATCAGGGTCTCTTCGCTGTTGATTAGCTTTTTGTTTCGTTCGATAGACTCTTTCATAAAGGTCCCCGAGGTGTGAGAAACCGGTTTTCTGGCTTCCTGTTTTTGAGTGCAGCAGGCGAACAATAATCCGGAAAGCATCACTCCATATATATAAGTCTTTTTCATAATTCAATTTTTAAACTGACATTTAAAGTATGTACCGCTTCTTTAAGAAAGAACTATTTCGTCAGTTGTTTTCTTTTCCGATGCTAAAATAGCAATAAATTGTTTTATCGTTTCCTCCATGGATAAGTCGGATTTTCCTCCCGCAGCATTAATATGGCCACCTCCGCTAAAATGATTTCTTGCAAACTGATTCACATCAAAAGCTCCTTGAGAACGGAACGATATTTTGATGATGCCTTCTTCTTTATTTTCGATAAAAATTGCGGTAAAGTCGAAACCTTTTAAAGAAAGTCCGTAATTAACAATTCCTTCGGTGTCACCTTTAGCATAACCAAATGTGTCAAGTTCTTCCTGACTTAATGTTATATAAGAGGTTTTGTATTCCGGCAAAAGTTTCATGTTTTGTAATGCACGGCCTAATAACTGTAAACGGTTATAAGAACTGGTGTCAAAAAGCAGGTTGTGTATTTTTGAATTTTCAACTCCTTTGTCGATCAAATCTGCTACCACACGGTGTGTAGTGCTGGTCGTCAACGGAAAACGGAACGATCCCGAATCAGTAACGATCCCGGTGTAAATACAGGTGGCAACCGTTTTGTTAATCAGATTTTCTCCTCCTAACTGATGAATAAAGTGGTACACCATTTCACATGTCGAACCATATCCTGT
>NZ_DATIDM010000103.1:0-15336 GCF_035456225.1 Flavobacterium sp. | reverse complement strand
CGTGTTAGCTTTGGAGTTCAGGATTACAGCGAAACGGTTCAAAAGGCAATACACAGGATCCAACCTTTTCACAATGTTGCCAAAGTGTCGTTTTGGGCAAAAGAAATCGGATATACTTCTGTTTCCCATGACTTGATTTTCGGATTACCGTTTCAAACTTTGGAAAATATTGTGGATACAATTGAAAAAACAAAGTCTCTTTCTCCCGATCGTTTGGCTTTTTACAGCTATGCTCACGTTCCATGGATAAAAGGCAACGGACAACGTGGTTTTAAAGACGAAGATGTGCCGAAAGACGATGAAAAAAGAAGACTCTACGAAATTGGGAAGCAGCTATTGGCAAAAAAAGGGTACCATGAAATCGGGATGGATCATTTCGCCCTGAAAAAAGACAGCATGTTTACTTCATTTCAGGAAGGAAAACTACACCGCAACTTTATGGGATATACTTCTTCCAAAACACAATTGATGATCGGACTTGGAGCCTCATCAATCAGCGATAGTTGGTATGGTTTTGCGCAAAATGAAAAAACAATTGAAGATTATTATGCCCGATTGGAAAAAGACGAATTACCGATTTCTAAAGGTCATTTATTAACGGAAGAAGATTTAATCATTCGCAGACACATACTCAATTTAATGTGTCAGTTTACCACTTCATGGGATGAAACACACCTTTATTTCAAGGAACTTCCCGAAGTACTTGCTGATCTGGATGAAATGAAAAAAGACGGCTTATTGGTAATGCAGAACAATGCACTTACTGTTACCGAAAAAGGCAAACCTTTTGTCCGAAATATATGCATGGCGTTCGACTTACGTTTGAAACGCAAAGCTCCACAAACACAGTTGTTTTCAATGACAGTGTAATTTTTCATAACTATTTTTACAGTAAATTCCTTCTTATTTATATATTTGAAGGAATTTTTCTATTTATATCACTAAACATAATCCGATTATATTAGAAAAATAATTAAATTTAAATCATCACAATCAAAAAAACAGTACAGTAATGTTACGAATCGCAATCACTCTATTTTTATTTTTTCTTGGATATCTGATGACATTTGCACAGAATATTTCCGCAAAAATTATTGATTCCAAAAATGGCGAAAGCCTGCCCTACGCAAACATTAAAGTGGACGAATCCACAAATCTGGTTTCAAACGCCGAAGGTTACTTTACTCTATCTGAAAAAAACAGCAGTGATGCTTCCGTTTTGACCGTTACCTATCTTGGTTATGTCAAACGTGAGATAACTGTAGGTGAGCTTAAAAACCTTCAATATGTCATCAGACTTGAGCCTGGCGTATTTGAACTCGAAAACCTAACCATTTCCAATGTCAAACCCGACCCTTATGCAATAATGGCGGAGGTTAATAAAAATCTTCGGGTTAATTACGTAAATGACGGACAACCATCAAAAAATATGTTATTTTATCGTGATGTCGCGTCGTTTAAGCCTAAAAAAATAGATGTGGAAATAACGCAATCAACCGGGTTTACCGAAAGCGCCCTCAAATCTGCCAATACAGAACTGAATGCCTTTACTACCAAACTCATTTCTCACCCACCAAAAGAATTGAAGGACATGTTGTGCAATTATTACACTGCCACAAAAACGACCAAGGATAACAAACCTCTATTCTTGCCGAAGCTTGAAGTGATAAAAGCTACAACGCTCAAGAATGGCGATGGTTCGGTTTCATTGGACGACCTGGAAGAAATGGGGACAAATATCGTCCTGAAACATTTGGATACCACCAAGTATTACCGATTTAAAAGTGGTTGGTTTGGTTCCAGAGACACCATTTCACTTAACAAAGAGTATAATGAGAAGAAAAACAAATCCAAAACAAAAAACACTAAATTAAACTCTTCAAAATCAAGCCTTTCAGGATTTATGGCCGAAAACAACATGTTGAACCCTAAAATGAATTTTGTAAACAAACCCGAATTATACGAGTATTCCTATGAGGGTAAAATATACAACGATGAAAATGAAGGTCTCTACATCCTGAAATTCGAACCCAGAAAAAGTAAGGCAAAGTATGCCGGAAAATTATACATCTCGGAAACGGATTATGCGGTTGTACGTTGTGATTACGACCTGGCTGACGGTAAGACCTTGAGCGGATTCAATATGAAACTTCTTTTGGGTGTAAAAGTTTCCGAAAACATCAGCAAAGGGACAATGCTTTTCAAGAAAAACGCAGGCGGCAAAGGTTATTATTTACAATATGCTTCTGAAGAGGAAGGCCAGTATTTTTACATCAACAGGCCGCTGAAATTTATTGAGCTGACAAAAGATGAAAAAGACGTGTTCGCCTTTGACCTGAAAGTAGAAGGAAATATGAGCGATAAAACCGAATTCCTTAATATCTCCAAATCAGAAATCAGTGAAAACACCTATGATACTGTTAAAGAGGAAGAATTCAATTATACTGTCCTTAAGCGTTATGACCCTGCCATATGGAAAGATTTCGTTTCCATTGAGCCTTTGGAAGAGATGAAACAGTATAAAACCGCTGATTAATATTATCCCAATGTCCTCTACTGGTATTTTGAAAATGTAATTTTTAAATTAGCCAACAACTTTTGTATATTCAAAATTCTAAAAAATCAAGGTACATGAAATACAAAACAGAAATAGAGATCAACAAACCGATAGACAGAGTAATAGCACTTTTCGATAATCCGGACAACCTAAAAAAATGGATGGAAGGATTGCAGAGTTTTGAACATATCAGTGGGACACCTGGAGAACCCGGAGCCAAATCCAGATTGAAATTCAAAATGGGTAATCGCGAAATGGAAATGATTGAAACGGTTACTGTTCGAAATTTGCCGGATGAATTTACCGGAACATACGAGACAAAAGGAGGTATCAATATTGTAAAAAACACCTTTGTTAAAATTTCCGATTCTAAAACAAAGTATGTCACGGAACACGAATTTCAGTTTCAAGGTTTGGCAATGAAAATTTTTGCGTTTCTGATGCCTGGTCTTTTTAAAAAGCAATCCATGAAATACCTCACGGCTTTCAAAAATTTTGCTGAAAGTCAGACGTAAAAAAAACAGATTCAGGAATTGATGACATTAAATTCCTGAATCTGTTTTTAGGATTTTCCTAACCTCGCTACCTCAAATTGAGTATCGATTTACTTCTGCAGCAATGAAAAAATTTCATCCTTAATAAAAAGGAGTTTTGCTTTCATTTCATGCATAGCCTCGTCAATAATAACATCTTCCCCGGTATTGATTCGGTGAATTTTATGCTCCAAATCATCATACTGGTCGAACAGGTCCTTAAAATGAGTATCAGACGTTTTTAATTGGCGGATTTTGTCTTGAAACTCTGGGAATTCGTGTAATAAATCATGTCTTTCCATAATGCTGTACTGTCAAGTTATTATCTTACCATAAAATTAGTTATTCTGTTTTACATATCGCATCCGGTTGCACAAAAAGACTCATGTTACTTGGTGAAACAAATGGAATATCCAACCCTAATCCACGCATAATGAACAACATACCAATACATACAGTAACAATTGGTATGATTTTCTGAATTTTATTCCGAACCGGAACAGTCAGAAACCCTGAAACATAGGTTATCATACTCATCATCGGGATGGTTCCAAATCCGTACAAAAACATATAACCTACACCTATAATCTCATTCTGCATGGCAATAGCTCCAAAAAGAGCAACATAGACCAATCCGCAAGGCAAAAATCCATTCAACAAACCAATAGTGAAAAGTGCCTTGAATGTTCTTTTTTTGAATTGACTTCCCAGTTTCGTTTTAAGAGCCGAAATGAATTTATAAACCGGTTTTGAAAAATTATATCGGGCAAAGACTTTTTCAGGAATTAAGACAAATAAAATCATCATAACTCCAATTATAATCGACAATTGCTGTTGTAATCCAGCTAAATAAAGTCCTTTACCCAATAAACCAAAAACCAGCCCTAACGTCATATAAGCAGTTATCCTTCCTAAATGATACGTTAGAAGCTGCATTGTTTTTTTAGCAGGATTACCATGATCCACAGGCAACATCATTGCTATAGGACCGCACATCCCAATGCAATGCAAACTGCTTATTAAACCTAGTATGAATCCGGAATACAACATGTTTTTTAGGTAATAGAATCAAGAGGCAGGAAAAAAAAAATATTCTCAATCAAAACTCTTGTTTCTTGCTTCTTGACTCTTGCTTACAAGCTAATTTCTTTTTTATTGAGATATTCCTTCCCTCCATACTCCCATTCCACAGCAATATCCCAACGACCGCCAACCAAATCTGTTTTAGGTATGAGCAAATTTGAAGTAGACAACGAAATCGGAACTTCGAAATCTAATTTCTGGTTGGACGGTCGGTATAAGGACACTTTTCCTTTTATTTTGGCAATATCAAAGGTTTTCGGAAAAACAATCAACAAACCATTTTCATTTGGTTCAATCGAAACTCTTTCCGTAAGATTATTAGCGTTTTCCTGCTTGTTTAATTCACTCTGAAAATCAAGTTCTTTCTTGTAATATTCTTCAGTAACCATTTCGTGGTCGTACTGTGAATCGCATTGTACCTTAAAAACGAAATATAAAATAAACGTCATAAACAAAGCAAAAGCAATTATGATTCCTGTTCCCCAATTGATTTTCATATATGTAAAATTTATTTATTAGAGGTCATATATGGTATCGCTTTTATTTATTGGTATTTGCTTGCGCAAACCTTTTATTAATGGCGATTTCATAATTTTTAATTTTTAAAACGAATGACCATTAATTAAAACTTCTCGGACCAAGGAAATTAGTCGTTGTCGTCTCCAAAAGCAGATCTCCGTCGTATACTTCGATTTTCAGTTTAGTTTTATCGCCTTTTAAAAGCGCCGGATTAATTTCCACAAACAAAGTTCCCTGGGTCATTCCTTCTTTTTTGATTGTAAATTCAGGTTTTCCTACCACCTTGATTTCACCTTTGATGTTAGCTAACTTGAAATGAACGTGGTTAAAGTCTTTAACTGTTTTATTTACGATTTTATAGGTAAACACGTTACTTATTTTTTCTCCTTTGTGTTCAAACAATTGTCCGGGCAAGCGTAAAACTGTGGCCTGAACATCGTTTCTTAAAAACAACATTCCTATAAAGAGACCCGTCAGGATAGTCAAAACTGCTGCATACCCTTTCATTCGGGTGGTGAAAACAAATTTTTTCTTTTTTACAATTTCATCTTCCGAAGTATAGCGAATCAACCCTTTCGGTAAATTTACACTTTGCATGATGAAGTCGCAAGCATCAATACAGGCAGTACAGTTCACACACTCTAACTGCGTTCCGTTACGGATGTCGATTCCGGTCGGACAAACATTTACACATAGTTTGTCATCGATACAATCACCTTTGCCTAATGATCTTCTGTCCTCGTTTTTATTGAATTTTCCACGGCCTTTTTCAGCTTCACCTCTTTTATGGTCGTAAGCAACAACTATACTTTTATTATCCAGCAACACGCCTTGTAAACGTCCGTACGGACAGGCTATGATACAAACCTGTTCCCTGAACCACGCGTATATGAAATAAAATACGGCCGTAAAAATCAATAAGGCAACAAGTGTACTTGTATTATGTGTTGGGCCTTCGATTACCATTTTCAGAAGTTCATCACTTCCGATAATAAAGGCTAAAAATATATTGGCAATCAGGAACGAAATGATAAAAAAGATAATCCATTTACTAACTCTCTTTCTTATTTTCTCGCCGTCCCATTTCTGTTTAGCCAGTCTCATTTGAGCACCTCGGTCACCATCAATCCAGAATTCAATCCTTCTGAAAACCATTTCCATAAAAATAGTTTGCGGGCAGATCCAACCACAGAAGATACGACCAAAAGCAACGGTAAACAACGCCAGTCCGACCACACCAATAACCATAGTGATTACGAACAAAAAGAAATCCTGCGGCCAAAAAGGAAATCCGAAAATATTGAATTTCCTGTCTATTACATTAAACAATAAGAACTGGTGACCGTTGATTTTGATGAACGGTGCTGCGAACAAAAAGAGTAACAAAAAATAACTTACCCATTTCCTTCTTTCATACCATTTCCCTTTCGGAATTTTTGGAAAGACCCAGGCTCGTTTTCCTTCCTTATCGATTGTTCCAATGGTGTCTCTAAAATTTTCTTCGGGTAAATTGGACATGCTTTTATTATTTTGCTGCTGCATCAGGCGCAGCAGATTCTGTAGATTCCGTTACTGGTGTGGCAGTTGCTGCAGGAGCTGCTCCGTCTTCTGTCCAGACATCACCTTCCGGTGCTTTGGCATCTTTCGGATTAGATCCTTGCAGACTCAACACATAACTCGCCACTTTTTGAATATCCGACGGTTTGATGGTTGCCTTCCAGGCCACCATTCCTTTTCCGTCGCGGCCACCTTCCATAATCGTATTGAAAACATTTTTGATTCCTCCACCTAAAATCCAATGATTATCAGTCAGGTTTGGTCCGATTGCTCCACCGGCATCCGGTCTGTGACACGCCACACAATTGGTTTCGAAAATTGTTTTACCGGCAGCAATGCTTTCGGCATCTGTCAATAAAGTCACTTTTTCTTTATCCATAACATCCGGAGCCGTTTTTTTATACTCCTCGACGGCTATTTTAGCCTCGGCCATTGCTTTTTCATATTCGGTTATTTGA
The DNA here is from genome assembly GCF_035456225.1 of Flavobacterium sp. Classification (GTDB taxonomy): domain Bacteria; phylum Bacteroidota; class Bacteroidia; order Flavobacteriales; family Flavobacteriaceae; genus Flavobacterium. Next base: position 8,629 of record NZ_DATIDM010000103.1, on the reverse strand, counting down.
TCATCGTGGCCTAAAATATGGAAACGAACCATATAGATGAAAGCAAAAGCGATACAGGCATAGAACAAATATACCCACCATGGCGGCAACACATTATCAAGTTCCCTGATACCGTCATAATCATGATGCAACAATAACTCTTTTTCCTCTTCTATTTTCTTTGAACGCGTTAATTTGTGCATCAAGTTTTTATAGAATGGTGATTCCATAAATGGAAGGTTTTCTTCTGCTTCCTTCGCTTTACGCTGTTCTTCCGTAAGCAAACTGTTTAGAACATTATTGGATGCTTTTACAACAATTTCAAATGCAATCAAAACAAAAAGAAATAGCAAAAGCAGTATTGAAACAATCGGATATTTTATAAATGCCGGTTTATCACCGGAATCAATAAAGAATTCCATAGCCAGGAAAAACAGAGTAAATAATACCGGAATTCTAACGTATATTGGAAAAAACTTTTTCATCTTTTAACTGTTTAAAGTATCATTGGTTTCAGCATCCGTAAAAGGAATGTTACTCATTTCATTTATTTTCTCTTTTTTATAAGTAAACACCCAGGTGTACAATCCGATAAAAAAGAAAAAGAAAATCAGAAGTGATATGATCGGGTAAATCTCAATCCCTGAGATTGTTTCCAAATTGTGTTTTATAAACTTCAGCATACCTTTTATTTTTGAACTTGAGCTACATCCTTAATTTTAATATCGGTACCTAATCGTTGTAAGTAAGCTATCAAAGCAGTAATTTCACGATCTTTCATAGGTACAAAACGTTCTCCTTTGGCCAGCGCATTTTTCTTACTCTCCTCATAACTTTTTACAAAATCAGGATCGTTTGTAAGGTTCTTTTCAATCTGCTCTGACTGTTTTGCGATACTTTGTTTAGCATTCGCTATTTCCTGGTCAGTATAAGGAACTCCCAGTTTAACCATTGTACGCATTTTGTCTTCGATACTGGTGTAATCCATAGGTTTATTGTCATACAGCCACTTATAACCCGGCATAATTGACCCTGAAGAAGTACTTTGCGGGTCCCACATATGGTTGAAGTGCCAGTTGTCTGAATATTTTCCACCCACGCGGAACAAATCTGGTCCTGTACGTTTTGATCCCCAAAGGAATGGATGATCATAAACATATTCTCCGGATTTAGAATACTCACCGTAACGCTCTACTTCCGAACGGAAAGGACGTATCATTTGAGAGTGACATCCCACACAACCTTCTCTTATATACAAATCGCGTCCTTCTAATTCCAACGGCGTATAAGGTTTCACACTTGAAATTGTTGGTATATTTGATTTTACAACCAATGTCGGAATGATTTGAATGATTCCTCCAATCAGAATCGCAACGGTAGCCAAAACCGTAAGCTGGATTGGTTTTCTTTCTAACCATGTATGGAATTTTTCGCCTTTTAATCGGTGTGCAGCGATTCGTTGCAATTCCGGTGCTTCAGCCAATTCATCTTCTATACTTTGTCCCTGTCTGATCGTCATCACAATGTTATAAACCAGAACAAACATTCCGATAAGATATAAAGTTCCTCCAACCGCACGCATCGCATACATTGGCATAATCGCTGTAACAGTTTCAAGGAAGTTTCCGTAAACTAAAGAACCATCAGGATTAAACTGCTTCCACATTTGAGCCTGAGTAAATCCGGCAACATATAAAGGCAAGGCATACAAAATGATTCCTAAAGTGCCTACCCAGAAATGGAAATTCGCCAGTTTAACAGAGTAAAGATTCGTCTTTGTCATTCTCGGAATCAACCAGTAGATCAAACCAAACGTCATGAATCCGTTCCATGCCAGCGCGCCAACGTGAACGTGAGCCACAATCCAATCGGTAAAGTGAGCAATTGCATTAACATTTTTAAGCGATAACATTGGACCTTCAAAAGTAGCCATACCATATCCGGTAATCGCAACAACGAAGAACTTTAAAATTGGTTCGGTTCTTACTTTATCCCAAGCCCCTCTTAAGGTTAATAATCCGTTGATCATACCTCCCCAGGACGGCGCGATAAGCATCACAGAGAAAACTACTCCAAGATTTTGAGCCCAATCCGGCAATGCAGTATAAAGCAAGTGGTGCGGACCTGCCCAGATATATAAGAAAATCAAAGACCAGAAGTGAATGATGGATAAACGATAAGAATATACCGGACGATTAGCTGCTTTCGGAATGAAGTAATACATCAGTCCCAAGAAAGGCGTTGTAAGGAAAAACGCTACTGCATTGTGGCCGTACCACCATTGCACCAAAGCATCCTGAACACCTGCATAAACAGAATAACTTTTCAATCCGCTTACTGGTAAAGCCAAACTGTTGAAAATATGCAATACCGCAACGGTTACGAAAGTGGCAATATAAAACCAGATGGCCACATATAAATGTCGCTCCCTACGTCTTAAAATTGTCATAATCATGTTGATACCGAAAACCACCCATATAAGAGCAATTGCGATATCAATCGGCCATTCCAGTTCGGCATATTCTTTTGAAGTTGTATACCCCAACGGTAACGTAACTGCGGCGGCCACGATTATTAATTGCCATCCCCAAAAATTGATGCTGCTTAAAACATCACTGAACATTCTTGTTTTTAGAAGACGCTGCAAAGAATAATAGACTCCTGCAAAAATAGCATTCCCGATAAAAGCAAAAATTACAGCATTAGTGTGTAATGGTCTCAAACGGCCATAACTCAACCAGGAAATTCCATCGGTCAGCCCGGGAAAAAGATACAATACTGCTACCAGTAACCCGACCAGCATCCCAACTACACCGAAAACGATAGTAGCATACAGGAATTTTTTTACAATTTTGTTGTCATAGTAAAATTGTTGCATTTCCATAATTAATTTTGTTTTTCTGATTTACTTGGATTTTTTTTCAATTCGTCGTCAAAAAGCATTCTTACTGACGGGGTGTAATCGTCGTCAAATTGGCCACTCTTTACCGCTCTTATAAAAATGTATAAAAAGACGGCGGCCACGGCGATACTAATGGAGATTAACAGATAAATAACACTCATACCTTTATTGTTTTTTCAAAATTACTTTAGCGATATGGTATAAAATATGACAATTGTCATATCAGAAATTAACTTAAAAATTAATCATAATTTTCTTAAAAACAAAACATTATCCTATCTTTTCGAGAAAAGGTTGCTCATAATCGTTACAAAACTTATAATAGTCACTGTGCTCAACGGCATAATTATGGCCGCAACTATAGGAGAAAGGTTCCCCGTGACAGCAAAACTCAATCCTACTACATTATAAAGTAACGATAATCCGAAACTCATCATAATGGTCAGCATTGCATTTTTGGAGAATTTCAGGAAAAAGCTGATTTTCGAAAATTGAGAAGCATCAAGAATACCATCACAGGCCGGAGAAAACACATTAACATTTTCCGAAATCGAAATACCAACGTTACTTTGTGCCAAGGCGCCTGCATCGTTAAGTCCGTCTCCAATCATTAGAACATTTTTCCCTTGTTGCTGAAGATTTTCTATAAAGGCTAATTTTTGTTCGGGTTTTTGATTAAAAATCAGTTCGGTATTTTTGGGAAGTAATCGCTCCAAAGCCTCTTTTTCTCCTTCATTGTCACCTGAAAGCACTTTTAATTCATAGGTTTTACTTAAATCCGAAAATAGTTTTTCCAGTCCATCCCGGTATTGATTACCGAAGACATATTTACCAAAATAAATACCATCAATGTTTATGTGAACGGAAGTCTGCCTGATTTGATCTTCATCGGATTTCCCAATGAATGATGCCGAACCTATTTTAAGTCTTTTTCCGTCTATGGTTCCCTGAATTCCTTTTCCGGTTATTTCTTCGAAATCCGATGCTTTTTTAATTGCCACTTGAGGAAGAAAATCATACAATCTGCGGCTTAAAGGATGGTTTGAGCCCCTCAGCATATTTTTCACAAGAACCAAATCCGGTTCTGAAATTGGATTGCCAACATATTCAATGGCTGATTTTTTATTCGACGTAATAGTTCCTGTTTTATCAAAAACAATCGTATTCACTTTAGACAACTGCTCTATAACGGTTGCGTTTTTCAGATAAAGCTTTCTGTAACCGATAATACGAAGCACATTTCCCAATGTAAAAGGCGCCGTTAAAGCCAAAGCACACGGACACGCCACAATTAAGATAGCCGTAAAAACATTAAATGCCGTTGTTGTATCTATAAAGATCCAATACCCAAAGGAAACGAAAGCCAACATCAATAAAGCCGGTGTAAAATAACGGCTGAGTGTATCAGTAATGGTTTTGTATTTCTGATCGACTCTTTTCTGAAAAACATCATTGCTCCATAATTGCGTCAGATAACTTTGGGAAACCGAATGCAAAACCTCCATCTCGATGACTTTACCCAATTGTTTTCCGCCTGCAAAAATCTTATCACCCGATTTTTTTTCTATCGGTTCTGCCTCACCGGTAACAAAACTGTAGTCGATTAGGGTACTTTCTGTTATCAATATCCCGTCAACCGGGATCAATTCCTGATTTCTGATCAATAATCGATCGCCTTTTTCAACATCATACACCTGAATGGCTTCTTCGGTACCATTGGCAAGTATTTTAGTAACGGCAATTGGAAAATAGGATTTGTAATCACGTTCAAAAGACAGGAAATTATAGGTTTTCTGTTGGAATAATTTCCCAAGAAGCATGAAGAAAATCAATCCGCACATACTGTCAAAAAAACCTTGTCCGTAATTGAAAACGATATCAACGGTACTTCGGATAAACATTACCACAATCCCCAATGCGATGGGAATATCGATATTCAGCATTTTGGATTTAATACTTTTCCAGGCCGAAACATAATACCCCCAAGCCGAATAAAAAAAGGCAGGCAAGGATAATCCGAAAATCAACCAACGAAAGAATCCTTTGTATTGATCAATCCAAAATTCGCCGACTTCGAAATATTCGGGGAACGATAAAAGCATGATATTCCCAAAACAGAAAAAGGCTACTCCTATTTTATAGTGCAAACTTCTGTCGACTGCCTCTTTTTTTGCATCATAGTTTTCAAGACTGATGTAAGGCTCATAACCTATAGAATTCAGCAACAAAACGATATCTTTCAGATTGGTTTCTTTCGGATCGTATGTAACCCGGACCGTTTTGGCGTGAAAATTCACTTGAGATGCAGAAATCCCTTTTTGTAGTTTGTTTAGGTTTTCCAAAATCCAAATACATGAACTGCAGTGTACATGCGGGATGTAAAGCGAAACGATGTGTATGGCTTCTTCTTCGAATTCGAGAAGTTTTGAAACAATGGCTTCATTGACCAGAAAATCATACTTGCCTTTTATATCTTGCGGCGTTGCTCCGGGAGCCTTTTCAAAATCATAGTAACAGGTTAAATCATTCAGACTGAAAATTTCGTATACCGTTTTACAACCGTTACAACAAAATGCTTTTTCATCAAAAACAATTTCGTCTGCCTTGACAACATCGTTACCACAATGGAAACAATTTTGTTCATTCATAATTTGCTCATTTACCTGTCACAAAGTTTACAATTTACGAATTTTTAAAATATGATATTTATCATTCACTATAAATAGTATCTTTGCAAAAACAATCAGTACAATGAGTAAATGTGATCAATGCATTGTTAGGGAGTTCAGTGCATTAAAAGCCCTAAACAAGGATGAAATAATGAAACTTGCCGATTGTAAAACTTCCTTCACTGTAAAAAAAGGCGACATCATTTTTGAAGAAGGCGACAGCCTCGATGGCATCTTTTGTGTTAAAGATGGTGTTTGTAAACTTACCAAATTAAGTTCTAATGGTAAAGATCAGATTGTTAAGTTAGTGACAAAAGGTGAGTTATTAGGACAACGTTCCCTGATAAGCGAAGAACCTGCTAATTTGGGTGCAGTAGCTTTAGAAGATATGCAGGTATGTTTTGTTCCTAAAAATCAGGTAATGGAATTTTTCAATGAAAACAACAAGTTTTCTCTTAATATGATGAAAAATGTTTGCCATGATTTGAAAGAAGCCGATAATGTTTTGGTAAACCTGGCTCAAAAGAGTGTAAAGGAAAGACTTGCCATCACACTATTATACCTTGAAGATTCTTTTGGAGTAGACAAAGACGGTTGTTTGAAAATACAATTGTCACGAGAAGAAATTTCCAGTATCATTGGTACCGCTACCGAAAGTTGCATCCGATTACTTTCTGAATTCAACAAAAGTGGTTTGATAGAACTTAACGGAAAAAAAATAGTTTTGAAAGATAAGAAAGGGCTTAGAAAATTAGCCGAATAATAAAAAAGGAGCTTTGGGCTCCTTTTTTATAACTCTGGTGAAACAACAGGTCCATCCCACTCCATTATACCTCCTGAAAGGTTGAAAGCATTTTCAAAACCCATTTGTTGCATTATATTACATGCCTGACCACTACGGGCTCCGGAACGGCAATACACATAATATTTTTTTGCTTTATCAAGTTCATCCAATTTGTAGATAAACCCCTGTCCTTTATAAATATCAATATTAATTGCGCCCGGAATAATTCCTTCATTACATTCTCCTTCGGTTCTTACATCAAGGATTACAGCATTTTCATCTTCCTGGGCTCCTTGCCACCATTGTTCTTGTGAAATATTCATTGTTTTGTTTTTTTGCAAAAGTACTATGCTTTGATAGAACATCCAATAGCTTTAGTGGTTTTTACCGGAACGTCCTGGTTTTTTAACAGCGCGTCCACTGCATTTTCAACATATTTGTTTTTAACCTCTGATTCATCCGAATAGTTATCATCAATAGCTCCGATGTATCTCACAACATTTCCACCTTTGTTTTTTTCAAGAATGTAAACATGAGGTGTTTTGGTTGCTCCGTATTGCGGATAGATTTTCTGCCCATCATCGAATAAGTACGGAAATCCGAAGTTTTTTTCTTTGGCTCGCTTCTGCATCATTTCAAAACTGTCGTCCGGTTGAACTGCAGGATTGTTAGGATTGATTGCAATTACAGGATATCCCATCGATTTGTATTTCTTGTCTAAAGCGATAATCCTGTCTTCATAGGCTTTTGCGTAGGGACAATGGTTACATGTAAATACAACGATAAATCCTTTCGCGTCTTTAAAATCACTTAAGGATACTTTTTTACCATTTACATTTTTCAGACTGAAATCGGTAGCAATATCACCAATCTGATACCCACCCGATTCTGATTTAACCAAGGTAAAAGCACTCATTATGCTTACCAATAATACCAATGCTGCAATTTTGACTGTTTTCATAATTTAGTTATTAATGATTGTTAGTAACTCTTTATCAAGTTCTTCAAGCGTAAAAGAACGTTCATAGAACTTTCGGGTTGTATTATTATAGATAATTGTGGCAGGAATTGCCCCACTCCAGTTTTTATCTACTTTTTCTATCCAGGCATTAGCATCCGGATCATCCAGATGGACAACAACAGACTCCAGCTTCTTTTTTTTGACAAAAGGAATCAAAGCAGTTTCCACCTTCTTGGGCATATCCATGCTGATCAATATGACTTTTACATTTTGATCTTTATATTTCTTATTTATTTGCTCGAAATAGGGCAATTCCTTTACGCAAGGCACACACCATGTAGCCCAGAAATTAATCACATAAGTAATTTTATTATTTTTATGCAGTAGGGGTTCGAGCGAATTAAAGTCATATGACATTATTTTCACTCCTTCTTTTTCGTAGATCTTAATCGGTTTCAAGTCCGAATCCTGCACATTATCATTATTCTGTGCAAAAGACAGATAACTTGCGAATGATAAAATAATGACCCAACTTCTCATGGAATTGTTTTTTATTTTGTTTAAAGATAAAAAATCTTACTTTTTTCATCCGTTTAATTAACATAAAATTATATCACATAAGGAGATAAAAAAAGCGGATAAAATTGCTTTTATCCGCTCTCTCCCATTTATAACCGATCTTAGTTGATGATTAACTTTTTAGTTGCTTTCTTACCTTCTGATTCAACATTTAAAAGATAAATTCCTTTCTCTAATGAATTGAAATTAATTTCCTGATTAAACATTGCTCCTGAAGAGTTAAACACTTTATTGTAAACTCTTCTTCCTCGGATATCAAACAAAGTAACATTTACCTTATCAGAAGTATTCAATTGAATATTCACGTTTCCGTTTGATGGATTTGGCCATACATTGAAAGTTTCAAAATTACCGTGATCTTCTGCCGAAAGTGTTCCGCTAATAACAAAATTATCTATAATTGCACCTTCTTGATTTACTGCTTCATCGGAAACAAATTTAAATCTGAACATGATATTTGATGCCGGTGTGGCACCACCATTTCCAAATTGTGCCAAAGTGTGACTGTAATTTCTCTTGTTTCCGTTAACTCCATTACCTCCTGAAGGGGCTGTGGCATAATTTCCTGTCCACTGATTACCAATACAATTAAAACAGTCTGTTCCATTTGGCATTCTGCTGCTGTTATACCAGTTTGAATCCGCCGAAGTACCTAAAACATTCCAGTTCACTCCACCATCTGTAGAATATTCAAAATAAAGGATATCCCAGTTTGGTTCGAAATCGAAAGCCAGATCAAAGCTAACTGACGGATT